>CAYNNX010000373.1:0-7009 GCA_964398515.1 uncultured Streptantibioticus sp. | reverse complement strand
CGCCACCAAGCCCCCGGCCCGCTACACCGAGGCGTCGCTGGTCAAGGAGCTCGAAGAGCGCGAGATCGGCCGCCCGTCGACCTACGCCACGATCATGGGGACGATCCTCGACCGCGGCTACGTGTTCAAGAAGGGCACCGCGCTCGTCCCGTCCTTCCTCTCCTTCGCCGTCGTCGGGCTGCTGGAGAAGCACTTCGGGCGCCTCGTCGACTACGACTTCACCGCGAAGATGGAGGACGACCTCGACCGCATCGCCCGCGGCGAGGCCCAGGCGGTGCCGTGGCTGCGCCGCTTCTACTTCGGCGAGGGCCCCGAAGGCGGTGCCGCCGAGGCCGGCAACGGCGACGGCGACCACCTCGGCGGCCTGAAGGAACTCGTCACCGACCTCGGCGCCATCGACGCCCGCGAGGTGTCGTCGTTCCCGGTCGGCGACGGCATCGTGCTGCGCGTGGGCCGCTACGGCCCCTACGTCGAGCAGGCGACGACGGACGAGAGCGGCGAGGAGACCAGCCGCCGCGCCGACGTCCCCCACGACCTGCCGCCGGACGAGCTCACCGTCGAGTACGCCAAGGAGCTGCTGGCCAAGCCCAGCGGTGACATCGAGCTGGGCACCGACCCGGCCACGGGCCACACCATCGTGGCCAAGGACGGCCGGTACGGCCCGTACGTCACCGAGGTGCTGCCCGAAGGCACCCCGAAGACCGGCAAGAACGCCGTCAAGCCGCGGACCGCCTCCCTCTTCAAGTCGATGTCGCTGGAGACCGTCACGCTGGAGGACGCGCTCAAGCTGATGTCGCTGCCGCGGGTCGTGGGCAACGACCCCGAGTCGGGCGCCGAGATCACCGCGCAGAACGGCCGCTACGGCCCGTACCTGAAGAAGGGCACGGACTCGCGCTCGATCGACTCCGAGGACAAGATCTTCACGATCACCCTGGAGGAGGCGCTGGCGATCTACGCGCAGCCCAAGCAGCGCGGCCGGGCCGCCGCCAAGCCGCCGCTGAAGGAGCTGGGCACCGACCCCGTCAGCGAGCGCCCGGTCGTGGTCAAGGACGGCCGCTTCGGCCCGTATGTCACCGACGGTGAGACCAACGCCACGCTGCGCAGGGACGACGACGTCGAGACCATCACGCCGGAGCGCGGCTTCGAACTGCTCGCGGAGAAGCGCGCCAAGGGCCCCGCGAAGAAGACCGCCAAGAAGGCCCCGGCGAAGAAGGCCACGGCTGCCAAGAAGACGACGGCTGCCAAGAAGACGGCTACGAAGACCGCCGCGAAGAAGACCACGGCCGCCAAGAAGACGACGGCCGCGAAGAAGACGACGGCGGCGGCCAAGACCGCCTCCGCCAAGAAGGCCGCCACCGCGGACGAGGGCAGGTAGTTCGCACGACGGCCGGTGCGCGCCCGTACCGGCCGTGCGCGGCGTCCGGCGCGCTGACCTGCCCCGGACCGGACGCCCGGGGCCGCACCCGCGCCGGGCCGTAGGGCCACCCGTGCCCAAGGCCGCGGTGGGGGCGGCGGGTGGGCGGATCGGGCAGGGCCTCGTTGGTTAGGCTGGCAGGATGACGCGTGCCGAGCAGCCCATGGGCGGGCCCGACGATTTCGCCGCAGCGGATCGCCCCGCGGCGGACTACTCCGAAGCACTCGCCGCGGACTCCCGCGAGCGTGCCGTGAGCGCACTGCTGCGCATCCCGTCCCTGCGCAAACTGTGGACGGCGCACTTCACCGGATCGGTCGGCGACCGCCTCGGTCTGCTGGCGCTTCTCGCCCTCGCGGCGCAGGCCGCCGAGGAGACGGAACCGTTCGGCGGCGGCTACCGCAGCCTGGCCTTCGCCGTCGCGGCCGTGATCGGTCTGCGCCTGCTGGCGACCGTCCTGTTCGGCGCGGTGCTGCTCGGGCCGCTCAGCGCCCTGACCGCCGGCACCGGCGAACCGGCCAAGGGCGGCGAAGCGTCCAAGGGCGGTGGCGCCGCCAAGCGCGCCGCCCGCTCGGGCGGCCTGCTCGACGGGCGCTGGACCATGATCGGAGCCGACACGGTCCGCCTCGCGCTCTTCGTCGTCGCACCGCTGTGGATCGACTGGGTGCCGGACACCGCGCTCGCCTGGCTCCTGGTGACCGTCTTCGTCACCGGGGTCGCCGAGCGCTTCTGGCAGGTCGCCAAGGACGGCGCCGCTCCGGCGCTGCTCCCGGCGCCGCCCGCCGAGGCCGGTGCGGTGCGGCCTGCGCCGGACCACCTCGACGCGCTGCGCCGGCTGGACCTGCGGACCGGGTTCACCGCCCTGCCGGTAGCCGCCGCGGCACTGATCGTCATCAGCCTGGTCGGCAACCTGATCGCGGTCGGCTCCGAGTGGTTCCGCCTCCACCAGGTCGCGCTGGCGTCGTACGTCGCCGCAGGTCTGTTCGCGGCGTCCATCGCCGTCCTGTACTTCCTGGAGCTCCCCGGCGGCGCAACCCCGCGCCCCCGCTCCCCGCTGGAGGGGCTGCGGCTGCCCAAGGGCCCGGCGGGAGCCGAACGCGGCCGCACCGGCGCGCTGCCCACCCTCGTGCTCTCGTGCGCCGCGGTCGCCGGGGCGATCGCGGCGGCCGTCTCGCTCGCCGTGCTGCACGGCGCCGACCTGGGCGGCGGCCCGGTCGAGTTCGGCCTTCTCGTCCTCGCCCTGACCGCCGGACCGGTCCTCGGCATCCGTACCGCGAGCCGTGTCCTGCCGGGGCTGTCCCGCCGCCGGCTGCTGGGCCTGGCCGTCGCCGTCAGCGGCCTCGCGCTGCTGCTCGCCGGCCTCGTCCCCGACCCGACGACCGTCCTGCTGCTGGCCGCACTCGCCGGTTACGCGGCCGGGATCGCCGCCAACACCGGACACACCCTGATCGACCAGGAGGCCGAGGAACCCCGCCGCGCCCGCACCACCGACCACCTGCACGCGGTCGTGCGTGTCGCCGTCGGCGTGGCGGCCGTCGCGGCGCCGCTGGCCGCCGGTCTGATCGGGCCGCACCGGGTGGAGAACGGTTCGTTCACCTTCGACCACGGGGGTGCCGCCTACACGCTCATGCTGGTCGGCGCGCTGCTGCTGCCCGTCGCCGCGCTCGTGCTCGGCAAGCTCGACGACCGCGGCGGCGTCTCGCTGCGACGGGATCTGCGCGAGGCGCTGCGCGGCGGCGACCCGGCACAGGCGCCCGCCCCCAGCGGATTCTTCATCGCCGTCGAGGGCGGCGACGGCGCCGGGAAGTCCACCCAGGTCGAGGCGCTCGCGGAGTGGATCAGGAGCAAGGGCCACGAGGTCGTGGTGACCCGGGAGCCCGGCGCCACCGCGATCGGCAAGCGGCTGCGCTCGATCCTGCTGGACGTCTCCAGCGCCGGGATCTCGCACCGCGCCGAGGCCCTGCTCTACGCCGCCGACCGCGCCGAGCACGTCGACTCCGTGGTGCGCCCCGCCCTGGAACGCGGCGCGATCGTCATCTCCGACCGCTACATCGACTCCTCGGTCGCCTACCAGGGCGCCGGCCGCGACCTGGCGCCGACCGAGATCGCGCGCATCTCCCGCTGGGCCACCGGCGGCCTCGTCCCGCATCTGACCGTGCTGCTCGACGTCTCCCCGCAGACCGCCAGGGAGCGCTTCACCGAGGCGCCCGACCGGCTGGAGTCGGAGCCACCGGAGTTCCACGACCGCGTGCGCAGGGGCTTCCTGACCCTGGCCGCCGCCGATCCGACCCGGTACCTCGTCGTCGACGCGGGCCTGGAGCCGCAGGTCGTGACGCGGATCGTGCGGCACCGCCTGGACCAGGTCCTGCCGCTGTCCGCGCAGGAGATCGAGGCCCGCAAGGAGGCCGAACGCAAGGCGGCGGAGGAGGCCCGCAGGCGCGCCGAGGAGGAGGCCGCCCGCAAGGCCGAGGAGGAGCGCCTGGAGCGCGAACGCCAGGAACAGCTCGCCCGGCTGCGCGCCGAGGAGGAGGAGCGCAAGCGCCGCGAGCTCGAGGAGGCCCGCCGTCTGGAGGAGGAGCGCCAGGCGGCAGAGGCCCGGCAGCGCGCCGAGGAGGCCCGTCGGCTCGCCGAGGAGGAGCGCGCCCGTCGCGAGGCCGAGGAGCGCGTCCGCCGGGAGGAGCAGGAGCGGTTGCGCCGCCTGAAGGAGGAGCAGGACCGGCTGCGCGCCGAGGCTGAGGCCCGCCGCCTGGAGAAGCAGCGCAAGGCCGAGGAGGCGCTGCTCCGGGCCGAACAGGCGCGCCTGGCCGCCGAAGCCGAGGCGAAGGCCGCGGCCGAGACGGAGGCGGACGCGGAACGCAGGGGCGCAGCCGCCTCCCGCGCCGAGGTCGCCCCCGACAAGAGCGACGCCGCCAACGGCCCCGGCACCGGCACCGACACGGGGACCGGCACCGGTACCGATGCCACGCAGACGGTCGAGACGCCCCGGATCACCCCCTGGGACGCCGGGCGGTGGACCGGCAACCGGCCGTCCGAGTCCTGGCGCGACGAGCCGCGCCGGGACGAGACGCAGACCGTCGAGACCCCCCGGATCGCACCGCAGAACGCCGGTGGTCCGCACGGCCCCGGCCAGGGCGTGCCCGGCGCGTCCGGCGGCGACGCCGAGGCCACCCGCACCATCGAGGTCCCGCGCCTGCCCGACGCGGAGGCGACGACGGTGCTGCCGCAGGCCAGGCCCGATGTCGAGGAGACGGCGGTGCTGCCGCAGGCGCGGCCGGACGTCGAGGAGACTGCGGTGCTGCCGCCCGTGCGGCCCGAGGGAGACCCGGCGGACCGGGTGCCGCCGTGGCTGTTCCGGCCGCACGAGGGCGGCGAGCAGCGGCCCCCCGAGCCTCCGGTCGAGCGCACCAGGGAGCTCCCGCAGGCCGGGCCGTCCGGCCCGGGCCGGACGGCCGACGACAGCGTGCCGCGCAGGCGCCCGCGCCCGAGCTGGGCGGAGGAGACCCCGCTGGACGACCTGCCGTCGCTGGCGGACGAACTCCTCGGGCCGTACGAGGACCACGGTGACCGCGCCGATCGCGGTGACCGCGGTGACCAGGGCGACGGCCCGGACTCCCGGAAGCGACGCGGCCGCCGGTAGCAGGCCCGCAGCCGGGCCAACGGCCAACCGTGGGCCGACCGCATCCGGCGGCGTTCCCCGCCTCGGTCGCGCGGCGTTGTCAGTGGGGTGGCCCACAATGGTGAGCGCGCGGGAGCGACCGGGGCGCCTTACCCCCGGTGGGCTGTCGCGGGCGGCACGGGAAGCCCGGGGAGCCGCGGGCGAAGGAACGAGCGCGTGCGCGGGCACGGGTACGCGGGGAGTGCGCGGGAAAGGGATGGCGCATGGCGGTGTGGGACGACCTGGTCGGCCAGGGGCCGGTGGTCGAGCAGCTCGCCGCCGCGGCGCGCGACGCCGACGCCCTCGTGAGTCACGCCCCGGACGCGGGCGTCGCGGTGGACTCGACGGCGACGGAGGCACCCCGGGCGGCCTCGAAGATGACGCACGCCTGGCTGTTCACCGGGCCGCCCGGCTCCGGTCGTTCGACCGCCGCGCGCGCCTTCGCCGCCGCCCTGCAGTGCGTCAGCCCCGACCGCGCGCTGGGCGGCACCCCGGGCTGCGGCTTCTGCGAGGGCTGCCACACGACGCTGGTCGGCACGCACGCGGACGTCGAGGTGGTCGCCACCGACCAGCTCTCCATCGGCGTCAAGGACACCCGTGACCTGGTGCGCCGCTCGTCGATGTCGCCGGCCGGAGGCCGCTGGCAGGTGATCGTCCTGGAGGACGCCGACCGCCTTACCGAGGGTGCCGCGAACGTCCTGCTCAAGGCGGTGGAGGAGCCCGCCCCCCGCACGGTGTGGCTGCTGTGCGCGCCCTCCGTCGAGGACGTGCTGCCCACCATCCGCTCCCGCTGCCGCCTGCTGACCCTGCGCACCCCGCCCGTGGACGCCGTCGCCGACGTGCTCGTGCGGCGTGACGGCATCGAGCCCGAGCTCGCCGCGTCCGTCGCCCGCGCGACCCAGGGCCACATCGACCGGGCCCGCCGGCTCGCCACCGACGAGCGCGCCCGCGCCCGGCGCGCCGCGGTGCTGCGGCTGCCGCTGCAGCTCGGCGACATCGGCGGGTGCCTGAAGGCGGCGCAGACGCTGGTCGACTCGGCGACCGAGGACGCCAAGCAGGTCGCCGAGGAGATCGACGCGAAAGAGACCGAGGAGCTGCGGGCCGCATTGGGCGCCTCGGGCAACGGCCGCATGCCCCGCGGCACGGCCGGTGTGATGAAGGACCTGGCCGACCGCCAGAAGCGCCGGGCCACCCGCACCCAGCGCGACACCCTCGACCTGGCCCTGACCGACCTCGCCGGCTTCTACCGGGACGTCCTGGCCGTGCAGCTGGGCTCGAGGTCCCCCATCGCGAACGCCGAGATATGCGACGCCGTCGAGCAGGTCGCCTCCGCCGGGCGCGCGGAGAACACCCTGCGCCGCATAGAGGCGATCCTCGCCTGCCGGGAGGCACTGGCGGCCAACGTGGCGCCACTGCTGGCGGTGGAGGCGATGACGATGGCGCTGCGCGCGGGCTGAACGGTCGCGCGTCGCGCCTCCTCCCGGCCCTCGTCTCCGCCACCCGCCGGGCACGGGCGGCAGGCCGTGACGCGGTGTCTGCCCGGGGGTTCTCCTTGGTGCCTTCGGGTGATCATCGCCGGTCCGGTGGTTCGCCGCCCGGTACGCGAGGGGATGCCTTGCACGCCACCGTTCCGCGGTGGCTCTGTCGTTCCCCCGGGTGGTGTGCGTGTCGTGGCGGCTTCGGTGCTCAGTACGGTTCTGCTCGTCATGGCCGTCGTCGCGGCCGTCCTGCTGTTCCGGGCCGCCGCCGCACGGTGGGTCGCCGAGCGCGCCGGACGGACCTACGAGCTGCCGGTCGACTACCGGGACGCGGTCGTCCGTGCGGCCGGCGGCGTGCTCGCCGTCGCCACGGCTGTGACGCTCGCAGTCGTACCACCCGCCGGCACGCCAGCCACGCCGACGCATGACGTCGTGGCCGCCGCCCGCCGCCCCGCGCCGCCCGGC
>CAYNNX010000372.1:0-7011 GCA_964398515.1 uncultured Streptantibioticus sp. | reverse complement strand
ATGCGGTCGATGAAGGGGACGACGATGTTGAGGCCGGCGCTGAGGGTGCGGGTGTAGCGGCCGAAGCGTTCGACGATGGCGGCGCTCGCCTGCGGGATGACCTGGACGGTCCTGATGAGTGCGATGAATACCAGCACCACCAGGATGACTAGGACGATGATGATGGGTGTCACGACCACTCCCCGGGTGACGCGCCGCTGTCCGAATGTATGTCGGTGATCAAGTCTGGCAGAACCCGAAACGCCCCGCGCCACTTCGGCGCAATCGCGGTGGACGGCGCTCAGATCACGATCGCGGTGGCCCCCTCGATGTCGACGACGTCGACCTGCTGGCCTGCTTCGTAGACCTGGCCGCCGTCGAGGGAGCGGGCCGACCAGACCTCACCCGCGAGCTTGATCCGGCCGCTGTGGCCGTCGACCCGTTCCAGCACGATCGCCTGGCGCCCCTTGAGCGCGTCGATCCCGGTGCGCAGCTGTGGCGGGGTGGTGCGGTGCCGCAGTGCGACGCCGCGGACGACCGAGACCAGGGCGACCGAGACGAGGAGGAACACGGCGAACTGGACCACGAGCCCGCCGCCGATGCCGGAGGCCACGGCCGCGGCGACGCCCCCTGCGGCGAACATGCCGAACTCGGGCAGGGTGGTGATCACCATCGCGATGCCCAGGCACGCGGAGGCGATCAACCACCACATCCATGCGTCCACCCGGCCATGGTAGGCCGCGGCGGCGCCGGCTGGACAGGGCTGACTGCGGCGCCGGGCGCCCGCGTTGACGCTGTACGAGCTCTCGTCGGGGGGACGAGCGCGCCCCGCCCGCGCCGGGTCACGCCAGGGGCAGGCCCTGGGCCGTCCAGCGGTCGCCGTTGCGCTCGACGATGAGGGGCAGGCCGAAGCAGTGCGAGAGGTTGCGGGAGGTCAGCTCCAGGTCGATCGGGCCGGCGGCGATCACCTTGCCCTGACGGATCATCAGGACGTGGGTGAAGCCGGGGGCGATCTCCTCGACATGGTGGGTGACCATGATCATCGAAGGGGCGATCGGGTCGCGGGCGAGCCGGCCGAGGCGGCGTACCAGGTCCTCGCGGCCCCCGAGGTCGAGACCGGCGGCGGGTTCGTCGAGCAGCAGCAGCTCGGGGTCGGTCATGATGGCGCGGGCGATCAGGGTGCGCTTGCGCTCGCCCTCGGAGAGGGTGCCGAAGCGGCGGTCGGCGTACTCGGCCATGCCGAGGCGGTCGAGGATGAGCCGGGCGCGCTCCTCGTCGGAGGCCTCGTAGTTCTCGTGCCAGTGGGCGG
This sequence comes from uncultured Streptantibioticus sp., assembly GCA_964398515.1. Taxonomy (GTDB): domain Bacteria; phylum Actinomycetota; class Actinomycetes; order Streptomycetales; family Streptomycetaceae; genus CAYNNX01. The sequence continues at coordinate 5,723 of CAYNNX010000372.1, read as the reverse complement.
TCATGCCGTAGGCCGCGGTGAGCACGGTCTCCAGGACGGTCTGGCGGCGGGGCATCTTCTCGGCCATGGCGATCCCGGCCATGCCGATGCGCGGACGCAGGTCGAAGACGTCGACGCTGCCGAGCTTCTCGCCCAGGACGGAAACGGTGCCGGTGGTCGGGAACAGATAGCTGGACGCGATGTTGAGCAGCGTGGTCTTGCCCGCGCCGTTGGGCCCGAGGATCACCCACCGCTCGCCCTCGGCGACCGACCAGGAGACCTGCTCGACCAGAGCCCGTCCGTCGCGGACCACGGATACGTCCACCAGCTCCAGTACATCGCTCATGAGCGCGTTGTCTCCCCATGCGTTTTCGGTCGGTACTCGGTACGTACGGTGCGTTCGGCGCGACCTGGTGGGTCACGGGAACAGCCGGGACAGCCCCGAGGGAAAACCTACGCCACCGCCCGAGCGGCTCACTCCATAGGCTGGGTGGATGCTTCAGGAACCTCGCTCAGGACGCTTGACGGCATGGGGAAATGCCCTGCTTGGTGGATTTGTCGCACCCGATGACGCGGTGCAGGAGATCATCGGGGGTGACGCGCTCCACCGGATCGCGGGTCTGCCCGGGGAGGACCAGCCGGTCGGGCTGACGCTCGGGCTCGGGCGGCTGCGCTCACTGGGCGTGACCGGCTTCCGGCTCGCCCTGCCCGCTCCGGGGCATCCGCTGGGGCTGAGCGGTCCGTCGGAGTTCAACGCCAAGGCGCTCGCGGCGGGCGAGGCCGTACTGACCGTCGTCGCCCGGCAGCCCGGGGTGGGGGCGCCGGTGGGGCTGGTGCCCGAGGTGACCGAGGCGGGTGCGGACCCGGCCGATCTGCACGTCGAGGTCGTCTGGCACTGCCTGCCGGTACGGGACTCGCCTCCGGCGGACGTGCCGTCGCTGGGCGAGGCGGAACGGGAACTGGCCGAGGCGCTGCGGGACGCCACCGCCGCGCTGAGCCGGCTGGATGTGGCGGGCGCCGGGCCCGCCGCCCAGGCCGCGCTGGAGGCCTACCGCGCCCGGGCCGAAGCCGGCCGCGAGGTGCTGGCGCCGGGGTACCCGCCCCGTGCCGCCCGGGTGCTGGAACTCGCCTCGCGGGTAGCCGCCTTGACGGCGATCGCCGGCGGAGCCGGGGGCGGCGGCGAGCACGGCACGGCGGTGAGCGCCTCCCAGATCGCGGCCCGCGCGGAGCTGCTGCGCCCGGTGGAGCGCACGGCGCGTCGCGCCCGGGTGGCCGCGTACAACGCGTACGTGGAGGAGGCGGAACGGCGACGGGGGTGAGGCGCCGCGCATGGTGCCGGCTGCCGCCGCGGGCCGGGCGAGGCGGTCACCGCGCGGCCGGGGCCCGGCGCCAGGCCTGCGGCGGGGACGGGGACGCCCGACATGCTGAGGCCCCGCGGACCGGGTGGTCCGCAGGGCCTTCACCGGGGTGGGACGGTCAGTTGCCGTTCCCGCCTTCGCTCTCGCCCTCGCCGTGCTCGTGCTCGTGCTCGCGCTCTTCGCCGTAGCCGTGTTCGTGCTCGTGCTCGTGGCGGAAGCCGCGACGCTCGTGCTTGAAGATGTGCACGTCCTCGTCCTTGCCGTGGTCGAGGACACCGTTGATGCAGGTGTTGCCGAAGGCCGGGTTGAGCACGCCGACCACGTCCACGGTGTTGCCGCAGACGTTGATCGGGATGTCGATCGGGATCTGGACGACGTTGCCCGAGATCACACCGGGCGAGCCCACGGCCGCACCCGACGCCTTGGCGCCGTTGAACACCTTGTGGTGCGAGGAGTGGTGGTAGACGCTGAAGTGCTCTTCTTCGTGACGCTCGTGCGCGAAGGCGGTACCGGCGGAGGTGCCCGCCGCGATCCCGGCCGCAGCGAAGACCAGGGCGGCCTTCTTGGCAGTGTTCATGGGAAGTGCTCCTCTTGTGATCCGGTGACCCCTGGCGCGGGGTCCCACCTGCCAACGCCGCACGGCAGCCGATGACACGGGAAACCGCCGACTTACCTCCGGACGGCGCAATGCCGTGCGGACGGTTACCGGATACGGAGGTGCGGGTGCGGCGACGACCCGTTCGGGACCGGCCCCGGAGGGTGTGCTCCGGGGCCGGTGGCCGCGAACGCGCCGCACCGTGAAGGCTCGGCCGTCTGCCTGGTCAGTGGTTGTGGCAGGCGTTCCCGAAGACCGGGTTGAGAACGCCGATGACGTTCACGCTGTCGCCGCAGACATTGACCGGCACGTGGACCGGAACCTGCACGGCGTTGCCCGAGACGACACCCGGCGAGTGCAGGGCCCCGCCGTGGGCGCCGGCGCTGGCGGAGGCGACGCCGGCACCGGCCGCGGCGAGACCGGCCGAGAGAGCGGTGACGACAACAGCCTTCTTCAGGTTCTTCACTTCTTCGTTCCTCCTAGCGTGGCGCTGCGCGGCACGTCGCCGCCAGCACGCCATGGAGAACGTCCGATCGTCGGGCCGGTTGCGCCATTCGGGCGACATACACCCGACGGTATGAATCTCAGCCCGTCGCACGGCACGGACGGCCGTCGCCGTGTATCCGGCTCACCGGCCCATCCCGTTGCGCACCGCCCACAGCGCGGCCTGCGTGCGGTCGGCCAGGTCCAGCTTCATGAGGATGTTGGAGACATGGGTCTTGACCGTCTTCTCGGAGAGCACCAGGGCCCGGGCGATCTCCCGGTTGGAGCGGCCGTCGGCGATCAGGCCGAGCACCTCGCGTTCGCGGTCGGTCAGGGAGCCGCCGCGCCCCGCGCCGCCGCCCGTCTCGTCCCTGGAGAGCAGCGCGTCGGCCACCTCGGGCTGGAGCAGGACGTGCCCGGCGTGCACGGAGCGGATCGCCCCGGCGAGGGCGTCGGGATCCACGTCCTTGTAGACGTATCCGGCGGCGCCGGCGCGCAGCGCGGGGACCACCGTGCGCTGCTCGGTGAAGCTGGTGACCACCAGGACGCGGGCGGCGTTCTGCTTCTCACGCAGCAGGCGCAGGGCCGAGATGCCGTCGGTGCCGGGCATCTTGACGTCCATGAGGATCACGTCGGGGCGCAGCTGCTCGGCCTGGCGCACGCCCTCGTCTCCGTCGGCCGCCTCGCCGACGACCTCGATGTCGTCCTGGACCTCCAGGAACGTCCGCAGCCCCTTGCGCACCACCTGGTGGTCGTCGACGAGCAGGACCCGGATCCGCTGCGGCCCTGCGGCGATTCTCGCGGCGTCACGCGGGCCGCCGTGCCCGCCGCCCGTGCGGTGCTCAGCCACCGGGCACCTCCATCTCGATGACGGTGCCCTTGCCGGGCGCCGAGTTGACGGTGAGGCTGCCGCCCGCGCCGGCCGCCCGGTCCCGCATCGACACCAGGCCCAGATGGCGGCCGGCCCTGCGGACCGCCGACGGGTCGAAGCCGCGCCCGTCGTCGCGAATGCGCAGCACCGCGCCCTTGGCCCGGCCTTCGAGCCGGATCTCCACGGCAGTGGCGTCGGCGTGCCGCAGGGCGTTGTGCAGGCCCTCCTGGAAGACCCGCAGCACCGCCTCCTCCTGCGCGGCGGGAAGGGCGCGGACCGCGCGGGCGCTGAAGACTATCTTGGCGGGATGGGCGCGGCCCAGCACCTGGGCCTGGGTGCGCAGGGTGGCGACCAGGCCGTCCTCGTCGAGAGCGGCGGGGCGCAACTCGACGACGACGTCCCGCAGTTCGTCGGCGGCTTCGGCGGCGAGCCGGGAGACCTCGCGCAACTCGTCCTTGGCGCGGGCCGGGTCCCGGTCCACCAGGGCGGCCGCGGCCTGCGCGGTCAGGCGCAGCGAGAAGAGCTTCTGGTTGACGGCGTCGTGCAGTTCGTGGGCGATACGGGCCCGCTCGCCCGCGATGGTCAGCTCCCGGCTGCGCTCGTACAGCCGGGCGTTGGTGAGGGCGATGGCGGCGTGGGCGGCGAGGATGCGCAGCAGGGACTCGTCTTCCTCGGTGAAGGCGCAACCGCCTTGCGGAGGCGGGAAGTTCTTGTTGGCCAGGAAGATCGCGCCGAGCACCTCGTCGTCGTCGACGATGGGAACGCCGAGGAAGTCCGACAGCTCGGGGTGGGCGGCGGGCCACCCCTCGAAGCGCGGGTCCTGGCGCACGTCGGCGAGGCGCTGCGGGGTGGCCTCGTGGAGCATCACGGCGAGGATGCCGTGCTGCCGCGGGAGCGGGCCGATCGCCTTCCACTGCTCGTCGCTGACGCCGTCGACGACGAACTGGGCGAAGCCGCCGTGGTCGTCGGGGACGCCGAGGGCCGCGTACCGGGCGCCGAGCAGCTCGCGGGCCGAGGCGACGATGGTCTGCAGGACCTCCCGCACTTCGAGGTGCCTGCTCATCGCCAGCACGGCGGCGCTGACCGCTTCGATTCCGGCGCGTCCGGCGCGTGCGTCGCGCGGTGCCCCGGCGGACCCGTTGGACATGTGTCCCACCGTAGCGGGGGGCACCGACACCGGCATCGGCCACGCGGCGGGGGCGGCCCCGGACCGGGGTCGTAGGGCGAAGTGCCCGCGGCGGGCCGGGCCACGGTCCGACGCGGCCGGGACGGGGCGTTCCTACCGTGAGGGGCCGACCGGGCACCGGGCCCGGCGCGAACCGTCGAGGGGGCCGAGATGCCTGTGGCGATCATCACCGGAGCGTCCAGGGGGCTGGGGCGGGCGCTGGCGGAGGCGCTGGCACGGCGGGGGTGGGATCTGGTGGCCGACGCCCGTTCGCCTGGTGCGCTGCGGGCGGCTGCCGGGGATTTGCCGGGGCCCGGCCGGGTGCGGGCGCTGCCGGGGGATGTCGCGGACCCGGAGCACCGGGCGGAGCTGGTGGCCGCGGCACGCGGGCTGGGCGGCCTCGACCTGCTGGTGAACAACGCGAGTGTGCTGGGCGCCGAACCGCTGGTGCGGCTGGCGGACCAGGCGCCGCGGGGCCTGCGCGCGGCCTTCGAGACCAACGCGGTGGCGCCGCTGGCCCTCGCCCGGGCCGCGCTGCCGCTGCTGCGGGCCTCGGGCGGCGCGGTGCTCAACGTGACCTCGGACGCGGCGGTGGAGGCGTACGAGACGTGGGGCGGCTACGGGGCGAGCAAGGCGGCCCTGGAGCTGCTGTCGGCGGTGCTGGCGGTGGAGGAGCCGTGGTTGCGGGTGTGGTGGGTGGACCCGGGTGACATGCGGACCGCGATGTACGAGGCGGCGGTGCCCGGCGACCCCGAGTCGGCCGCGCGGCCCGCACCGGAATCAGTGGTTCCGGCGCTGCTGCGGCTGCTCGACGAGCGCCCGGACAGCGGCCGCTACGTGGCCCGCGAGCTCCCGGCGGTGCTGCGGTGACGGCGGTGCGGGCGGTGCGTGTGCCGGAGGAGCTGTCCGCGCGGGTGCCTCCGGCGCGCCGGGACGCGGTGCGCATGGTCACCGGGCGGCGGGCCACGGGCGAGGTGGCGCATCACGCCTTCCGGGAGCTGCCCCGGCTGCTGCGGGCCGGGGACGTGCTGGTGGTGAACACGTCGCGGACGCTTCCGGCGGCGGTGGACGCGCGTGCCGGGTCCGAGCCGGTCGTGGTGCACTTCTCGACCCGGCAGGACGACGGGCGCTGGGCGGTGGAGCTGCGCACGCCGGAGCGCGGCGGCGCGACCTCGCCGCGGCCGGGCGGACCGCGCGGCGCGGTGCTGGAGCTGGCCGGGGGCGGGCGGCTGGTGCTGGAGGAGCCGCTGTCGCCGCCGGCGGGCAGGCTGT
>CAYNNX010000371.1:0-7018 GCA_964398515.1 uncultured Streptantibioticus sp. | reverse complement strand
CCATGAACGGCATGAACTTGTCGGGGAAGCCCGGCATGGTGCAGCCGATGCAGATCCCGCCGACGTTGGGGCAGCCGCCGATCCCGTCCATCCAGCCGCGCTTGGTGACGTTGCAGTTGACCACCGGCCCCCAACATCCCACCTTCACCTGGCACTTGGGTGAGTTGTAGTCCTTCGCGAAGTCGCCCTGCTCGTAGTAGCCGGCGCGGTCGCAGCCCTCGTGCACCGTCTTGCCGAACAGCCAGGTGGGCCGCAGCTGTTCGTCGAGCGGGATGACCGGGGCGAGCCCCGCCGCCTGGTGGAGCACCCACAGCAGGGTCTCCATGAAGTTGTCGGGCTGCACCGGGCAGCCGGGCACGTTGACGATGGGCAGCCCGCCGGCCGAGCGGAAGTCCCGGCCGAGGTAGTCGGCGAGCCCCATGCACCCGGTCGGGTTGCCCGCCATGGCGTGGATGCCGCCGTACGTGGCGCAGGTGCCGGCGGCCACGACCGCCCAGGCACGGGGGGCGAGGCGGTCGATCCACTGGTTGAGGGTGATCGGCTCACCGGTGTCCGGGTCGTTGCCCATGGAGGTCCAGTAGCCGTCACCGTTGATGTTCTCGTTGGGGACGGACCCCTCGACGACGAAGATGAACGGTTCCAGTTCGCCGCGGGCCGCCTGGTGGAAGGGGGCCATGAAGTCGTCGCCGGTCTCGTAGGCCAGCACCTTGTTGTGCAGATGCACTTTGGGCAGCCCGGGGATCGCGCCGAGCAGGACGTCCTCCAGGCTCGGCAGCGAGGCGTTGGTCACGGAGATGGTGTCGCCGTCGCAGCTCATGCCCTCGGAGCTCCACAGGATGTGGATCTCCTCGAAGCCCGGGTTCATCGGCTCGAAGGCCATGGGTTCCCTTCCCTTCGGCGGCCCGCGGGTGGAGGGGCGGAGTCGGGTGTGGATCATTTCCGACAAAGCTTTCATATCTTGCTATTGCCGACAATTCGATCGGATGGTGTCGCGGCGGCGGCTCACCGCACGGTGGTGTCGGGCGCGGGCCGCTTGTGGACGAAGGCCGAACGCAGCGCGTGGTACGGCTCGCCGGGCCCGTAGAACGCGCGGTGCATGTGCTCCAGCTCCTGCTCCCGGTAGGCGGCGAGCGGCTTGACGCACTCGTCGCGGTCCCGCGTCGCCTTCTTGGCGACGACGCGCTCGTGCGTGCCGGATTCACCGAGGAGGTCCGCGGCCATCCGGGCGACCCGTCCGGCGAACTCCCGCGGGGAGGCCCGCACCACGCGGTCCACCAGGCCGATGCGCTCGGCGGTGGCGGCGCTCACCGGCAGTGCCCGCTGCGTCAGCGCCTCGGCCCACCGCGCGCCCACCCGGCGCGGCAGCGTGTACGTCCAGTACTCGGAGCCGTACAACCCCATCAGCCGGTAGTGCGGATTGAGCACGGTGCCCGCCCTGCACCACACCTCGTCGGCGGCGAGCGCCAGCATGGCCCCGCCGGCCGCCGCGTTGCCGGCGAGGGCGGCCACCACGAGCCGGTCGGTGGTGGTCAGGACCGCCTCCACGAGGTCGTCCATGGCGTTGATGTTCGCCCAGGACTCCGCCGCGGGATCGGCGGCCGCCTCGATGACGTTGAGGTGGATGCCGTTGGAGAAGAAGTCCCGTTCACCGCCGAGCACGATCAGGGCCGTCGGCCGGGACCGGGCGAAGCGGTAGGCGGCCAGCAGCCGTCGGCACTGCACCGTGCTCATCGCGCCGCCGGGGAAGGAGAACCTGAGGAAGCCCACGTCGCCCTGTTCCCGGTAGCGGATGTCGCTCCAGGTGCACCGGTGCTCCGGCAGTTCCAGCGGGACCGGCACCTCGGGCACCGGGGGCAGCCGGTCGCCGAGCGCCGTCGCGGCCGGCAGCCGGTAGGTGGGCGGGCCGCCCGGGCTGCGGCGGGGCCGCAACTGCGGGATCCACACCGCGCCGTCGGTGGTGGCCCGGCAGATCGCGCCCGCGCGCGTGGCCAGGATCTCGCCGGGCTCGCCGCGCAGCCGGTCCTCGGGGTGGCCGCCGTGCAGGAACCATTCTTCGCCGAGCAGCCGGTCCAGCACCCCCGGCTGGGAGTCGGCCGCCCGCAAGGTGCGCAGCACCGACGCCGTCGGCTGCTCCGCCCAGTCGATGCGGCGCACGCTCTGCGCCAGGTACGGCCGGCTGCGCACCGCCATCGTCCGCTGCGGCAACGGCACGTGGCTGCCGGAGGCGATCCGTTCGACGGCCAGCAGCACCGCCTCCATCGCGGCGTCCGCCACCTCCCCCCGGTACAGATCGCTCTTGGCGACGTCGGGCGGCACGTCGAAGGAGGCCGACGCCCACACGTCGCCCGCGTCCATCTCGCCGTCGGCCTGAAGCACCGTCACCCCCCAGCGGCTCTCGCCCTCGTGCACCGCCCAGTCCAGCGCCGACGGACCGCGGTCACCGGGCGGCCCCGGGTGGACGATCAGGCACGGAACGCGGGACCAGACGTCCTCGGGGACGGCCGTCTTGAGCATCGGCGCGACGATCAGCCGCGGCTGGTGGAGCGCGACCGCCTCGCGCACCGAGTCATCCCCGTCGGCCAGGGCGAACACCACCACGTGGCCGCGGTCACCGAGCTCCGCGTACACCCGCTGCGTCAGGGAGTTGAACGCGCTTGCGATGAGCAGAATGCGCAACACGACCTCCTCGCGATCGTCGAGCGGCGACATCTGCGGCGCCCCGCCCGGCCGGCCAGGACCTCGATCGTCACCCACGCCGGGCCGTATCCCCCGCGCCCCCGCCGGTGAGCTCCCCCGATTGAGCCGGGCGGGCGAAGGCTGGGCGCGGCGGCCGCCCGGCTCCGCGCTTCACGCCCGGGGCCGTTCCTACAGTGGCCTGACCTCACCACGGTGAACGGAGCGGCGAGTCGCCATGCACGAGCTGTCGATCGCGACCGCGATCGTCGAACACGCCGCCGAACTGGCCCGCCGGCACGGCGCCACCAGCGTGTCGGCGGTACGGGTACGCGTCGGGGAGATGGCCGCAGTGGTGCCCGAGGCGCTGCGCTTCTCCTTCGAGGTCGCCCGGGAGGGCACGCAACTGGCCTCGGCCGAGCTCATCGTCGAGGACGTGCCCGCGCGGGCCCACTGCGCCGCGTGCGACGCCGGGTTCGCGGTGGGCACGCCCCCGTTCCTGTGGTGCCCGCAGTGCGACCGGCCGTCGACGCGGCTGCTGAGCGGCCGGGAACTTGACATCAGCGCCATCGAGCTGGAGGAGGCAACCGGATGATGTGCCGTGTCGTCGACGTGCGGCAGGCGGTCCTGGCCAAGAACGACGCCCTGGCCGCCGGGGTCCGCGCCGACCTGGCGGCGCGCGGCACCGCCCTGGTCAACCTCATGTCCAGCCCGGGCAGCGGCAAGACCGCCCTCCTGGAGACCGTGCTCGGCCGGGCGAGCGCCCGGGGCACCGCGGTCGCCGCGCTCACCGCCGATCTCGCCACCGAGAACGACGCCCGGCGGCTCGCCCGCTCCGGCGCGCCCGTACGGCAGGTGCTCACCGCGGGCCTGTGCCACCTGGAGTGCGACCTGCTGCGCGCACACCTCGACGGCTGGCTGCCGCCTCAGACCCGGGTGCTGTTCGTGGAGAACGTCGGCAACCTGGTCTGCCCCGCCTCCTACGACCTGGGCGAGAACCTGCGCGTGGTGCTGATGTCGGTCACCGAGGGCGAGGACAAACCGCTGAAGTACCCGAACGCCTTCGGCCTGGCCCACCTCGTGGTGCTCACCAAGACCGACCTCGCCGACGCGGCCGGCTTCGACCACGAGGCGTTCGCCGGGAACGTCGCCGGCGTCAACCCCGGCGTCGAGATCCTCGCCACCTCGGCCCGCACCGGCACCGGCGTCGAGGCGCTCGTGGATCGCGTGCTGGCGGTGGTCGACGGGGACGTCCCGCACCAGCCGGCCATGGCGACGCGGTAGCGATGGCACGCCGTCAGCACGGCACCGTCACCGCCCCGGCGGACCAGGGAGCGGTCCGCCGCCGCGTCGTGGTCCGCGGAGTCGTCCAGGGCGTGGGCTTCCGCCCCTTCGTGCACGGCCTCGCCAGCGAACTCGGGCTCGCCGGTTACGTCACCAACAACGCCGGCGGCGTCGTCGCCGAGATCGAGGGCGACCCCGGCCGCGTCCACCTGTTCTGCGACCGCATCAGCAGCGACGCCCCGCCGCTCGCCCGGGTCTCCTCCGTCTCCCACATGCGCGTACCACCGCTCGGCGCCACCGGGTTCAGCATCAGGCCGTCGGAGAAGGGCCCCGGGCGCACGCTCGTCCCCGCCGACACGGCCGTGTGCGCCGCGTGCCTCGCGGAGCTCACCGCCCCGGGCGACCGCCGCTACCGGCACCCCTTCATCACCTGCACGCACTGCGGCCCGCGCTTCACCATCGTCACCGGCATGCCCTACGACCGGGCCTCGACGACCATGGCCGGCTTCCCGCTGTGCGAGACGTGCGCCGCGGAGTACGCCGACCCCGGGGACCGCCGCTTCCACGCCCAGCCGGTCGCCTGCCCCCGGTGCGGACCCCGGCTGTACCTGACGGCGGAGAGCCGCCCGGCCCCGCTCAGCGGTGACCAGGCGCTGGCGGAGGCACGCAGGCTGCTCACCAAGGGCGAGATTCTCGCCGTGAAGGGCATCGGCGGCTACCACCTGGCCTGCGACGCCTGCGACGCCTCCGCCGTGCGCCGGCTGCGGGAGCGCAAGGAGCGCGGCGCCAAGCCCTTCGCCGTGATGGCTGCCGACATGGAGACCGTGCTGGCCCTGGCCCCGGTCGGCGAGGAGGAGCTGCGGGCGCTCGACGGGCCCCGGCACCCGGTGGTCCTGCTGCGCCGCCGCGAGCCCGCGGCGTTCCCGCTCGCCGACGCCGTGTGCCCGGGCAGCCCGGACGTCGGCGTGATGCTCCCGTACACCCCCCTGCACCACCTGCTGTTCGGCCTGCCCGGCGATCCGCCCGGCCCCCGGGTGCTGGTGATGACCAGCGGCAACCGCTCCGGCGAGCCGATCGTGACCGACGACGCCGAGGCCCGGCGACGGCTGGCCGGGATCGCCGACGCCTGGCTCTGGCACGACCGCGACATCCGGGTCCCCTGCGACGACTCCGTGGTGCGGGTGCGGGCCGACGGCGGCATCCTGCCCTTGCGCCGCTCCCGCGGATACGCGCCCGAACCGGTCATCCTGCCCTTCGCCGTACCGCCGTCGCTGGCCGTCGGCGGCGATCTGAAGAACACCTTCTGCCTCGCCCAAGGGCGTACCGCCTGGCTCTCCCAGCACATCGGCGACATGGACGAACTGGCCACCCTGCACGCCTTCGAGAAGGCGCTGGACCACATGGCGGCGCTCACCGGCGTCCGCCCCCGCGTCCTGGCCGCCGACCGGCACCCCGGCTACCGGTCCACCCAATGGGCGCAGCGCCGCGCCGAGGGCCGCCCGCTGCGCCTGGTCCAGCACCATCACGCGCACATCGCCTCCGCCATGGCCGAAGGCGGCCTGGACGGCAGCACACCCGTCATCGGCGTGGCCTTCGACGGCACCGGCTACGGCGACGACGCGGCCGTGTGGGGCGGCGAGGTGATGCTCGCCGACTACGACGGCTACCGGCGCCTGACCCACCTGGCGTACGTGCCCCTGCCCGGCGGCGACACCGCGGTGCGCAACCCGTACCGCATGGCCCTGTCCCATCTGCGGGCCGCGGGGATCGACTGGGACCCGCGGCTGCCCTGCGTGGCCGCCTGCCCGCCGGACGAACGGCAGGTGCTGGAACGGCAGTTGGAGCGGCGGCTGGCGTGCGTGCCCACATCGAGCGTCGGCCGGCTCTTCGACGCGGTCTCGTCGCTGCTGGGCGTCTGCCACCACGCCGCCTACGAGGCGCAGGCGGCGATCGAACTGGAGGCCTGCGCCGCCCCCGCGATGCCGGGGTGCGCACCCGGCTACGCGTTCGGGCGTCGCGACGACGGGCTGATCGACCCCGCCCCCGTGCTGCGCGCGATCGTCGCCGACCTGCGCGAGGGCGTCGCCGCGCCGCTGATCGCCGCGCGGTTCCATCTGGCGCTGGCCGATGCAGTGCTGACGAGCTGTCAGGAAGCGCGAGCCGCGACGGGTGCCGACACCGTCGCCCTGACCGGGGGCGTCTTCGCCAACGCCCTGCTGGACGAGGCCTGCACCACCGCACTGCGCCGCGCCGGGTTCGCGGTGCTGCGACACACCCACGTGCCGTGCGGCGACGGAGGGCTGGCGCTGGGCCAGCTGCTGGTCGCCACCCGGTTCCGCAAAGGCGGCCCCGAGCGGGAAGGAGAAGCCGATGTGCCTGGCAGTACCCGGCAAAGTGATCGGCATTGAGGAGCGCGACGGCACCCGGATGGCCAAGGTCGACTTCGGCGGTGCCGTCAAGGACGTGTGCCTGGCCTATCTCCCGGACATCGAGATCGGCGACTACGCCATCGTGCACGTCGGCTTCGCCCTGCAACGCCTCGACGAGCAGTCGGCGTTGGCGACGCTGGAGCTCTTCTCGCGCATCGGCGCCCTGGAGGAGGAGTTCGGCGACGCGTGGCAGCGGGCGGCGCAGGAGGCGGGACTCGCGGAGGAGGCGCGGTGAAGTACATCGAGGAGTTCAACGACCCGGACCTCGCCCGGCGGCTGCTGGACGACATCCGCGCCACGGTGACCCGGCCGTGGGCCCTGATGGAGGTATGCGGCGGCCAGACCCACTCCATCATCCGGCACGGGATCGACCAACTGCTGCCGGAATCCGTGGAGTTGATCCACGGCCCGGGCTGCCCGGTGTGCGTCACACCGCTGGAGGCGATCGACAGGGCGCTGGCCATCGCCGCCTTGCCCGAGGTGATCTTCTGCTCCTTCGGCGACATGCTGCGCGTCCCCGGCACCGACCGGGACCTGTTCCGCGTCAAGAGCGCCGGCGGCGACGTCCGGGTGGTGTACTCGCCGCTGGACGCACTGGAGATCGCCCGGCAGAACCCGGAGCGCGAGGTGGT
>CAYNNX010000370.1:2094-7058 GCA_964398515.1 uncultured Streptantibioticus sp. | reverse complement strand
GGTGAGCCGCTCCGGCGCGGCGCGCCCGGCCTCCACGTCGGCGAGCACGGTGACGCGCTCCAGCAGCGGAAGGCCGAAGCCGAGCGTCTTGCCGGTGCCGGTCTTGGCCTGGCCGATGACGTCGTTGCCGGCCAATGCGACCGGGAGGGTCATCTCCTGGATGGGGAAGGGGGTGGTGATTCCGACGGCCTCGAGGGCCTCGGCGGTCTCGGGGAGGATCCCGAGATCACGGAAAGTCGTGGTGGACAGGATGCTTGCCTCTTCCATGAGCGCGGCACCGTGCGGTGAAGGGGGTCGAGCACCCCGTGTGGCGGGTACTGACCGCGCAAGGCGTCGTCCGGCCGTGAGGTACCCGGACTGGGCCGGGACGGCCGGGGAGCGCGGGACCACAGCCCTCACGCGTGCCGCGAGCGGAGCCCCTCCCACCGGCAGGTGGGCGGGGCGGTCGGTTCGGAGCCGATCGGGCCACCGACCGGGCATCCGCATTCATGCGTCGGCCCGTCGCCATCCCGGAAGAGGTCTCCATATCGGAAGAGATCTTCCGCGACTCGGCGGGCTCTATAGCACTGTACCCCGGAATGCCGCATCCGTGCCGGACGGATTCGTCACGTGCCCCGCCGGCGCAGCTCACGCGGGGCTTGTGGCGGTCTTCCGGCGGGCTATTGTGCCCAGCATGGGAACGCCTGACGAGACCACCGCCAACGCAGCCACCGGGATCGCCGCCCGCGACTGGACGACCGCCGCCGCCGACCCGCAGTACCGCGCGGCCGTCGTCGACCTGCTGGGTGCGCTGGCCTACGGTGAACTGGCCGCCTTCGAGCGGCTCGCGGAGGACGCCAAGCTCGCGCCGACCCTGGGGGACAAGGCCGAGCTGGCGAAGATGGCGTCGGCCGAGTTCGGCCACTTCGAGCGGTTGCGGGACCGGCTCGCGCAGATCGGCGAGGACCCCACCGGCGCGATGGAGCCGTTCGCCGCCGCGCTCGACGGCTTCCACCGGCAGACGGCCCCCTCGGACTGGCTGGAGGGCCTGGTCAAGGCGTACGTGGGCGACTCGATCGCCAGTGACTTCTACCGCGAGGTGGCGGCCCGCCTCGACTCGGACACCCGCTCGCTGGTGCTGGCGGTGCTCGACGACACCGGGCACGCCAGCTTCGCGGTGGAGAAGGTGCGGGCCGCCATCGAGGCGGAGCCGCGCGTCGGCGGGCGGCTCGCCCTGTGGGCCCGGCGGCTGATGGGCGAGGCGCTCTCGCAGGCGCAGCGCGTGGTCGCCGAACGCGACGCGCTGTCGACCATGCTGGTCGGCGGGGTGGCCGACGGTTTCGACCTGGCGGAGGTCGGCCGGATGTTCACCCGGATCACCGAGGCCCACACCAAGCGCATGGCCGCCCTGGGCCTGGCCGCCTGAGGCGCTCGCCGCCCCGCCGGCTCTCACGCGGTGCGCGGGGCGGCTGATCGGCGGGCGCCGGGCTCGCGGACGAGCAGGGACAGCAGTGCGGCGCCGACGCACAGCGCCGCGACGAGCGTCACCGCGGCGTTGCCCGGGCCGACCACGACGCGGGTGATCAGGCCGCCGAGCAGGGCCGCCACCGGACCGGTGGCCAGGGCCAGCGGGCGGGACGGAAAGCGCGCCGGGAACGTCCGCAGCGCCGCCCACGCCACCGCGAACCCGATGAGCGCGCTGCCCAGTGCTTCCCACACCATGGCGTCCCTCCCACGACCACTTTTTACGTCCGGCACACCGTCGTAAAACAGACGCTTCGGGTCCTACCCCGGGCGACGGGCACGTCAAACGACGATGGGCACGTCAAAAACGGGGACGAGTACGTCAAAAACGGGGAGGGTGCGTCAAACGACGACGGCCGGCCCCGGTTTCCACCGGGGCCGGCCGCTGCGCCCGCTTCGGGGCACGGGTCTCAGATCGTGCCGAAACCGACCTTGTGCTTCGTCGGCTCACCGATCTCGACGTAGGCGAGCCGCTCGGCCGGCACGAGGACCTTGCGGCCCCGGTCGTCCGTGAGGCTCAGCAGCTTCGCGGAACCGTCGAGCACGGCGGACACGGCCTTCTCGATCTCCTCGCCCGTCTGCTCGCTCTCGATGACGATCTCGCGCGGCGTGTTCTGCACGCCGATCTTGACCTCCACGGCTCTTCCCTCCGATGGTCTGGCGGTGTGCGCGACAACCACGCGCTACGCCGCCCAGATTAGCGAACGCCCAGCCCGGACGATCAGCGCAGACGATCAGCGCAGACGATCAGCCCAGACGATCAGTGCTGGCCCTGGACGCCCTGCTGCCCGTCGGCGCCGTGCAGCGGGAACCCGGCGATGCCGCGCCAGGCCAGCGAGGTGAGCAGCTGCACCGCCTCCTCGCGGGGCAGGCGGCTGCCGCTGGAGAGCCAGTAACGGGCCACGACCTGCGAGACGCCGCCCAGGCCGACGGCGAGCAGCATCGACTGCTCCTCGCCCAGCCCGGTGTCCTCGGCGATCACCTCGCTGATCGCCTCGGCGCAGTCGAGCGCGACCTTGTCGACCCGCTCGCGCACCGCGGGCTCGTTCGTCAGGTCCGACTCGAAGACCAGCCGGAAGGCGCCGCCCTCGTCCTCGACGTAGGCGAAGTAGGCGTGCATCGTCGCCTCGACGCGCTTCTTGTTGTCCGTCGTCGAGGCCAGCGCGTTGCGCACCGCCTGCAGCAGCGCCTCGCAGTGCTGGTCCAGCAGCGCGAGGTAGAGCTCCAGCTTCCCGGGGAAGTGCTGGTAGAGGACGGGCTTGCTGACGCCGGCCCGCTCGGCGATGTCGTCCATCGCGGCCGCGTGGTAGCCCTGGGCCACGAAGACCTCCTGGGCGGCGCCCAGAAGCTGGTTCCGTCGGGCGCGGCGCGGCAGACGCGTCCCGCGCGGGCGCGCCTCGGTCTGCTCCATGGCTGTCACGCCGCCTCCCAAGATCTTGCAGTGCCGGTCATGAGGAAAGTGCCGCCGTGCGAAATGTGCCGCCGTGCTGTGATGCGCTCGCCATCGTACTTTTCGGTAACCGCACTGTGCGCGGCGCTGCCGCAGAATCTCACCACCTGGGACCTGTGGGAAGCCGACAGACGAGCGCGAGGGGGCCTGCCGTCAGGGGTAGTCGTCGTCGTCCACCGGGACCGGGATGTGCTGGTCGACGGCGTCCGCCGGATCGGCCTCGATCGGGGGCTCGACCAGCGGCGGCTCTTCGGGCGGCGTCTCGTCCTCGTCGGCCACGACGAACTGCTGCTCCACGACGTCGGCCTCGTTGGCTTCGAGCGATTCCTGGGACATGGCACCTCCCCTTCTCCTGACCCTTCCGTCCGAGGGGTCCGAGGGTTCCGTCCGAGGGGTGTGGCGGGGTTCTTACGAGCCTAGGAGAGGGTGCCCGCCCTCACGCCGGGCATGCGTCCCGGCGGGCGGTGCCTTGCTCCGGCTCCCCCGGGTCCGCACTGCCCGGGCCGGCCGGGAAACCCGCAGGCCGGACGGGCGGCACCGGCGCCCTGTGAGCGTGGCCACTGCGGCGCCCGCGTGATCGGCTCGTAATATTGGGGCATGTCCTCGACCGAGTCGACCGATGCCGAAGAGGCCGAAGCGCCCGCCACCGTCCCGCCGGCGGGGGCGTCGGCCGCCGGCGAGGAATCGGTGCGGGTCGTCTCCCTGCCGGGGCTCTCGCTGACCGTGCGGTCCCGGGTCGAGCGCTCCCCGGAGCTGCCGTACGCGCTCTTCCTGCACGGGCTCGGCGGCTCCTCGCAGAACTGGTCGGCGCTGTTGGCCAGGGTCGCGGACGTCGTCGACGGCGAGGCGATCGACCTGCCGGGCTTCGGCTACTCGCCGCCGCCGGACGACGGGAACTACTCGATCCCCGGGCACACCCGGGCCGTCCTGCGGTTCCTGGAGGCAACCGGGCGCGGCCCGGTCCACCTGGTGGGCAACTCGATGGGCGGCACGATCGCCACCTGGATCGCCGCCCGCCGCCCCGACCTGGTCGCAACGCTCACCCTGATCTCGCCCGCGCTGCCGGAGATCCCGCCGCAGCGCACGGCGTGGCCCACGGCCCTTGCCTCCGTGCCGGGGCTGCCGCAGCTGTACGCCAGGGCCACCCGCGACTGGTCCAGGGAGCGGCGTACCCGGGCCCTGCTCGAACTGTGCTACGGCGACCCCGGCACGGTGGGCGAGGGGGAGTTCCAGGAGGACGCCCGCGAGTACGAGCGGCGGCTCGCCCTGCCGTACTTCTGGGACGCCATGGTGCGCTCCACGCGGGGCATCGTGAACGCCTACACTCTCGGCGGGCAGCACTCGATGTGGCGCCAGGCCGAACGCGTGCTCGCGCCGACCCTGCTGGTCTACGGCGGGCGGGACAAACTCGTCTCGTTCCGGATGGCCCGGCAGGCCGTCAAGGCGTTCCGCGACTCCCGGCTGCTCGCCATCCCGGAGGGCGGCCACGTGTCGATGATGGAACACCCGGACCTGGTGGCGCGTTCCTTCCGCGACCTGCTCGCCGAGCGGTCCAACGGCAAGGCCCACGCCCCCGTCACCCCCGACAGGAGCTGAGGTCCCTCGTGGGACGCCACAGCGCGCCCGGCCGCACGGGCCGGGACGACTCACCGGAGCCACCCCTCGACGGCCGCGGACCGGCATCCGGGCACGCCGCGGCGCCGACCGGGCGCAGACGCAGGACCGCGACCGGGCCCGAGGGGCCGAAGGGCCACCCCGAGCACCCCGAACACCGCGCGTGGGGCGGCGCGCCGCGGCCTGCGGCCGTCCCCGGACCGCGTCCCGATTACCTGGCGGCATTTGACGGCCCGTCAGTTCCCTATCGCGGCAGCCCGGTCGGGCCGGCCGCCGAACCCGGCCGCCCCTCCGTCCCGGCTCCCCGCAGCGCGCCGCCGCCGCAGACGGCCGAGACGCCGGAGCGGGCGGAGACGCCGGAGGAGGCCGGGACGCCGGAGGAGGCCGAGACGGCGGA
>CAYNNX010000370.1:0-1994 GCA_964398515.1 uncultured Streptantibioticus sp. | reverse complement strand
CCGGGCCGGGCGCGCCGGAAGGCGGCGGGAGGAGTCACCGGGATCGCCGCCGCGGCCGTCGTCACCGTGCTGGCCGTCGTCGTTGCCCTTCAGGTCGCCGGCCACGGCCACGGGCACGGCGAGGCCGCCCCGGCCAAGGGGTCGGTCGGCCGCACGGACGGCCAGGCCGCCTCCCGCTCCGACCAGCGGCCGGCGCTCACGTACGACCAGGCCATGGCGGCGCGGTACCCCCTCGACCCCAAGCTCGCGCTCACCGGCTCCTTCGCCGCGGTGCCGGGACACGACCCCGCGCCGGGCCGCGGCACCGTGCTGCGCTACCGCGTGGACGTGGAGAAGGGGCTCCCGCTGGACGCCGCCCTGTTCGCCCAGGCCGTCCACAAGACGCTCAACGACGACCGCAGTTGGGGCCACGGCGGCACTCGCACCTTCGAACGCGTCTCGGACGGCAGGCCCGACTTCGTGATCACCCTCGCGAGCCCGGGCACGACGGCCAAGTGGTGCGCCAAGTCCGGCCTCGACACCGCCGACGAGAACGTCTCGTGCGACTCGGCCGCCACCGACCGCGTGATGATCAACGCCTACCGCTGGGCGCAGGGCTCGCCCACCTACGGCGCCGACCGGATGCACATGTACCGGCAGATGCTGATCAACCACGAGGTGGGCCACCGGCTCGGGCACAACCACGAGAAGTGCCCCGCGCAGGGCGCCCTGGCGCCGGTGATGATGCAGCAGACGAAGTTCCTCACCACCGACGGCGTTACCTGCCGGCCCAACCCCTGGCCCTTTCCGCAGGGTTGAGGCCCGCGGCGCACTCTCACCGCGCGGGCGCGGGGAACGCCCTGTAGCGGCCGGAACGCGCAGGTGAGAGGAAAGTTACGACCGTTCACCCCTTTTGGTGGCGTGGCGGACAACCGTCCGTCGCGCCACCGCCATGTGGGCATAGCGTCACCCCGTCGTGGTGACCGAGGTCCCGAAGGGGGTGCTTTCGATGCGCATAGCGTTGCTGACGGAGGGCGGGTACCCGTACCCGGCCGGCGACACCTGGGCGTGGTGCGACCGGCTGGTGCGCGGCATCCCCGACCACGACATCGACGTCTACGCGCTCACCCCGGACACCTCCCGCGGCGCCCCGCTGCAGCTGCCGCCGCACGTGCGGGCCGTGCGCACCTGGCCGTCGGCGGAGCCCGGGCCCGCGGACCGGGGCGGCCTGCGCGCACGCGCCGTGCGCCGCCGCTTCCTCGGCCACTACCGCCTGCTGGCGGCCGCGCTCACCATGCGACCGGCGGCCGATCTGGCGGACCGTTTCAGCAGCGGCCTCCGCGGGCTCGCCGCCCTCGCCCTCGACACCGGCGCGCTGCCCGCGCTGCTGCGCTCCGAGACCGCGGTACGCGTGCTGGAGGCCGCCTGCCACGCGCCCGGCGCCGACCCCCTGGTCGCGGGAGCCCGCGTGCGTGACCTGCTGGTCGCCGCCGGAGCGCTGGAGCGTGCGCTGCGGCCGCTGTCCGCGCCCTGGTACGCGCCCGACGCGCTGGCCGCGGCCGACCTGTGCCACGCCACCGCAGGGGGGACGACCGCCCTGCCCGGCGTCGTCGCCGCCCGGCTGTGGGGGACCCCGCTGCTGCTCACGGAGTACGCGGTCCGGCTGCGCGAGCACTACCTGGGCGGCGACGCCGCCGGCCTGCCGCCGTGCGCCCGTGCCGTGGCCGCCGCCTTCCACCGGCTGCTGGCCGCGGAGGCCTACCGCACGGCCGCGCTGATCACCCCCGGAAACGCGCACATCCGCCGCTGGCAGGAGCGGTGCGGCGCCGACCCGGCGAAGATCAGGACCGTCCACCCCGGCATGGCGGCCGGGCGCCTCGCCGCGATCGGCGAGGCCGCCGAGAGCGCGGACCCGGGCCGGCCCGGTGACGAAGAGCCGACGCTGGTGTGGGTCGGCCGGGTCGAACCCGCGAAGGACGTCGTCGCACAGCAACCGTTCACGACACCAACGCCGT
>CAYNNX010000369.1:0-7099 GCA_964398515.1 uncultured Streptantibioticus sp. | reverse complement strand
GATCAGCGACAGGTCGGCGACCCGCACCGAGAGCTGGTCGGTCGCGTGGAGCCCGTGCTCGACCGCGATGTCGTCCAGCAGGTCGGTCAGCGTCTGCCCCTTGTGCTTGAGGGCCGCGGCCAGTTCCGCCACCGCCAGCGCGGCCGACACACCGTCCTTGTCCCGTACGCCCTCGGGGTCGACGCAGTAGCCGAGCGCCTCCTCGTAGCCGTACCGCAGACCCGGGACGCGGGCGAT
Source organism: uncultured Streptantibioticus sp. (assembly GCA_964398515.1). GTDB lineage: Bacteria > Actinomycetota > Actinomycetes > Streptomycetales > Streptomycetaceae > CAYNNX01. The sequence continues at coordinate 6,862 of CAYNNX010000369.1, read as the reverse complement.
CCACTTGAAGCCGGTGAGCGTCTCCTCGTACGGCAGCCCCGCCGCGTCCGCGATCTTCGACAGCAGCGAGGACGAGACCATGGAAGCCGCCAGCACGCCGACCTTGTGCCGGCCGACGACGTACGTGGCGAGCAGCGCGCCGACCTCGTCGCCGCGCAGCATCCGCCAGCCGCCCTCCGCCGACGCGTCGGGCACCGCCACGGCGCAGCGGTCCGCGTCGGGGTCGTTGGCGATCACGATGTCGGGCTTCACGCGGCGGGCGCAGGCGAACGCCAGGTCCATCGCGCCCGGCTCCTCCGGGTTCGGGAACGCCACCGTGGGGAAGTCCGGATCCGGATCGGCCTGCTCCGGCACCACGGTGGGCGCCGGGAAGCCCGCCCGCTCGAAGGCGGCCGTCAGCACCTCGCGGCCGACGCCGTGCATCGGCGTGTACACCACCGAGACGTCCCGGGCGCCGCCCGGGGTGACGACGTGGACCGCGCGGTCGAGGTAGGCGTCGACGACGTCGTCGCCGAGGACCTGCCAGCCGGCGTCCGCCATGGGCACGTCGGCGAGCGTGCGGACCGCGGCGATCTGCTCGGCGATCTCCACGTCGGCGGGTGGCACGATCTGCGAGCCGTCGCCGAGGTAGACCTTGTAGCCGTTGTCGCGCGGCGGATTGTGGCTCGCGGTCACCATCACGCCCGCGACCGTGCCCAAGTGCCGGACGGCGAAGGCCAGTACGGGTGTGGGCAGCGGCCGCGGCAGCAGTGCGGCGCGCAGTCCGGCGCCGACCATCACCGCCGCGGTGTCCCGGGCGAAGTCGTACGACTTGTGGCGGGCGTCGTAGCCGATCACCACCAGGCCGTCGCCCTCGCCGTGCGCGGTGAGGTAGGCGGCCAGGCCCGCCGCGGCCCGGATCACCACGGCCCGGTTCATCCGCATCGGCCCCGCGCCGAGCTCGCCGCGCAGGCCCGCCGTGCCGAACTGCAGCGTGCCGGAGAAGCGCGCGTCGAGCTCCGAGCGGGCCTCAGGCGAGCCGGCCTCGGCCGCTTCGAGCAGTTCCGCCAGCTCGGCGCGCGTCTCGGGGTCGGGGTCCTCGGCCAGCCAGGCGCGGGCCCTCGCCAGCGTGTCGTTTCCCATCTGCGGTCCCATCTGCTGCGGTCCCATGTGCGGCTCCTAGCGGGATCGGTCAGATACGGCCGAGGACCTGGGCGAGCAGGCTGCCCATGCGTGTGGCGGACTCGCGGCCGGCCTCCAGGACCTCCTGGTGGTTGAGGGGCTCGCCCGTCATACCCGCGGCGAGGTTGGTGACGAGCGAGATGCCGAGCACCTCGGCGCCGGCCTCGCGGGCGGCGATCGCCTCCAGCGTGGTGGACATGCCCACCAGGTCCCCCCCGATCGCCCGGACCATGCCGATCTCGGCGGGGGTCTCGTAGTGCGGACCGGGAAGCTGGACGTAGACGCCCTCGGCGAGGGTCGGGTCGACCTCGTTGCACAGCGCGCGCAGGCGCGGGGAGTACAGGTCGGTGAGGTCCACGAAGTTGGCGCCCACGATCGGCGAGGTCGCCGTCATGTTGATGTGGTCGCTGATCAGGACGGCCTGTCCGGGCCGGTAGTCCGGGCGCAGGCCGCCGCAGCCGTTGGTGAGCACGACGGTCTTGCAGCCCGCGGCGACCGCGGTGCGCACCCCGTGCACGACGGCGGCCACTCCGCGGCCCTCGTACAGGTGGGTGCGGCCGAGGAAGATCAGGGCGCGCTTCTCGCCGATGCGCACGGAGCGGAAGGTGCCGGCGTGCCCGGCGACGGCGGGCGGCGGGAAGCCGGGGAGCTCGGTGACGGGGAACTCGTGTTCGGGCTCGCCGAGCGCGTCGGCTGCGGGGACCCAGCCGGAACCCATGACGAGGGCGACGTCGTGGGCCTCGGCGCCGGTCAGCTCGCGCAGGCGCGCGGCGGCGGCGTCGGCGGCGGCGTAGGGGTCGGCATGGGGGGCGGATCCGGGAGTATGTGCGTTCACGCGGATGAGGGTAGCCGGTAATCGCCTACGCGCGTAGACGCCCTCTTTCTCGGGCGAACAGGGGATTGTGTCTTCAGCCAATTGCGCTCCGCTGGGGTGAGCCGTTAGCGCCGGTCCCGGCGTGAGCCGTTGGCCCCGGCCCCGGGGTCGGGCTCTGCTGGGGCGGGCGGGAGGGCGATCGGCCTGGCGGGCGACCACCGCGCCGGGATCAGGGCCAACGGCTCACCCCAAAGGAGCGCGACCCCGGGACCGGGGCTAACAGGGGCGCTTGCGGAGTTCCATCACGTAGTCGTGCGGCGCCCCGGCCGACTCCGCCGCATCCGCGATCTCGCCCAGGTAGCGCGCCGAAGGCAACCCGCCTTCGTAGTCGTTCAGCACATACGCCCAGGCGGTGACGTCCCCGTCGAGCGTGTGGACGCGGACCATCGTGCGGCGGTAGATGCCGAGCGGCACGCCCTCCCAACGGTCCAGTGAATCCTCGTCCCGCGCGGCGATGTCGTAGAGACCTACGAAAACCTGGTGGAGGGGATCTTCGACCAGCGTGGCCAGCGCGCCCTCCCACCCCATCTGCTCGCCGCCGAACGTGAGCCGCCACCCGTCGAGCCAGCCGGTGCCGCGCAGCGGAGAGTGCGGAGCGCGACGGGTCATGAGCCGGGCGTCGAGGTTGCCGGCGTACGCGGCGTAGAGCGACATGCCCGACAGCGTACGGGAGCCATGGCAGCGCATCCCGCCATGCCCGCGCGCCCCTTCCGCCCGGTCGCGGCGAACCGGTTTCCGCCCTCGCCCCTTCGACGCGATCGCGGTGAACGGGCCTTCGCGTCCGCCTCTTCGACGCGATCGCGGCGGGCCCTGTGATCGGGGCTACCCCGATCGCACCAACCCCCGGTCGTGCGGGAGAATGGGGCACGTGACTCGGATCGTGATCATCGGTGGCGGACCCGGCGGATACGAGGCGGCGCTCGTCGCGGCCCAGCTCGGCGCGGAGGTGACCGTCGTCGACTGCGACGGTCTGGGCGGCGCGTCGGTGCTGACCGACTGCGTGCCGTCGAAGACGCTGATCGCCACCGCCGAGGTGATGACGAACTTCGACTCCTCGCACGAAGAGCTCGGCATCATGGTCGACGGCAGGCACGGCGAGACCGCCCGCGTCGTCGGCGTCGACCTGGGCAAGGTGAACCGCCGGGTCAAGCGGCTCGCGCTCGCGCAGTCGCACGACATCACCGCCTCCGTCACGCGCGCCGGGGCCCGGGTGATGCGCGGGCGCGGCCGGATCGAGCCCACGCAGGCGCCGGACGGCTCGCGCACGGTGACGGTGACCGCCGCCGACGGCAGCACCGAGACGCTGACCGCCGACGCGATCCTCGTCGCCACCGGGGCCCACCCGCGCGAGATCCCCGACGCCCTGCCCGACGGCGAGCGCATCCTCAACTGGACGCAGGTCTACGACCTCGACGAGCTTCCCGAGGAGCTCATCGTCGTCGGCTCCGGTGTGACCGGCGCCGAGTTCGCGGGCGCGTACCAGGCGCTGGGCTCCAAGGTCACCCTGGTCTCCTCGCGCGACCGCGTGCTGCCGGGCGAGGACCCGGACGCCGCCGCCGTGCTGGAGGACGTCTTCCGGCGCCGCGGCATGAACGTCATGGCGCGCTCCCGGGCGGCCGCCGCCAAGCGGGTGGGAGACCGGGTGGAGGTGACGCTGGCCGACGGCCGCGTGATCACGGGCACGCACTGCCTGATGGCGGTCGGCTCCATCCCCAACAGCGCGGGCATAGGCCTGGAGGAGGCCGGGGTCCGGCTCAAGGAGTCCGGGCACATCTGGACCGACCGGGTCTCGCGGACCACCGCGCCCGGCATCTACGCGGCCGGCGACTGCACGGGCGTCCTCGCCCTCGCGTCCGTCGCCGCCATGCAGGGCCGGATCGCGATGTACCACTTCCTGGGCGACGCCGTCACCCCGCTCAACCTGAAGACGGTGTCCGCCAACGTCTTCACCGATCCCGAGATCGCCACCGTCGGCTACTCGCAGGCCGACATCGACAACGGCACCATCGACGCGCGCGTGGTCAAGCTTCCCCTGCTGCGCAACCCGCGGGCGAAGATGCAGGGCATCCGGGACGGTTTCGTGAAGCTGTTCTGCCGCCCCGGGACCGGGATCGTCGTCGGCGGCGTGGTCGTGGCGCCGCGGGCGAGCGAGCTGATCCACCCGATCTCGATCGCGGTGGACAACAATCTGACGGTCGAACAGATCGCGAACGCCTTCACCGTCTACCCGTCTCTGTCGGGTTCGGTCGCGGAGGTCGCCCGCCAGCTCCACACCCGCAAGACCACGCAGGGCCGGTAGGCCCTCGCCGCGGCGTTTCCCATAGCACTCGGCGACGGGCTGCGTGAACAACTTCTGTTAATTGGTGCAAACTGCTGAAAGTAGACGCACGTTGGCGTTACTGTCAGTTTCGTGTTCGCAGCAGAACGTCGTCAGTTGATCCTCGAAATGGTGCGGGCGAACGGAGCGGTCTCGCTCCGGGAGCTCGCCCGTGTCGTCCAGACCTCCGAAGTGACCGTGCGGCGGGACGTGCGGGCGCTGGAGGCCGAAGGACTGCTCGACCGCCGGCACGGCGGTGCCGTGCTGCCCGGCGGGCTCACCCGGGAATCGGGCTTTCCGCAGAAGTCGCTGTCGGCAACCGCGGAGAAGACGGCCATCGCCGATCTGGCCGCGGGGCTCGTCGCCGAGGGCGAGGCCATCGTGGTCGGCGCCGGGACCACCACGCAGGAGCTGGCCCGCCGGCTCGCGCGGATCCCGGGGCTGACGGTGGTCACCAACTCCCTGCTGGTGGCACAGGCCTTGGCGCACGCCAACCGGGTCGAAGTGGTCATGACCGGCGGCACTCTGCGCGGCTCCAACTACGCCCTCGTCGGCAGCGGGGCGGAACAGTCGCTCCAGGGTCTGCGGGTCTCCCGGGCGTTCCTCTCCGGCAGCGGGCTGACCGCCGAGCGCGGCCTGTCCACCTCCAACATGCTCTCCGCCAGCGTCGACCGGGCCCTCGTGCAGGCGGCCGCCGAGGTCGTCGTGCTCGCCGACCACACCAAGCTCGGCACCGACACGATGTTCCAGACGGTGCCGTCGGACGTGATCACGCATCTGGTCACCGACGAGCCGCCGCTCGCCGACGACCGGGCACCGGCGGAGCTTCAGGCGCTGGCCGACCGCGGGGTGCGGATCTCGGTGGCCTCGGTGTCGGCGTCGGACGGCGGCGACCCGGGCGTCACGCGTGCCCGCAGGGACGTTCCTGTGCCCGGCCCGCGGCGGCACGGCCCGCCGGGCTCGCCGCTGCGCAGCGCCCAGATCCCGGCGGACCAGGGCGCGGGCGGCCGGGTCACCGATCTGGCGCCGCGCCGCCGCTGACCTCGGGGCGCACCCGCAGCCCGTCCATGGCGAGCCCCAGCAGGCGGTCGGCGAGCCCGGGGTCCTCCGGGGCGGTCTCGGCGGCCACCCCGATGGCGTAGGCGAGCCGCAGCAGGTCGGGGGCGTCGGCGTCGCGGCGGATCTCGCCGGCGCGCTGCGCTCGTTCCAGCAGGGTCCGGCCCGCCTCGCGCAGCGGGATCTTGCACGACGACATCCGGGGATCCGCGGTCGCCATGAGCGCCTTGCCGAGACCCCGGTACGTCGTCGAGTGCGAGACGACGGCCCTCAGCCAGACCGCGAAGGCGTCCGCGGGCGCGTCGGAATCGGCCAGTTCGGCGGCGAGGGCGACGACGGTGTTCACCTCCTCCTGGAAGACGGCCTCCATCAGCGCCGTGCGGTCGGGGAAGTGCCGGTAGAGGGTGCCGATGCCGACCCCGGCGCGGCGGGCGATGTCCTCCAGGGGAGCATCGGTGCCCTGCTCCAGGAACGCGGTCTTCGCCTCCGCCAGCACGCGTTCGTGGTTGCGCCGCGCGTCCGCTCGCATCGTCCGTCCCTCTTCCTCCGCTGCTCCTGTCTCAAGAATCCCACTGGATCCCGGTACCGCAGCGAGTAGCGGTGAGGGCCCGGCCGCTACGGCCGGGCCCTCACCGCAGGTGACGGGCTGTCAGTCCGGTCAGTCCTTGATCTCGCAGATGGCGGCGCCGGAGGAGACGGCGGAGCCGACTTCGGCGGCCAGGGCCTTGATGGTGCCGGTGCGGTGGGCGTTGATGGGCTGTTCCATCTTCATCGCCTCCAGCACCACGATCAGGTCGCCCTCGGTGACCTGCTGCCCCTCCTCGACGGCCACCTTGACGATGGTGCCCTGCATCGGCGACGCCAGCGTGTCACCGGAGGCCGCAGGGCCCGACTTCTTGGCCGACTTGCGCCGCGGCGCCTTCTTCGTGCCCGCCGGAGCGGCACCGGCCACGCCCAGCGAGGCCGGCAGCGTCACCTCCAGCCGCTTGCCGCCGACCTCGACGACCACGGTCTCGCGGGCCTGCTCGCCCTCCTCCTCGTCCACCACCGCACCGGTGAACGCCGGGATCTCGTTGACGAACTCGGTCTCGATCCACCGCGTGTGCACCCGGAACGGGCCGTCGTGGCCGTGGACTTCCGGAGCGAACGCCGGATCGGTCACCACCGCCCGGTGGAACGGGATGGCGGTGGCCATGCCCTCCACCCGGAACTCCGCCAGCGCCCGGCGGGCCCGCTCCAGCGCCTGCTTACGCGTGGCACCGGTGATGATCAGCTTGGCCAGCAGCGAGTCCCACGCCGGGCCGATCACCGAACCCGCCTCCACACCCGCGTCCAGCCGCACCCCGGGACCGGACGGCGCGTCGAACCGGGTCACCGTGCCCGGAGCGGGCAGGAAGTTGCGGCCCGGGTCCTCGCCGTTGATCCGGAACTCGAAGGAGTGCCCGCGCAACGGC
>CAYNNX010000368.1:0-7118 GCA_964398515.1 uncultured Streptantibioticus sp. | reverse complement strand
CCCTCGCCCTCGCCAGAAAATGCCACGGATTTGAGACTGATCACGGGTGACAAGGCCGTGAGACAGCCAAGAACGCCCAGGTCACGCAAGATCGACATGTCACGAGCGGCGAGACCCTGCACGACGCCGTCCTGGACGGGGGAGAGTGACCCATGGGCAAGATCGAGGACGGCCTGGACAAGGCCGAGCAGCGCGCGCTGACCCGCCCGATCCCGAAGTCCACTCAGGCTCGGGTGAAGTTCCTGCTGAAGAAGCTGAAGACCACCAAAGCGGTCGCGGAGCTCCTGGGCGTGACCCAGCGGTCGGTGGAGCGGTACCTCACTGGCGAGCGTAAGAACCCGCCCAAGGCCACCGCCGACCGCATCGAGGAGGAGGTCCGCCGCCGCTGGCAGCCGCTGGTCCGCAAGCGCGCCCGGCAGCAGGCGGCAACCGCCACCGGCATCACCATCGAAACGAGGGCCCAGTTCGGGTTCACCGCCGCCCCCGGCACCACCGACGACCCGCGGCTGCGGCGGATCACCGAACACCTCCCGCCCGCCTACGCCGCCCAGCTGTTCGAAGCCCGCGACCGCGGCGCAGCCGAGGAGGACCTGCAGCGCATCGTCGCCGAGGGCCTACAGGAGATGTACTTCAAAGACCGCGGCCGCCGCGCCCAAGGCCTGCTCGTGGAGTTCACCGGCATCGACTACATCGAGCTCGACTACACCTGAGGCCCAACCCCGTGAACCTGCCCATGTCCGCTGAGACTGAGCGGATGAGTTGGCCCGTTAGTGCTTGAGTTGGCCCGGCTGAGTGTCGAAGCTGACCCGCGAGGGCGGGCGGCCGTGAGCGCGCTGACCTGTCGCGGTGGCCGCCGTCCTCGTCAGGTACGCGACGCGTCGGCCGGGTTGTGGCGCCGGTAGTAGCGGGCGACGCGGGTCCGGTTGCCGCAGCGGGTGGGGGAGCACCAGCGGCGGCGGGGGTGCGACGGCAGGAACACCATCACGCAGTCGCCGGCTTCGCACTCCTTGAGTCTGCCGATCGCGGGGTCGGTGAGCAGATCGGCGGCGGCCTCGGCCAGCAGGGCGGCGAGGCGGGTGCCCAGCGGGCCGGTGCGGCGGGAGGTGGCGGTGACCGCGGTGCCGTCCCAGCCGAGTTCGCGCACGGCAGGCGCCGCGCGCTGGGCCTCGGTGAGTGCGCGCAGGGCGGATTCGGGGGGCTCGGTTCCGTCGAGCAGTGCCCGGACGGCGGCTTCGGTGTGCGCTCGGACGGCGTGGATGGGAACGAGATCGTCTCGGGTCGGTGCGGCGTCCCCGACTTCCCCACCAAGGCGGTCCGCCTCCAGCGCCAGCCAGTCGGACAACTGTCGCGGGCTGGCGAGCAGGTCCACGCGGCCGTCGGCGCCCGCCGGGCAGGTGTTGACCAGGTCCAGGGCCAGGGCCTCGCCGGTCAGCGGTTCACTTTCAAGCATGGGCTAATGCTACGTGACGCAGTTGACGCATTAGCTGTTCCGTGGTTAGAACTAATGCATCTTCTCTTCAAGGAGGCATGTGACATGATGTCCGTGACCACCCCCCACATCGCCGTTCCAGCCCGGACCGTCCACCGGTTCGTCGAGGTCGACGGAGTGGACGTCTTCTACCGGGAGTCCCTGCCCGAGCGCCCCGACGCCCCGGTGGTACTGCTCCTGCACGGCTTCCCCTCCGCCTCACACCAGTTCCGGCGCCTCATCGACACCCTCGGCAGGCACTACCGGCTCATCGCCCCTGACTACCCGGGCTTCGGGCACACCCGCACCCCGGACGGGTTCACCTACTCCTTCGAGCGGCTCGCCGACGTCGTCGAGGGCTTCACCGAACGCCTCGGACTGACCCGCTTCGCGATGTACCTCTTCGACTACGGCGCCCCCGTCGGCTTCCGCCTGGCGCTCCGCCGCCCGGAACGGATCGCGGGCCTGATCGTGCAGAACGGCAACGCCTACGCCGAGGGGCTCTCGGACACCTTCCGCGAGTTCACCGCCCTCAGCCCGGACACCCCCGGCGCCGATCAGACCGTCCTCGACCAGTTCACCCTGAACGCCACACGCGCCCAGTACGAAGGAGGGACCGCCGACCCCGAACTGATCGCTCCCGAGGGCTGGCTGCTCGACCAGCACTTCCTCGACCTGCCCGGCCGCAAGCAAGCACAGCGCGCGCTCGCCTACGACTACAAGAACAACATCGCCGCCTACCCCGACTGGCAGACGTGGCTGCGCGAGCACCAGCCCCCGACTCTGATCACCTGGGGCATCCACGACCCGTTCTTCCCCGAGCCCGGCGCCCGCGCCTACCTGCGCGACCTGCCCGACGCCGAACTTCATCTGTTCGACACCGGCCACTTCGCCCTGGAGGAGCGCCTGCCCGAGATCGCCCCGCTGATCGCCGACTTCCTCACCCGCACCTGGGCCTGACCGACCCGCTCAGGCCCCCGCCACCCCGGCCCAGGACCGGACAGAGCACATTCGCCCGGGAAGGCATCCCGTACCACTTCGAGTGGTAACCCCGCAGGTGAGCAGCTCGGCCGCCACCTGCGGGCCAACTCAAGCGCTCATAGGCCGACTCATATGCTCCGTCACACCCCGGCGGTCAGGGGGTGGTGTAGACCGGCGTCCATGGGTGATCGCCGCCGCCAGCCTCCTCGGCCCCGATCTCGGTGCCGTCGGCGGCAGCCACCCAGGCGTGAAAAGCAGTCGGCAGGGCGCGGGCCCCCAGCACCAGATGGCATCGGTGACCCGTCAGGGCGGTCGCGAGCACGGTGGCGAGCGCGCGTTCCTTGTGGGCGGCCAGGTCGACCAGCCGCCCCCAGGACAGGACAGCCACCACCAGAAGGACGCCTGCGACGGCAGCCAAGCCGTATGCGGCGAACCGCTTGAACCGAACGACCACGGCTCAGTCAGCGGCGACGCCGTGCAGGAGATTGTCCACCAGTTGGGTTGCGAAGTCCTCGGTGAGGGGCTGGTTGGGGAGCAGCAGGCGGTGGTAGCAGGCGCCCCAGAGCTGGTCGACCAGCACTTGGGGGTCGATGCCGGCGCGCAGTTGGCCGCGGGCCTGGGCGCGCCGCATGGCCTCCACGGCGAGGTCGCGCCGGGGCCCGGAGTAGCGCTCCAGGAGCGCGGCGGACAGGTCGGGGTCGGTCTGCGCCTGGCCGATGAGTTCGGCGATGACTCGCCCGGCCGGCGTCTCGGTGAGCAGACGGACGAACGCGCGGATTTGGGCCGTCAGGTCGGCCCCGATGTCGCCGGTGTCGGGGAAGGCGAGGGTGGACTCGACGGCGTGGAAGTAGCCGTCGAGCGCGAGCGTGCCGCGGGAGGGCCACCACTTGTAGATGGTCGTCTTGCTTACCGCGGCCTCCTGCGCGACCCCTTCGATGGTGAAGGCCGCCATGCCGTCTCGGAGGAGCAGGGTCCCGGCGGCGGCGAGTACCTCGGCGCGCACCTCGTCCGCGGGCCGCCGCCCCCGTCCGCGCCGCGTCGGCGTACCCGGCGCCCGTACTGCCTGCTCCCGCACCGTGATGCCTCCTGTGTCGTCGAACACTCACTGTGACATATGGACGTCTCGTCCACAATCTGCTTATATGAACGTGCCGTCCATTACCGAGCTTTCCTACCTCACGAGGTGTAATCCCGATGTCCCAGGTAACACGTGTCTCGCTGGTCACCGGAGCGTCCGGCGGCATCGGCCGCGCCGTCGCGGAGCGGCTGGCCGCGGCCGGTATGGCGGTCGGCGTCCACTACGCCGGCAACTCCGCCGCCGCACAGGAGGTCGTCGCCGCGGTCCAGCGGGGCGGCGGGCGGGCCGTCACCGTCCGGGGCGACGTCGCCGACGAGACCGCCATGGGCGAGGCGTTCGACACGGTCGAGAAGGAGTTCGGCGGGCTCGACGTGGTGGTCCACACCGCCGGGGTGATGACCCTCGGGCCGGTCGCCGAGTTCGACCTCGACGCCCTGGACCGTATGCACCGCACCAACATCCGCGGCACCTTCGTCGTCGCCCAGCAGGCCGCGCGTCGGGTCCGGGCCGGCGGGGCCATCGTCACCTTCTCGACCTCCATCACCCGGCTCGCCGCCCCCGGTTACGCCGCTTACGCCGCGAGCAAGGGGGCCGTCGAAGCGATGACGCTCGTCCTGGCCCGCGAGCTGCGCGGGCGTGACGTCACGGTCAACGCGGTCGCGCCCGGCCCCACGGCCACCCCGCTCTTCCTCGACGGCAAGGACGAGGCGACGGTGGAGCGGCTGGCGGCGCAAGCTCCCCTGGAGCGCCTGGGCACGCCTGCGGACATCGCCGAGACCGTCGCCTTCCTGGCCGGGCCTGGCCGTTGGGTTAACGGCCAGGTGATCTTCGCCAACGGCGGCATCGCCTGACGACTCCGCGCGCCGTCCGAGCCATGAACGCCGGTACCGGTCCTTCCCCGCAGCGGGCGCGGTAGGCCGCGGGCCGCCCCGTGCACGGCCGACCAGGGGCCGCACCCCGGCCACCAGCACTCGGAGCCGCCAAACCTTATGCACCACCCATCATCGGAAGAAGAAGCAGACATGAGCCAACAGCAGCGTGCCGCCGTCGACCACCTCCTCCGCAACGGACCGCTCGACCTGGGCGGCGACCTGGCCGTGCAACGCCCCCTCTTCGAGGAGATGCTGACGGCCCACCCGCTGCCCGAGGACGTTACGGCGACGCCGACGGAAATCGGCGGCACACCCGTCCTCCGCGTCGAGACGGCCGACACGCAAGACGGTGCGGCCGTCCTCTACTTCCACGGCGGCGCCTACGCGGTGGGCTCGGCCGCATCGTCGGCGGGCTTGGCCGTCGCCGTCGCGCGACACAGCGGCAGCCCGGTCATCACCGTCGAGTACCGCCTCGCCCCTGAACACCCCTACCCCGCGGCCCTCGACGACGCGCTCGCCGCGTACCGGGGGCTCTTGGACAGCGGCGTGCCAGCCGAACGCGTCGCCGTGGTCGGGGAGTCGGCGGGAGGGGGCCTGGCACTCGCGCTCCTGGTGGCCCTTAAGGACACGGACCTGCCCCAGCCCGCAGCGGCGGCCGTCTTCTCCCCCTGGACCGACCTCACGCTGAGCGGCGCGAGCATCGAGGACAAGGCCGCTGCAGACCCGGCGCTCACCGGGGCTGCGCTGCGGGTGCGCGCCGCGGACTACGCTGCCGACACCGACCTGGCGGACCCCCTGCTCAGCCCGGTGTTCGCGGACCTCAAGGGCCTGCCGCCGCTGCTCGTCCAAGCGGGCTCCCGCGAGATCCTGCTCGACGACGCGACACGCCTGGCCGCGCGTGCCGCCACCCACGACGTTGCCGTCACCCTCCAGGTGACCCCGGACGTCCCCCACGTCTTCCAGGGCTTCAGCGACATCCTCGAGGAGGGCGCCACAGCCCTCTCCGCCGCGGGCGCCTTCCTCCGCTCCCACCTCCCCGCGCCTGCCGCCGCCTGGACCAGTCATTCCCGATGCTGATGGCGCGTTTGGCAACGCGGACAGGGTGCCCAAGATCGTTCTATGACAAGCGACCTGGCCACCCTGCTCGCCGCACTGTACGTGAAGATCGACGACGAGATCGGGGATACCCGATGGCTGGGCCGCCCGCCGCGGTTGACGGATTCCGAACTCGTCTGCCTCGCCGTCGCCCAGGCGATGCTGGGCTTCTCCTCGGACTGGCTGCGGTTCGTCCACTCTCGCGCCTGGGCACGATGTTCCCGTACGTACCGAAGCAGCCGGGCCGGAACAAGCGGATGAGGGCCGCTCTGCCACTGGTCAAGCGCGTGATACGGCTTCTCGCGACGGACACCGACTTCTGATACCGAGGCACGGACGGCATCACTGTCCACCACATCCGCAAGCTCGCCGACCTCACCGCCCGCAGGCAGCCGCACCCCGCATGGGCCACGGCGATGCTCAAGAAACGGCGCAAGGCCCTTGTGGTCTGCCGGACTTGTCACGCCAGCATCCACGCGCCGACGGCTGCGGAACACGGATAGATCGCCGGAGAGCCGCCTGCGGGGAAAGCCCGCACGGGCGGTTCACCCCCTACCGCGAAGGCTCCTTGCAGCACCTGGAGGTCCGCCACCGCGCACACGCCCGCGTCGAGGACCGCATCCGCTGCGGCAAGACCACCGGATTCGGACGCTTCCCCTCCCGCCACTTCCAGATCAACGCCGCATGGCTGGAGCTGTCCCTGGCAGCCATCGACCTCCTTGCCTAGACCCAAGCCCTGCTGCTTGAGGGCGAGTTGGCCACCGCCGAGCCGAAGAAACTCCGCTACCGGCTGCTGCACGCCGCCGCCCGCATCACCCGCGGCGCCCGCCGCCTGCACCTGCGGATCGCCGCCACCTGGCCCCGGCGCCACGACCTGGCGGCCGCCTTCACCCGACTGCAGACCCTGCCCCGGCCCGTCACCTGAGCCGGTACACCGTCCCTGCCCACCCACGAATCGAGGACCCTTGGAGAACCCGGCCCCTCCGCGCCGGGCCCGCGGTACGCCCCGCGACCGCACATGACCGGAAGGACACCGCCAACGCCGTCATCCCAGCTCAGCCGGAGCCCACTGAAAGGCGGAGGCTGGTGCCGGAGGGAAGTCGGATCCGTCGTGGCGCTGAGACATGCAGGTCGCGCCTGTACCGCGTTCGAGTTCTCACGCCGACGCCTGGGAAGGCCGAGCGGCCTGGCCGGGAACAGCCGGTCCGGTCGGCGCTGTTGCATCGACCGAGGGACCGGCGTCGCGCGGGTGGGAACAAGGTCATCCGCTCCGACAGATCCGGGCCCCGGGATTGCGGCACGCGCGCCGCGCACTCGGACCGAGACGTATTTCTGCAGGAGGACTTATTCATGACTGACCGGCCCTTGACGCTCATGGCAGTGCACGCCCACCCCGACGACGAGGCCACCGGAACCGGAGGGGTCCTCGCGCGGTACGCGGCGGAGGGCATCCGCACGGTTCTCGTGACGTGTACCGACGGCCGTTGCGGTGACGGAGCGGGGGGTGTCAAGCCGGGCGATCCCGGGCACGATCCGGCGGCCGTCGCCTTGATGCGCCGTCAAGAACTGGAGGCGAGCTGTGAGGTCCTGAAGATCAGTGATCTGGAGATGCTGGACTATGCCG
>CAYNNX010000367.1:0-7149 GCA_964398515.1 uncultured Streptantibioticus sp. | reverse complement strand
TGGTCGAGCGGCGTCTCTCGCGCCTCGTCGGTGCCGAGGAGGTAGCGCGCCGGCAGCTCGCCCCCTTGCGCTCTCAGAGCGCGAGCGCGACCGATGATGCCGAAGAGCAGGGACGCCGCGTCCGCGGCGCCGTAGCGGGCGCTCTGGGCGCAGTAGGCCTCGATGGAGAGCTCGAGATTGTCTACCAGGGTGAGGGGCCAGACGAAGCCGGCGCGGGTGAGGCGGTCGCGGGCCGCACCAGCGGCGCCCCCTCAGGGGAGAGAGGTGCGGAGGCCTGACCCGGCACCCGGTGCGGCAACGGCCCCGAGCCGCGGCTCGCGTCGCCCTTACCGGGTTGCCCGGGCACCGAGGGGCGGGCGGCCTCGGCGTCGTCACCGTCCCGTGACCCGCCCACACCGTCAACACCCATCGTGCAAGCCCCCGAAGACACCGACGCACCCAGCCACCGGCCCAGACTTGCACAGCGAAGCCGCCCCGGAACCTCCCCTATGGCAGGAACCACCCGTCCGAGGTGACTTCCGTCGCCCTCCGAACGACCTTCACCCGCACGGGTGATCCCGTGATCCCGTCATCCCGCACGGGCGACGCCGTACGGCGGCGAGGGGACTACGGGATCACCGCTCAGGGCGGCGGAGCGAGCGCCTCACGCGGAGACGGTCGGCCGCGAGCGCAGACCCTCCAGCAGGATGTCGAGCAGCCGGGCGGAGACCGCCGCCTGCTGTGCGGCGTCCGGCAGCGACGGCGCCGCCGTGGCGATCACCAGCAGCACGTCCGTGACCGACACGTCAGGCCGCAACTCACCTGCCGCGCGGGCCCGTTCGACCAGCTGGCCGACGACCGACAGCAGCGCCGCCACACCCGTGGTCTCCCGCGGTTCGACGACGGCCGTCCTGGCCCCCGGTTCCTGCGCCTCGCGCTGCTGCGGCACCCGGACCTCGGCCGCCGCCTGCTCCCCGGGAGCGTCGACGCGCAGCACCTGCGGCGGCAGCAGCCGCCCGGCCCCCGAGGCCGCCGATGTCCGAAGGAACCACGAGAGCGCGGCCCACGGATCCTCCTCCTGCCCGAGCGCGGCCCGCGCCTGCTCGGTCAGCCGGGCCGTCTCCTCCTCCGCGATCCGCCTGACCAAGACGTCCTTGCTGGGGAAGCGGCGGTAGACCGTACCCACCCCGACCCGGGCGCGCCGCGCGACGTCCTCCATCGGCGCCCCGTAGCCGAGCTCTCCGAACACCTCACGAGCGGCCCGCAGCACGTGCTCCAGATTGCGCTGGGCGTCCACGCGCAGCGGTGCGGTCCGTACACCCGTAACCGGCACTTCGCCGTCGGCCGCGATCGCCGTCGCCCAACGAGGATCCTGCGTGTGCATATCCTGCGTGTGCATATACGTATCCCCCGGTTGTGACGTCTCCCCCCGGAGACTCCCCACCCTCGCCATTGCGTCCGGCGCATGCCCGTCAGTCAGTGGACACACCCCGTCAAGGGATGAACATAGTTGAGCCCACGTCAAGAATGAAGGGGTGGGTACCCACCGAAACGCACCCGTTCGGGGTACCCGGTCACCGTCCGCGACCAGCGCCACCACTCGCCGTGGTGCCTACCGCACTGTGGACAAACATCCGCCCGCAGGTGCGTCATGGGAGGGTGAAGGAGCCCGCACGGATTCTGGTGGTCGGCGGCGGATACGCCGGCATGTACGCCGCGCTGCGCCTCCAGCGGAGACTGGGGCGCGAACTCGCCGGCGGCATGGCCGAGATCGTGGTCGTCTCGGCCCGTCCCTACATGACCTATCAGCCGTTCCTGCCGGAGGCGGCGGCGGGCTCGATCGCCCCCGCGCACGTCGTCGTACCCCTGCGCCGCGTGCTGCCCCGGTGCACCGTCGTCGTCGGCGAGGCGCGCCGCATCGACCACGCCCGGCGCACCGCGGTCGTCTCCACCCCGGCGACCCGCAGCGAAGGCGCCGACGACCTGCGGATCCGCTACGACGAACTGGTCCTCGCCCCGGGATCGGTCTCCCGCACCCTGCCCATCCCCGGGCTCGCCGAGTCCGGCATAGGGTTCAAGACCGTCGAGGAGGCCATCGGGCTCCGCAACCACGTCCTCGAACAGCTCGACATCGCCTCCTCCACGCGTGACGTCGAGGTCCGCGACGCCGCGCTCACCTTCGTGGTGGTCGGCGGCGGCTTCGCGGGCGTCGAAGCCCTCGGCGAACTGGAGGACATGGCCCGCCACGCCGCCCGCCACTACCACAACCTCACCCCCGACGACCTGCGCTGGGTCCTGGTGGAGGCGGCCGATCGCATCCTGCCCGAACTCGGCCCGGAGATGGGCGGTTGGGCGCTGCGCCAGCTGCGCGGCCGCAACGTCGACGTACGGCTCCGGACCCGGCTGGAGAACTGCGAGAAGCGCACCGCCCGGCTCAGCGACGGCGCCTGCCTGCCCACCCGCACGCTGGTGTGGACCGCCGGGGTCAAGCCGCATCCGATCGTCGCCGCCACCGACCTGCCGCGCGACGCCTCCGGGCGCCTGCGGGCCACCGCCACCCTCGCCCTGGAGGGCACCGAGCACGTCTGGGCGGCCGGAGACGCCGCCGCCGTACCGGATCTGACGGCGCGGGACCCCGGCGCCCGCTGCGCGCCCACCGCCCAGCACGCCGTCCGCCAGGCCCGCGTCCTCGCGGACAACGTCGTCACCGCGCTGCGCGGCGGCGGCGAGCCGGCCGAGTACCGGCACGCGTCGGCCGGCGCCGTCGCCTCGCTCGGCCTGCACCAGGGCGTCGCCCATCTGTACGGCCGCCGACTCAAGGGCTACCCTGCGTGGCTCATGCACCGCGCCTACCACCTCAGCCGTGTCCCGACGCGGGGCCGCAAGGCCCGGGTCCTCGCCGACTGGACGCTCGCCGCGCTCTTCAGACGGGAGATCGCCGCGCTGGGCTCGTACGAGCACCCGCGTGCCGAGTTCGAACGCGCGGCCGGCGGCGGTCGGCACCCGGACCTGTGAGCAGGCCCGGCCGCCGACCGGCCGGCGGCGGCAGGCGGCCCGGCCTTCGCTGACGACGCCGGCTGGGCGCCCGTACCACTCGCCACTACGCTCCAGGACAGTGGATCTGTGACCGCACGTGGCGTCGCGCCTACGAAAAGCGCCGCATGTGCGAGACATTCCATCGAGTTCCATCGAGCCCGAGACCCCATCGACCGCCCGGACCCCGAGCCATCCGGTACGACAGCACGAGGCATCAATCTGTGAATCTGACGCGCTGGAGCGCCCGGCTCCCCGGAACACAGCGACGCGCCGCCGCGGCAGCCAAGCCGGCGCCGCCCCCGCCTCCCACCCCGCCGCAGTCCCCGTCCTCCGGCTCGGTCCCGGCGGCCCGCGGCACCCAGGCGCCCGAACGGCCGGACGCCGACGGGCAGCTGTCCGTCCACGGCGTGCTCGGGCGCGTGCCCGCGCTCATCGCCGTCACCTACGGCCCCGACCACCGCATCGGCTACGTCAACGACGCCTACGCCGACGTCTTCGGCCCCCGCGCCACCGGCGCACCGGCCCGCGAGGCGCTCCCGGAACTCGCCGAACTCGGGCTGCTCCCCCTGATGGACCAGGTCCACCGCAGCGGCAAGCCCCGCACCGTCAAGGCCCGCAAGGTGACCTGGACACCCCGCCGGGACGCCGACCCCGGTGCCCGTGGGACGAGGAGCAGGCAGCGCGACGGCTACTTCACCTTCACCTGCACCCCGCTGGAGGCCGCCGGGGGCGCCGGGGGCGGCGGTGTCGTGGTCTTCGCCGCCGACGTCACCGACCAGGTGCGCTCGGCCGAACGCCTGCGCGCCGGCGAACGCCTCCAGCGCGAGGCCGCCGTCACCCTCCAGCGCAGCCTGCTCCCGCAGGAGCTGGAGCAACCCGACGACCTGCGGGTGGCCGCCACCTACCAGCCCGGCGGCACGGACGCGGCCGTCGGCGGCGACTGGTACGACGTCATCACCCTCGGCGCCGGCCGCACCGCCCTGGTCATCGGCGACGTCATGGGCCGCGGAGTGCGCGCCGCGGCCGTGATGGGGCAACTGCGCACCGCCGTGCGGGCCTACGCCCGGCTCGACCTGCCGCCGCACGAGGTGATCCAGCTGCTCGACGGCCTCGCCGGCGAGATCGACGCAACCCAGATCGCCACCTGCGTCTACGCCGTCCACGACGCCGGCGAAGGCCGCCTGACCTACGCCTCCGCCGGCCATCTGCCGATCCTGGTACGGGACGCCGACGGCACCGTGCACCGCGCCGAGGGCCCCACCGGGCCGCCGCTGGGCACCGGCGGCTGGGCGCACACCTCCAGCTCGGTACCGCTCGAACCCGGCGCCACCGCAGTGCTCTACACCGACGGCCTGGTCGAGCGGCGCGACGCCGACATCGACGAAGGCGTCCACGCGCTGGAACGGGCGCTCGCCGGGGCCACCGGCAGCCCGCAGGTCATCTGCGACCGCCTGCTGCGCTCGCTCGGGGTCGCCCAGGGCCACGACGACGACGTGGCGGTCCTCGTCCTCCAGCACCCGCGGCGCACCGGAACGGAGGCCGAGCTGTTCCGCAACGCCTCCCTGGACCTGCTCGGCGGTGTGGAGGCGGCACCCCGGGCCCGCGCCTTCGCCACCGGCGTGCTCGCCTCCTGGCGCTTCCCCGTGGAACTGCGCGACCTGGGGGTCCTCGCCGCGAGCGAGCTGGTCGCCAACTCGCTCCAGCACGGGACGCCCCCGATGCGGCTGCGGCTGCGCCGCACCGACCGCCGCCTGATCATCGAGGTGACCGACGGCGACGACCGCCTGCCCCGGCGCCGCCGGGCCGAGCCCGGGGACGAGACCGGCCGCGGCATCGCGATCATCGCCACGATCGCCTCGGGCTGGGGATCGCGGCGCACCCCGGGCGGCGGCAAGACGGTCTGGTGCGAGTTCGCCCTGCCGACGTGAGCCCGGGGGCCGCCCCGCCCGACCGTGTCACGCCACGGCGTCGACGGCCGCGACCTGCGGCGCCGCGGCGACCTTCCGCTCGGTGACCCGCAGCGGCGCGTCCTGCACCGGCTTGAGGCGACGCCCCAGCCGCAGTGCGAGCACGGTGATCGCCAGCGAGCACCCCAGCAGCATCACGATGTACGCGCTGTAGAGGCCGGCGGCCGCCATCGCCCCGCCGACGGCCGGACCGATCGCCAGCGCGAGCTGCTTGACCAGCGCGAACGCCGAGTTGTACTGCCCGACCATCCGGGCCGGCGCCAGATCGGCGACGAGCGGCGCCAGCGTCGGCGACAGCATCGCCTCGCCCAGTCCGAAGAGCGCGTACGTCGAGATGATCGCGCCCGTGGCCCACGTCCGGTGGCCGTGCACGATCCCGGAGAACCCGGCCGCCGCCCACGCCACGGTCCACAGCAGCCCGACCGCGGCGATCACCCGGCTGCGCCGCCGCCGCTCGACCGGGCCCAGCACCGCGAACTGCGCGACGACGATCACCGCCGTGTTGGCCGCGAGCGCGATCCCCAGCGTGGCCGGGCGGATCCGGGTGACCTCGGTCGCGAACGCCGACAGCCCCGACTCGAACTGCCCGTAGCAGGCGAAGAACATCACCGCGCCGAGCACGCACAGCCGCACCATCGTCCGGTCCGCCAGCAGGGCCCGCCAGCCGCCGCCCGCCGAAGCGGCCGCCGCGGCGCCGCCCTCCGCGCTCCCGACCGGCCGCGGCAGCCGTACGGTGGCCACCACCGCGCCGAGCACGAGGAACATCGCGCCCTCGATGGCGAACAGCCTGGTGAACGTGGCCGGGCGCGAGGTGTCCACGATGAGCCCGCCGAGCAGCCCGCCGATGCCCAGCCCCAGGTTCTGCAGGAAGAACTGGGTGGCGAAGGCGCGCGAACGGGTCGTCGCGGTCGAGCACCGCACGATGAGCGTGGCCAGCGCCGGCTGGATCACCGCGATCCCGGCGCCGAGCACCGCCGAGAAGAGCACAGCCGTCGGCGCGTCCGCCGACACGCCGAACCCGAACGACCCGGCGGCGGCGACCACGGCACCGGCGACCACGACCGGAAGCGGGCCGCGCCGGTCGATGCTCCGCCCGGTGAACGGCAGCACGAACAGCGCCGCGGCGGCGAACGCCGACAGCACCACCCCTGCCGTACCGGCCCCCAGGGCCCGCACCTGCGCCACGTAGACGAACAGGAACGGGACCGTGAAGCCGTTGCCGAACGCGCTCAGCGCGTTGCCCAGCTGAATCCGGCGCAGCGCGGCGCCCATCGCGGTGGTCACACTCACCTCACTCAGTACGAGTCCGAAGACTTCACTCCTAAACTTCGAAACTAAAATATACACACCTGAAGACTTAAAGTCGAACGGCTACCGTGCGATACTCGACACATGACCCACGCCGATGAACAGGCCGCCGCGCCGGACGAGCTCGACCTCGACGAGCAGATCGCGATCTACCAGCGGGAGTTCCCCGAGGTGGACCCGCGGATCGAGAAGGTCGTCTCGGCCCTCCAGCGGCTGAGCCGCCGGATGAACGTCGCGTACGGGCGCCAGGTCGCCGAGCTCGACATCAGCAACGCCGAGTGGGAGGTCCTCAAGGCGCTCGTGCTCGTCGGCAAGCCCTACCGGCTCGGCCCCGGCGAGCTCGCCAAGCGGCTGAGCCTGACGCCGGCCGCGATGACCCACCGAATCGACCGGATGGTCGCCGAAGGCCTCGTCACCCGTGAGCGCGACGAGAGCAACCGCGTCCGGGTCATCGTCGAACTCACCGACCTGGGCCGCAGCAAGTGGCTGGAGGCCATGCGCATGGCCGCCCGCTTCGAGGCCGAGCTCCTCCAGGACCTCTCCTCCCAAGAGCTCGCCGAGCTCGGCGACATGCTGTCCCGGCTGCTCCACCGCCTGGAGCCCGAGGGCAGTTGACATGCCCCCCCTCGATCCGTAGTGTTCTCCGAGTTGCCCGACGTGAGCGCCGACTCCGGTCGGTCCCCGGGCGGCCATTCCGGAAACTCACTCGACGAGCTGTCGAAGCTTTGTCGTGCGTGTTTTCGAAATGAGGAGCCGAATTCGCTCGATTAGACCGGGCGGCCGAGGATCCGCTAAAGTCTCACTCGTCGGAACGGCGGCCGGAAGGCGGTCGGGAAGGCAAAGCAGGAATCCCGCCAGC
>CAYNNX010000366.1:5478-7194 GCA_964398515.1 uncultured Streptantibioticus sp. | reverse complement strand
GGAAGGGCGCCACGGCGAGTTTGAACGCGAAACCCACCAGAGTGAGCGCCACGCCGACCTTGGCCAGCGTGCCCAGCTGCGCCGGCACGTGTCCGAGTCCCGCGGAGACGGCGCCCAGGTGCAGCGTGCCGGTCGCGGCGTAGACGAAGCTGACGCCCAGCAGCATCACGGCCGTCGCCGTCACCGACGACAGGAAGAACTTCAGCGCCGCCTCGCCGGAGAGCCGGTCGCCGCGCCTGAGCCCGACGAGCGCGAAGGACGGCAGCGAGACCACCTCCAGGGCGACGACCAGCGTCGCGAGGTCCCGGGAGGCGGGCAGCAGCGCGGCGCCCGCGGCCGACGACAGCAGCAGGAACCAGAACTCCCCGGCCGGCACCTCGTCCATCAGGTGCATCGACAGCAGCGCGGTCAGCAACGCGGCGCCGAGCACCAGGAACTGGATGAGCACCGTGAAGTGGTCGGCGACGTAGGAGCAGCCGTGCGTGCCGGCGCCGGTGAGGCAGAACGCGCTGCGGCCGCCGTCCAGCAGCGGCAGCAGGGACAGCCCCGCCAGGACGATGCCGCCCGTGGCGATCCACCCGAGCAGCGGCTTGCGCGCGGCACCCAGGAACAGGTCGGCGACGAGCACGGCGAGCGCCACGACCGCGCTGATCGTGGGCGGGGCGACGGCGACCCAGTCGACGGACTGGACGAGACCCTGGGCCAGGTCGGTCATCAGCTGCCTCCCAGCAGGGTGCGGACGGCCGGGTCGGTGAGGCCGAGGAGGGCCGCGGGCCACAGGCCGGCGAGCACGGTGAGCGCCACCAGCGGCGTCCAGGCGGCGAACTCGTACCCCCTGACGTCGGCGAGCCCCGGCTCGGGCGCGGCGCGTTCGCCCATGCAGACCCGGCGGACCACGACCAGCAGGTACCCCGCGGTGAGCAGGGTGCCGAACACCGCGAGCGCCATGAACGTCAGATAGGCCGGGCGGCTCAGGCCCGCCGCCGGGTGGAAGGCGCCGAACACGGCGAGCACCTCGCCCCAGAACCCGGCGAGCCCCGGCAGGCCGAGCGAGGCGACCGCCGCGAAGGCCAACAGCCCGCCCAGGCGCGGCGCGGCGCCGTACAGGGCGGCGCCGGCGGTGCCGGAGAGGCGGTCGAGGTCAGTCGTGCCGTAGCGCTCCTTGACCGCGCCGACGAGGAAGAAGAGCAGGCCGGTGATGAGGCCGTGGGCGATGTTGGCGAACAGCGCGCCGTTGACGCCGGTCGGGGTGAGGGTGGCGATGCCGAGCAGCACGAAGCCCATGTGGCCGACGGAGGAGTAGGCGATCAGGCGCTTGAGGTCGCCCTTGTTGCCGGGCCGGCCGAGCGCGATGCAGGCCAGCGACCCGTAGAGGATGCCGACGACCGCGAAGGCGGCCAGGTAGGGCGCGAAGGTGTGGGCGCCCTGCGGCGCGATGGGCAGCACGATCCGCACGAACCCGTAGGTGCCCATCTTCAGCAGGACACCGGCGAGCAGGACCGAGCCGGTCGTGGGCGCGGCGGTGTGCGCGTCGGGCAGCCAGCTGTGCAGCGGCCACATGGGGGCCTTGACGGCGAGGCCGATGCCGATGGCGAGGACGGCGATCAGCTGGGTGCTGTGGCTGAGCCTGGAGCCGTTGTCGGTGGCGAGTGCCACCATGTCGAACGTGCCCGCCTTGAAGCCCTGAGCGTAAGACACATAAACGTTCGTGTCGCG
>CAYNNX010000366.1:0-5468 GCA_964398515.1 uncultured Streptantibioticus sp. | reverse complement strand
AGCGGAAGGCCGCCCGCTCCCGGCCCTCGTTACCCCAGCGGGCGATGAGGAAGTACATCGGGATGAGCACCGTCTCGAACGCCAGGAAGAACAGCATCAGGTCGAGCACGGCGAAGGTGCCGAGGGTGCCCGTCTCCAGGACGAGCAGGAGCGCCACGAACGCCTTGGGCGAGGGGCCCTCCGGCATCTTGAAGTAGGCGTGCAGGGCGCACAGGAAGGTCAGCAGCGCGGTGAGCACGATCAGCGGGAGCGAGACCCCGTCCACGCCGAGGTGGACGTCGATGTGGAGCGCCGGGATCCAGCGCAGGTCCGTGGTGGCCTGCATACGTGCCGGGTGAGCGTGGTCGAAGCCGATCGCCAGGGCGATCGAGAGCAGCAGCACCACGCCGGTGACGGACACGCCGTGGCGCAGTACCGCCTGGTCCGGGTCGCGCCCCTGCAGCCCGGGGGGCGGCGGCAGCAGGGCCCCGGCCGCGCCGAGCAGCGGCAGTACGAGCATGGCCGCGAGCAGGTAACTGAGGACGGTGTCGTTCACGGCTCACGCTCCGACGGCGACGATGACGGCGAGGACGACGGCGCCGGCGAGCAGTGCGCTGAGGTAGGTCTGCACATTGCCGGTCTGGGCCCGGCGGACGAGAGCGCCGAGGAGCCGGGGAAAGCCGCCCGCGCCCTGGACGTACGTCTCCACGACCTCCCGGTCGAGGAAGCGCACCAGGCTCGACGCGCCCAGGACCGGGCGGACGAACAGGGCCGAGTAGGCGCGGTCGAGGTGGAAGCCGTGCGCGGCGGCGCGGTGCAGCGGGCCCAGCAGCAGTCGGCCCGGGTCGGCCGGGTCCGGGGCCTCGGCGATGTCGCCGTAGACGCGTTCGTGCGCGGCGATGGCGGTGGCCTCGGATTCCGCCGGCTGCGGCGCGAAGCGCCTCGTTGAGGGGCGGCGGTCGGGCGACGGGTGGGCCGGTTCGATCTCGTGGTGGGCCGGGACGGCGCCCAGCGGCACCCGGCGGCGGGCGGCCGCGGCGCGCCAGGCGGCGTAGGTGGCCACCACGCCGATAAGGGCGAGGGCGACCCCGAGGACGGAGGTGGTCACCGTCGGGGTGAGCGCGGTGCCGTCGAACCACTTCGGCAGGGCGCCGACGGTCACGCCCAGGGCGAGCGTGGGGACCGCCAGCACCCACAGGACGGCGTTCATGACCACGGGGAGCTTGTGCTCGTCGGGGGTCTCGGGGCCCTCGCCTCGGAAGGCCAGCAGGAACAGCCGCGTGGCGTAGGCGGCCGTGAGCAGCGCGGTGAGCAGTCCGGCGGCGAGCACGACCCAGCCGACCGCTGACGGCACGTGCGCTTCCGCGCCGGTGGCGGCGTGCTCGGCGGCGCGCAGCACGGACTCCTTGGAGAAGAAACCGGAGAACGGCGGCAGGGCGGCGAGCGCGGCGAGGGCGATGGCCATCGTCCACATGGCGTCGGGGACGCGGGTGCGCAGGTCGCCCATGCGGGACATCGCGGCGAGCGAGTTGGTGCCCGCGGCGTGGATGACGGCCCCGGCGCCGAGGAAGAGCAGGGCCTTGAAGGCGCCGTGGGAGAGCAGGTGGAAGACGGCGGCGCCGCGGTTCCCGACCGCCAGGGCACCGGTCATGTAGCCGAGCTGGCCGATGGTGGAGTACGCGAGCACGCGCTTGACGTCGTCCTGCGCCAGGGCGGCGAGCGCCGAGCCGATCATGGTGACCGCCGCCATGGCGGCCAGGACCGCGAGCGCGGCGGAGGAGAGCACGAAGAACGGCAGCAGACGGGCGACGAAGTAGACGCCCGCGGCGACCATCGTGGCCGCGTGGATCAGCGCGGAGACCGGGGTCGGGCCGGCCATGGCGTCCGGCAGCCAGGTGTGCAGCGGGAACTGGGCCGACTTGCCGGCCACGCCGCCGAGCAGCAGCAGCGCGACCAGGGTCGGGTGATGGATCTGCCCGGCGGCGGCCGCGGTGAGCACCCCGTTGATGCGGAACGTTCCGGCGTCGGCGGCGAGCGCGAGGATCCCGATGAGGAACGGCAGGTCGCCGAGCTTGGTGACCAGGAACGCCTTGAGCGAGGCCGAACGGGCCTGCGGGGTCTCCCAGTAGTGGCCGACGAGGAAGTACGAGCAGATGCCCATGACCTCCCAGCCGACGAGCAGCACCATCAGGTCGCCGGAGTAGACGACCAGCAGCATGGCGGAGGTGAACAGGGAGACCAGCGCCGCGTAGGAGGGGTAGCGCGGGTCGTCGCGCAGGTAGCCGGTGGAGTACAGCTGCACGCACGAGGCGACCAGCCCGACCAGCACGGCGATCAGCACGGAGAAGCCGTCGAGGTGCAGGGCGAGGTCGATCGGCACCGAGCCCGTCGGGGTGAGCCGGGTGCCGGCGTCGGTGGCCGGTCCGGTGCCCTGGCGCACGGCGACCGTGGCGGCCAGCGCGAACGCGGCCAGGGTGGGCAGCACGGCGAGCGGCCGTACGAAGCCGGGGGCGGTGCGGCCCAGCAGCAGACCGGCGACAGCGCCGAGGAACGGCAGAAGGGGGACGAGGACGGCGAGGGTCGTCAGGGTCACGCGGTCTGCTCCCTGGCGTGAAGTGCCTGGTCAGCGGCGTTGTCGGCGGGATTGTCAGTGGCGGGTGCGATGCTGGCGGAGCCGGCACCGGGACCGGGGGGTTCGGTGCCGGTGTCGGCGAGATCGGTGAGCTTGTCCACGTCCGAGGTCCCACGGTTGCGGTAGACGAGCAGCACGATCGCCAGGCCGATGCCGATCTCGGCCGCGGCGATGGTGATGGTGAAGAGGGTGAGCGCCTGGCCCGCGTGCAGGGTGTCGCGGAGCCAGACGTCGAAGGCGACCAGGTTGAGGTTGACGGCGTTGAGCATGAGCTCGACGGCCATCAGGACGAGGATCGCGTTGCGCCTGGCGAGGACGCCGTACAGGCCGACGCAGAACAGGAGGGCGGCGAGGACGGCGGGATAGGCGAGGTGCATCGGTCAGCTCTCCTTGCCCGGGCGCTTCGAGAGGACGATCGCGCCGACGAGGGCGGCGAGCAGCAGCACGGAGAGCGCTTCGAAGGGCAGCACCCAGTACCGGAAGAGGACGGCTCCGGTCACCTTGGTGGACCCCTGGACGGCTGCGCCGACGTCGATCCAGGCGGCCCGGAAGGCGTCGGCCACGACCCACACCAGCGTGGCGGCCGCCGCGACCGCCACGGTGAGCGCGGCCCAGCGGTTGCCCGAGTCGGCGTCCGGGGAGCGGCCGATGGGCGCCTTGGTCAGCATGAGCCCGAACAGCAGGAGGACGACGACGGCACCCACGTAGATCAGCACCTGCACCCAGGCGATGAACTCCGCGGTGAGCAGCAGGTATTCGAGGGCGAGCCCGCCGAGGGCCACCACCAGCCACAGCGCGGCGTGCACCAGCTGCTTGGTGGTCACGGTGACCATGGCGGCACCCAGGGTGGCGACCCCGATCAGTACGAAGGCGATCTCCACGCCGCTCGGGGAGAGGAACCCCGGATGGGCGGCTGCGAGGTTCATGCGTCGCCCTCCGGCCGCTCGGAACGCGCGGCCTGCCCGCCCTGCGCCGACTGTCCGGCCTGCGCGGACTGTACGGCCGGCTGCTGGGCCGCGGGCTCCTGGGCGGCCTGCTCGTCGGCCTGTTCCGCTGCCTGGGCGGCGGCCAGCTTCTCGGCGGCCTCGCGGGCGGCGGCGACCTCCTTGGGCTCCTCGGCGCTCGGGTCCAGGGGCGGCGGCGCCGGAACGGTCCACATCCACTCGCGGAGCTTGTCCCGCTCGTGCGTCAGATCGCGGATGTCGGTCTCGGCGTACTCGAACTCCGGTGACCAGAACAGCGCGTCGAAAGGACACACCTCGATGCAGATACCGCAGTACATGCACAGCGAGAAGTCGATGGCGAAGCGGTCCAGCACGTTGCGGCTGCGCTCCCGGCCCCCGGGGGCTGCCGGGAGCGTCTCCTTGTGCGAGTCGATGTAGATGCACCAGTCGGGGCACTCACGGGCGCACAGCATGCAGACCGTGCAGTTCTCCTCGAACAGCCCGATCACGCCACGGCTGCGCGGCGGCAGTTGCGGCGGGCTGTCCGGGTACTGGTGGGTGACGGACCGGCGGGTCATCGTGCGGAGGGTGACGGCAAGGCCCTTGGCCAGGCCGTGCCCGGGGACGGGGCTCATGAGATCACCACCTTGACGACGCCGGTGAGCGCGATCTGGGCGAGGGACAGGGGGATGAGGACGGTCCAGGAGAACTTCTGGAGCTGGTCCTCGCGCAACCGGGGGTAGGTCACGCGCAGCCAGATGACGACGAAGGCGAGGAGCAGGGTCTTCACCAGCGTCCACAGCGGGCCGAAGGTGCCGGACCACGGGCCGTGCCAGCCGCCCAGGAAGAGCACGCTGGTCAGGGCGCACAGCACGACGATGCCCGCGAACTCCGCGAGCAGGAACAGCGCGAAGCGCAGACCGGTGTACTCGGTGTACGCGCCGAAGATGATCTCGGAGTCGGCGATCGGCATGTCGAAGGGCGGCCGCTGGAGCTCGGCGAGCCCGGCGGTGAAGAAGACCAGGCCGCCGATGAGCTGCCAGGGGATCCACCACCAGTGGAACGCGTTCACGATCCCCGGGAGCGAGAGCGTGCCCGCGGCCATCGCCACCGAGGCGCCGGCCAGCAGCATCGGCAGTTCGTACGCCATGAGCTGGGCGGCGGTGCGCAAGCCGCCCAGCAGCGAGAACTTGTTGGCCGATGCCCAGCCCGCCATGAGCGAGCCGAGGACGCCCACGCCCATCACGGCGAGCACGAAGAACAGCCCGGCGTCTATCGTCTGCCCGACGAGGCCGTGCGGGCCGAGCGGGATCGCGATCAGCACCACCAGGTACGGCAGCAGTGCGACGGCCGGGGCGAGTTGGAAGACGCGGCGGTCGGCGTCGGCCGGGACCACGTCCTCCTTCTGCGCGAACTTCACCCCGTCGGCGACGAGTTGGGCCCAGCCGTGGAACCCGCCCGCGTACATCGGCCCGAGTCGGCCCTGCATGTGGGCCATGACCTTGTGCTCGGTCTGGCCCAGCACCAGCGGCAGCACGAGGAAGACCACGAGCACGGCGACGAGCCGCAGCACGACGTCAAGCGTGTCGCTCACGCGTCCTCGCCTCCTTGCCGGTCGCCTCCGGGTTGGTCACCGGTGTCCTGGGCATCGGCCGCCGCAGGCGGCTGCCCCTGCCGTTCCGGTCCGGGCCGCTGCGGCTCGGGCCGTTCGGGCTCCGCCGGTTCCGGCTCGGGCCGCTCGGGCTGTGGCGGCTGCTCCGGCTGCGGTGCCGGCTCCGGCGCCGCGGGACCGGCCTGCGGGTCGCGGGCCTGGTGCCACGGGGCGTCGGAGGCGCGCTTGCGCGGAGCCGGGCGCTGGTCCGTGCCGGCGGGCTGCGCGGGGAGGATCTTCGGCGCGAGGGCGACGGCCAGCA
>CAYNNX010000365.1:0-7241 GCA_964398515.1 uncultured Streptantibioticus sp. | reverse complement strand
CACGAGGACCACGAAGAGCACGAGGACGACGACTCGCTGTTCGTACGGCCGTTCATCATGACCGGAGGCCGGGCGCAGCCGGTGCAGGACGGCCTGCGCCTGGAGACGCTCGTGGCGGCCGCTGTCGGCGCGCTCTCCGCGCCGCTCCAGTTCGAACAGCGCCGGATCGTCGCGCTGTGCGAGCGGCCGGTCTCGGTGGCCGAGATAGCCGCCGGGATCGGGGTGCCGTTCGGTGTGGCCAAGGTGCTCATCGCCGACCTCGTGGTCGGCGGGCTGCTGGTCTGTCATCAACCGCAGGAGCTCCGACTCCAACTGCTCGAGAGGATCAGGGACCATGTCCGGGCGCTCTGAGGCATCACGGGGTGCCGTGCCCCTCGCCGTGAAGATCGTGGTCAGCGGCGGACTGGGGGTCGGCAAGACCACGTTCATCGGTGCCATCTCCGAGATCGAACCGCTGGACACCGAAGCGGCGATCACGGAGGTGTCGGTCGGTGTCGACTCGCTGGCCGGGGTCGAGGGCAAGACCACCACGACGGTCGCCCTGGACTTCGGGCGGATCACCCTCGACCCGACGATCACCCTCTACCTGTTCGGCACGCCGGGCCAGGACCGCTTCTCCTTCCTCTGGGACGACCTGGTCGAAGGGGCGCTGGGCACGGTCGTCCTCGCCGACACCCGGCGCATCGAGGACTCCTTCCCGGCGCTGGACTACTTCGAGGAACGGCGGGCGCCCTTCGTACTGGCGGTCAACAGGTTCGACGGCGCACGCCACTTCGAGCTGGAGGAGGTGCGCGAGGCTCTCGGGCTGGACGCGTCGGTGCCGGTGGTGGCGTGTGACGCCCGGGACCGGCAGTCGGTCCGCGACGTCCTGGTCGCGCTGATGGACCGGGTGGTCGAAAGCCATCTGCGCAGCCCGGCGCTGGCCCGCTGAATCGGCCCGCCCGCCGCGCGGTCCGCGACGCCGGTACGGCCGACCGCCCTGTGCCGTACCGGCGCTCGCGGTCGGCCGGACGGTCGGTAGCATTGCCGCCCGATCATGCCCGTGACCTGCGCTGGGGGAGAGTTGTTCGGGATCATACGGCCGTGCCGGCACCGGCTGTCGGAGGCGTTGGCCACCTCGTGGATGGCCCATCTGTGCGGCCTGTGCCTGGCGTTGCGCGACGACCACGGGCAGTTCGCCCGGATCGCCACCAACTACGACGGGCTGATCGTCTCCGTGCTGGTGGACGCCCAGACGCCCGCCGCGGACGTGCGCCGCCGCACCGCCGGGCCCTGCCCGCTGCGCGGAATGCGCACGCAGTCGGTGGCCCGGGGCGAGGGCGCCCGGCTCGCCGCGGCCGTCTCGCTCGTGCTGGCGTCGGCGAAGGTGCGCGACCATGTCGCAGACCGGGACGGCGCGTTGGGGCTGCGCCCGGTCGCGGCGGCGGCACGCAGGGTGGCCGGGCGCTGGGACCGCAGGGGCGCCGCCGTCGGCGCCGGGATCGGCTTCGACACCGCGGTCCTGGTGGACGCCGTGGACCGGCAGGCCGGGATCGAAGCCCTCGCCGGTGCCGGCACCCCGCTGCTGGCGGTGACCGAACCCACCGAGACGGCGACCGCCGCCGCCTTCGCGCACACCGCGGTCCTCGCCGGGCGCCCGGTCAACCAGGCGCCGCTCGCCGAGGCGGGACGGCTCTTCGGGCGCCTGGCCCACCTGCTGGACGCCGTCGAGGACCTCGCCGCCGACACCGCGTCGGGCGCCTGGAACCCGCTGACCGCGACCGGAACCACGCCGGCCGAGGCGCGGCGGCTGTGCGACGACGCCGTACGCGGGATCCGGCTCGCCCTGCGCGACGTGGAGTTCACCGACCCCCGGCTCGCCCATGTGCTTCTCGTGCACGAGCTTCCCCGGTCGGTCGACCGGGTCTTCGGCACCGGCGGCCACGGCCCCGGCTGCGCCACCCGGTACGAGCAGAGCCACGCCGGCCCTTACGGTCCGGTGCCCGGCAACCCGTACGCGAACCCGCCCGGCGGCGGCCCCTACGGCGGCCCCTACGGCGGCCCCTACGGCGGAGGCTACGGGCCTTACGGGCCGGGCGCGTCCTACGGTCCGGGAGGCGGGGGCTTTCCGCCGCCCGGGGGCCCCGGTGGTCCCGGGGGGTTTCCTCCGCCGCCACCGCCGAGGCGGCGGGGGACGTTGGCGGGGTGCGCGATCTGGACGGCACTGTGCTGCACGTGCCAGCTGTGCTGCCGCGACCCGTACCACGACCCGTGGACGGGACAGCCGAAGACCGGCTGGTGCCGCAGCGGCTGCGACGACTGCTGCTGCGACTGCACGTGCGACTGCTGCGGTGACTGCGCGTGCGAGGGGTGCTGCGAGTGCTGTGAATGTGTGAGCGGCTGTGGCAACTGACGTGTGACGTGTGGTGTGTGAAGGCGACGATGGCCGAAAGGAGCAGGTAGCCGCGGCTGACGGTGAAGCGCCCGGACGGTGTCGGATCAAGGGGAGAACGGGCCGTCCGCGCGGCCGGCTACCGGATCAACGACAACACGACGACGACCACACCCGACCGAAGTCGATGTGGTCGCGAGTGACCATCTCGTGCGAGCGCATGAGCACAGTTGAACAGTCGTGTGCGTCGGCGTCAACCGCGGTGAGACGCGGTGACCACGTATCGGACAGGGTTGACAACGGGCGTGGCGGCGTAGCTTACTCGGGGCGGGGCCGGTCGGCCCTGGCCGCGTTGAGGGGCGCGGCCGTGTGAAGGCGATTCCCATGACACGCGGCACACGCGCCGCTGACCAGCCGGAGCCTTCGCATGCCCCTGTCCGACAGCCCTTCGCTGCCTCTGCCGCCACCGCCGCCCGACGCCGCCGCACCCGCCGTGGTGATCGTCGGCGCCGGTCCGCGCGGCACCGGGCTCCTCGAACGCATCGCCGCCAACGCGCCCTCGCTGTACGGGGGTTCACCGCTCGACGTCCACCTGGTCGACCCATTTCCGCCGGGGGCCGGGCGGGTGTGGCGGTACGACCAGTCGCCCCTGCTGTGGATGAACTCGATGGCCGGGGACGTCACCATGTTCCTGGACGACTCGGTGCGCTGCGAGGGCCCGGTGCGGCCGGGCCCCTCGCTGGCCGAATGGGCCGAGCGGGTGCGTCGGGGCGCGGTGGCACCGCCCGGGCCCGCCCGACTCGCCGACGAGGTCCGCGCGTTGACGCCCACCGCCTTCCCATCCCGGCGGGTCCAGAGCGCCTATCTGTCCTGGGTGTTCGAACAGGCGGTCGCCGCGCTGCCGCCCGGCGTCCGGGTGCACGTACACGCCTGCCGGGCGACCCGGGTCACCGGGCCGCGTGAGGGGCGCCAGCAGGTCTGGCTGGAGGGGGTCGCCCGGCCGCTCGCCGCCGACCTCGTCGTCCTCGCCCTCGGCCACCTGGACGCCGAACCCGACCGCGGCCAGGGCGAGTTGTCCTCCTTCGCCGCCGCGCACGGCCTCGTGCACCTGCCGCCCGCGTACACCGCCGACTGCGACCTGAGCGCGCTGCGCCCCGGCGAGCCCGTCATCGTCCGCGGCTTCGGGCTCGCCTTCGTCGACCTGATGGTGCTGCTGACCGAAGGCCGCGGCGGCACCTACCGCACCGACGCGCACGGCGGCCTCGTCTACCAGCCGTCGGGCCGCGAACCGGTGTTGTGCGTGGGTTCGCGCCGCGGCGTGCCGTACCACTCGAAGATCGGCTACGACTGGACCGGCGAGCCGACGCCGCTGCCGCGGTTCTTCGGCCCGGAGGCGGTACGCGAGCTGCTCGCGCGGCCGGGCACCCTCGACTTCAGGCGGGACGTGTGGCCGCTGATCGCCAAGGAGCTCGGCTTCGCCCACTACCACCGGCTGTTCACCGCCCACCCCGAACGGACCCGGGTCAACTGGCCGGAATTCGCCGGGGAGTACGCCGCTCTCACGTTCGGCAGCGCCGAATTCGACGCCCTCGTCGCCGACGGCGTGCCCGACTGCGCCGACCGCTTCGACCCCGCCGCCTTGGACCACCCGCTGGACGGACTGCGCTTCCCGGACGAAGAATCCTTCCAGCAGTATCTGCGCGACTACATCACCGCCGACCTGGACCGCCGCTCCGACCGCGCGCGCAGCCCCGACCTCGCGGTCTTCCTGGCGCTGCTGTCGGTGTACGGACAGCTGCCGCCGCTCGTCGCGTCGGGCAGGCTCGGCGCCCGCTCCCGGCTGGCCGACGTCGACGGCTGGTGGCACGGGTTCTTCAGCTACCTCGCCTCCGGCCCGCCCGCTCCGCGGCTGCGGCAGCTGCTCGCCCTGTCCCGGGCCGGGATCGTACGGTTCGTCGGCGCGGGCATGACCGTCGAGACCGACGCCGGGCGGGGGGTGTTCCGGGCCGGGGGCGCCTCCTGGCCGGGCGCGGTCGAGGCCCGAGCGCTGGTCGAGGCCCGGCTGCCCGGCCCCTCGGTGCACCGCTCGCGTGACCGGCTGCTGCGCTCCCTGGCCGAAGACGGCGCCGGCGGTGAGGAGGTGCTCAGCGACGGGCGGACCCTGCTGCCGACCGGCCTGCTCGCGGTCGACCCAGCGGACGCCCGCATCCTCGACCGCGCGGGCCGCCCGCATCCGCGCCGCCTCGCCCTCGGACCGCACACCAACGGCCGCTCCTACGCCGCCTTCGCCCGCCCGGGCACCAACGCGCCCGCGTTCCGGCAGAACGACGCCACCGCGCGAGCCGTGCTGCGGTTCCTCGCCGAACGGGTGCGTCCCGCCCCGGCCGGGCTCACCGCCTGACAGCGCGTCCCGGCATCCCCGCCTTCACCCGCTTCTCCTCCTTCCACCACCTGGCCGAGACCGCCGAGCGCGGCACGTTCGACTTCTTCCTCCTCGCCGAGGGGCTGCGGCTGCGCGAGCACCTGGTCCGCATCCACGACCTCGACGTGGTGGGCCGCCCCGAGTCGCCCACCGTGCTGTGCGCGCTCGCCGCCGTCACCGACCGGCCGGGCATGGCCGCCACGGTCAACGCCACCTTCAGCGAACCGTACGAGCTCGCCCGCAGGATCGCCTCACCGGACCAGCTGAGCGCGGGCCGGGCGGCCTGGAACGAACGCGGTGACCCCCTCCGACGCGTTCACCGGCGCCGACTTCCGGCGTGGCGGCCACCTCGACCGCTCCGACCGCTACCCGCGGGCCGCCCAATTCGTGGCGGCGGCCGGTGAGTTGTGGAACCCCTGGACCCCGGACGGCGTTCCGCGGCCTTTCGCGGCCGGAGGCGACTAGCCGGGGCCGCCCGCGCGGGTGGCAGCATGGGCGGCATGCTGGAGACCTCCGCGCGCCTGCTGCGCCTGCTGTCCCTCCTCCAGACGCGCCGCGACTGGCCGGGCGCCGACCTCGCCGCCCGGCTGGGGGTCACCCCGCGCACGGTCCGCAGGGACGTCGAGCGGCTGCGGGGCCTCGGCTACCCGGTACACGCCACCCCCGGCACCGCGGGCGGCTACCGGCTCGGCGCCGGAGCGCAGCTGCCGCCCCTGCTCCTCGACGACGAGGAGGCCGTCGCCGTCGCCCTGTGCCTGCGCACCGGCGCCGGCGGCACGGTGGCCGGGATCGAGGAGACCTCGCTGCGCGCCCTGGCCAAGCTGGAGCGGGTGCTGCCGTCCCGGCTGCGCCACCGGGCGCAGGCCGTGCAGGCGGTGGCGGTCTCCCGCGGCCTGCCGGGCGCGGCCGTCTCGCAGGACGTCCTGACGGCCATCGGCGCCGCCTGCCGCGACCACGAGCGGCTGCGCTTCGACTACCGCGACCACGGCGGCCGGGTCAGCCGCCGCGACGTCGAGCCCCACCGGCTGGTCAACCACGCCCGCCGCTGGTATCTGCTGGCCTGGGACACCGCGCGCGGGGACTGGCGCACCTTCCGCGTGGACCGCATGGAGCCCAGGCAGCCCACCGGTCCCCGCTTCGCCCCGCGCGAGCCGCCGCAGGACGCCGCCGCCTACGTCGCCCGCAGTGTCACCTCTTCCGCGTACCGCTACCGGGCCGTCGTCACGCTGCACGCCCCCGCGGAGCAGGCCGCCCGGTACACCTCGCCGGGGTTCGCCACCGTCGAGGCGCTGGACGCGACGACGTGCGAGCTGCGCACCGGCTTCGACTCGCTGGACGCGCTCGCCGGCTACCTCGCCATGTTCGGGGTCGACTTCGAGGTGCGCGAGCCCCCCGAGCTCGTCGCGCATCTGGCGGTGATGGCCGACCGGCTGCGGCGTGCGGCCGACGCCGCCGGGGACCGCCGCGCGCGGACCTGACGGCCGCCCTGCCGAGGCGTACCGTGAAGTGAGAAGTGGGAGGACACGTGTTGCGCCACACGTGTCCGGTCGCTGTGCGCGAACTCCAGGGGGCCGTGATGGTCGCTGATCTGGTGGCGGCGGTGTTGTCCTTCGGTGCGGTGTACGTACTGGCGGCGGCCCGCGTGGTCAAGCAGTACGAACGCGGACTGGTCTTCCGGCTCGGGCGGCTGCGTCCGCAGGTCAAGCCGCCCGGATTCACCATGATCGTCCCGGGTGTCGACCGGCTGCGCAAGGTGAACATGCAGATCGTCACCATGCCGATCCCCGCCCAGGAGGGCATCACCCGGGACAACGTCACCGTCCGCGTCGACGCCGTCGTCTACTTCAAGGTGGTCCACCCGGCCGACGCCGTGATCAACGTCGAGGACTACCGGTTCGCGGTGCTCCAGGTCGCGCAGACCTCGCTGCGGTCGATCATCGGCAAGAGCGACCTGGACGATCTGCTGTCCAACCGCGAGAAGCTCAACGAAGGCCTGGCGCTCATGATCGACAGCCCGGCGCTCGGCTGGGGCGTGCAGATCGACCGGGTCGAGATCAAGGACGTGTCGCTGCCCGAGACGATGAAGCGCTCCATGGCCCGGCAGGCCGAGGCCGCCCGGGACCGGCGTGCCCGGGTGATCAACGCGGACGCCGAACTGCAGGCGTCGAAGAAGCTCGCCCAGGCGGCGGCGGTGATGGGCGCCACCCCGGCCGCGTTGCAGCTGCGGCTGCTCCAGACGGTGACGGCGGTCGCCGCCGAGAAGAACTCCACGCTGGTGCTGCCGTTCCCGGTCGAGCTGCTGCGCTTCCTGGAGCGGGCGGCGCAGAACGACGGCCGCCGCGCCGAGGGCTCCCCGGCGGCACCGGGTACGCCCGAAGCGCCCGGCGCTGCCGCGCCCGGCGTCCCGGTGGCCGGCACCGGCGAGGCGCAGGCGCTGCCCGGCGACGA
>CAYNNX010000364.1:0-7301 GCA_964398515.1 uncultured Streptantibioticus sp. | reverse complement strand
CTGGCGCTGGCCCGGCGCTGGCTCGCGGCCGCCGCCGCGTGCGCCGAGGCCGGCGGTGACCGGGTCGCGCGCGGCTACGCGCTCGCCGGTCTGGCGGAGACCGGCCGCATCCAGGGCGACTACGCGGCCGTCGCCGAACTGCACGAACGCCTCCTCGCCGAGGCGCGCGAGCACGGGGAGCCGCGACACGCGGTATGGGCGCTCGAAGGCATCGCGCAGATGCGGCGCAACACCGGTGACCACGACACGGCGCTCGCCCTGTTCGAGGAGGCGGCCGAGATCGCCGCCCGGGCCGACGACGCCCGTGGCCGCGCCTGGGCGCTGCGCGGCATAGCCGACGTGCTCTCCGTGCGCGGGGAACCGGACCGGGCGCTGGAACTGCTGAGCGAGGCGGAGGAGACCTGCCGGGCGATGCGGTTGGACAGCGCGCTCGCCTACAACCACAAGATGCGCGGCAACGTGCTGTTCCGGGCCGGACGGTACGAGCAGGCGCAGGAGACGTACACCACCGCCCTGGCGGAGTTCCGGGCCATCGGCGAGCCGCGCGGCGAGGCGCTCTCCCGGCTCGGCCAGGTCAAATCCCGAGCCATGCTGGGCGGTTCACCCGAACACATCGCCGCCGAACTCGACGAGTTGCACCGCACCTTCGACCGCATCGGGCTCCACCACGCCCGCGAGATGGTGGAGAGGTTCCGCACCGAACACTGTCTCACCCCGGCGCGCGGGTAGGAGGCGGCGCCCGGCACGGTCACGGATGGAGGTGGTCTCGGCCGGGGTGTATGCGGCGCCGCGCATGAGGACCACGGGACGGGCGGCGTTGGACTGCCCATCAGTGCGGAGGCGGCGTCGGCCGGCTCGTCTACCCGGTTGATGTCGCCCCATCGGATTCCCGTACCGGTCGACATCGTCAGGTCCAGCCTTTTGCACGGCGGCGATACCCGCCAGGCCGATGGCCGCGCCTTCGCTGCCCTCCCGACAGTGGTGGCCCAGGCTGTCGGAGATGGCCACGGCCACAGTGACGCCGGTGAGATCGCGGCCGCAGCGCGGTTGAGCGGTGCGTCAGCAAGTGGAAGCAGTTCCTCGCGGTCGCCACCCGGGACCACAAGCGCGACTATGTCTTCAACACCACCCTGACCACCGCTGCCCATCGTGATCTGGCTCCGCGACACCGTCCAACGGCCATCAGAAACGGCCTAGTCCAAGGCCATCGTGCCCTCGGTGTAGCGCCGCGCCCGGCGGCGGACAGGTACCAGCGGCGTGGGGCGATCAGATCGTCGATCGCCTCGGGTCCCCACGATGAAGGAGTCCGCGTGACGGAACGTCATCTCGACCTCGTCAAGGCACATGATGGGCCGCCGAGCGACCGTCGGGCAGGTACCAGCGGCGCGGGGCGATCAGATCGTCGATCGCCTCGGGTCCCCACGATCCGGGTGCGTATTGTCGCAGCTCAGGCGGGTTCTCGATGAGCGGAGTGGAAATCTCCCACAGGCGCTCGATCTGGTCGGAACAGGTGAACAGCGACTGGTCACCCAGCATCGCATCGAGGATCAGCCGCTCGTACGCCTCGAGCCCATATGCCTGCTGGAAGGAGTCCGCGTAGTGGAACGTCATCTCGACCTGGTCAAGCCGCATGATGGGCCCGGGTTCCTTGACGAGGAAACGGGTGGCGATCCATCCGGGGTCGTCGAAGTCGACCACGAGGACGTTGCCCCGGGCGGCGTGCGAGCGCGCGTCGATGGGGAACATCCGCAGCGGCGGCTCCTTGAAGTGGAGCGTCACCACCTGGCGGCTCTGTGCGAGCCTCTTGCCGGAGCGGAGGTAGAACGGGACCCCGACCCAGCGCCAGTTCTCGATCTCGGCGCGCAGCGCGACGAACGTCTCCGTCTGCGACCGCGGGTCGACACCGGGCTCATCCCGGTAGCCCTCGTACTGCCCGCGTACGACGTGTGCGGTGTCGATCGGCTTCATCGCCTCGAAGACCTTGGTCCGCTCCTCGCGCAGGGCTCGCGCGCCGAGCGAGGTCGGGGGCTCCATGGCCACGAAGCCCAGCACCTGGAACAGATGGGTCACGACCATGTCCCGGAAGGTGCCCGTGCGTTCGAAGAACTTCGACCGGCCTTCAAGACCGATCGACTCCGGAATGTCGATCTGCACATGGCTGATGTGGTCGCGATTCCACACCGGCTCGAAGAGCCCGTTGGCGAAGCGGAGCGCCAGGATGTTGTCGACGGACTCCTTGCCGAGGAAGTGGTCGATGCGGAAGACCCGGGACTCGTCGAAGACGGAGTGAACGGTCTCGTTGAGTTTACGCGCCGATTCCAGGTCGGTGCCGAACGGCTTTTCAATGATCACGCGGCCGTTCCCCGCCAGCCCGGTCGCCCCGAGCATCGCGATGACGGAGCCGAAGGCCGTGGGCGGCACAGCGAGATGGAAGAGTCGGCGAGCGCTGCCGCCGATCGCCTTCTCGGCCGCCTGTACCGCCGCGATGAGCTGCCCAGGCTCGTCCGGGCTGGCTGCGCCGAAGGTCAGCGATGCTTCGAACGCCTGCCATGCCTCCCCGGTCGGTTCTACGAGCCCGAACTCCTGTACGGCTTCCTTGGCGCGGCGCCGGAACTCGTCCTCGGTGACGGCGTCCGGGGGCGGCGCGCTGCCGACGATCCGGTAGCTACGGGGCAGCAGACCGGCGTTGGCGAGGTGGAAGAGCCCTGGAAGCAGCTTGCGCCTGGCGAGGTCACCGGTGGCGCCGAAGAGCACGATGACATGGTCGTCGGGGATGTCGACCTCTCTGTTGCGGCGCTCGGTTGCCGAGAGGGATCGCATGGACGGGCTCATGGGCGTAGCACAGTCTCTCGCGCTGGGGGTGGCGTAGGACCTCCCGACGGAGGCCGCAAACGTCATCTTTCGGGCAATGAGCATATATATCGGCCGCCGTCGAGCGGTGCTCCCGCGCTTCGCTGCGTGTTCCGCTCGCCGTCGCCCCGGGGCCGGGCTTGGCGGTTGGAGCCGGAGCAGCCGACGTCTTCCACGTCATGGCGACCACCCGGCACGACACCGTGGTCACCGACTCGGCCCTCAACGCGGCCGACACACAGTGCTCCCGACTGGCGCACCACGATCCACGGCGCCGAGATCAGACCACTCCAGCGCCTCAACCCAACCCGCCGACGCCGAGCAGGCCTCAACAGCCGGCAACCGGCCACCCTGGGCTGACCTCGGCCTCCCCTGGGCACATGCCGAACTCGCCTGCCGGGGCGTGCCGCAATCCCGGTCCATGATGTAGAGCAGTCGCAGCAGCGCAACAGATCATGATGCCGTCGATGCCCTGAACAGGCGAAGGCTCTGGAGCGATCAGCGGGCACGGCGGGAGTTGACGATCAAGGCCGCGACCTGCGCGGACGATTTATCGACACTCGCACTTCGGCCAGGGCGGATGCAGCATCCGGCAGGTACAGCGTCTCCGGCCTCGCCGTCACCCTCGCACTCGATGGCGGAGCACGATTACCTTTGATAATAGTATAATTACGTAGAGTAGTCGAACTTCCGATTCCAGGCTGCCAACTCTTGACTAGCGCTCAAATCAGAGTAAACCTCGTGAATCGGACAGGTGAACCGCAATAGAGTTTTCGGCGGGCGAGAAATCGACTGATGGGTATCTCTGCGGGCACCGGCCAGGTCCCTGGCGGCTTCAGAGATGAAAACGGAGCTTTCGGTGTAACGGCTGAACGCAACGTGAGCTGATCCGAATCTTCCGGGGGGACTGTCCATGTCCTGACACCGACCGGCCTCTGCCAAGTAGCGCCGGCACAGGCCTCGTTTCCGCGGTACGCAAGGGCGGCGGAAAGATCACTGGCGAGGCGGCGAGACGGATGCGGCCACGACGACGCTGGCAGGACACCCGCGCCTCGATGGCGCTGGTGTCCGCCGTGCTGCTACTGACAGCGGGCTGTGCGGGGGCCGGGGGGACCGGCGGTGGCTCCTCGTCGGGGACCACCATCAGCGTGGCGATCGCCGCAAACCCGCAGATGCAGGACGTGGGGACCCTCACCCCGTATTTCGAGCGGTCCCACCCGGGGATCCATGTCCATTACGTGACGCTGCCGGAGAACGAGGCGCGACAGAAGATCACCGAGTCGGTGGCGACCGGCAGCGGTGAGTTCGACGTAGTGATGATCAGTAACTACGAGACGCCGATGTGGGCACGGAATGGCTGGCTGGTCGATCTGCAGCCGTATGCGGAACGCACGCCGGGTTACGATCCGGGCGACTTCATCGGCCCGATCCGGCAGTCGCTCTCGCACCACGGAGATCTGTATTCCGTGCCGTTCTATGGCGAATCTTCTTTCCTGATGTATCGCAAGGACATCTTTGCCGCCCATAAACTGACGATGCCGCAGCATCCGACCTGGGGGCAGATCGCGGCGCTGGCAGACAAGTTGAACGATCCGGCACGCCGCATGGCGGGCATCTGCCTGCGCGGCCAGCCCGGCTGGGGACAGGTGCTGGCTCCGCTGGACACGGTGATCAACACCTTCGGCGGACGTTGGTACGACCCCGCCTGGAACGCGCAGCTCACCTCGCCCCCGGTGGAGAAGGCGGTCGGCTTCTACACCGACCTGCTGCGCCGCGACGGCGAACCGGGCGCGCCCTCAGCCGGGTTCACAGAGTGCGGTACGGACATGGCACAGGGGAACGCCGCGATGTGGTACGACGCGACGGTCGCGGCGGGCTCGCTGGAGGATCCCGCGAGCAGCAAGGTTGTCGGAAAGGTCGGGTACGTGGCGGCGCCCGTGGAGAAGACGGCGTCGTCGGGATGGCTGTATTCGTGGTCGCTGGGCATCCCGAAGACCAGTCCTCACAAGGACGCTGCCTGGCAGTTGATGTCTTGGGCGACCTCGAAGGAGTACATGAAGCTGGTCGGGGAGAAGCTGGGCTGGTCGCGTGTGCCGCCAGGCAGCCGCAACTCGACCTACGGGATCCCGCAGTACCGGAAGGCTGCAGCTGCCTTCGCCGGGTCCACCCTGCAGGCGATCAGCGGTGCGACCCCGTCGCACCCCACGGTGGACCCTGTGCCGTACACCGGTGTGCAGTTCTTGGACATTCCTGAGTTCCAGGACCTGGGCACGCGCGTGAGCCAGCAGATCACCGCGGCGATCGCCGGGCAGAAGTCGGTGCAGGCAGCCCTGGCGCAGTCCCAGCAGTACGCGCAGACCGTCGGCCGTACCTACCAGCACCGTTGACCACGGATGGGAGAGAAGCCATGGCTACCTTCACTTCGCCGGCCACAGGTACCGGCATCGGTCGAGTAGCCGCCGCGAAAGGGCTGTCGCGCCGCGAGTCCTGGCAGCGCCGGCTCCCGCTCTTGCCAGCCCTGCTCTTTGTGATCCTCGTGACCCAGATCCCGTTCATCTTCACGGTGATCTTCTCGTTCCAGTCCTGGAATCTGGTGCGGCCGGGATCGCGGCACTGGGTCGGGCTCGCCAACTACGCCTCGGTCTTCACTGACAGCTCGTTCCGGCAGGCGCTGTTCACCGAGATCGAGTTGGCCGCGCTCGCCGTGGCGATCTCGATGGTGCTGGGCATTGGCTTGGCGGTGCTGCTGGACCGCACCTTCCCCGGGCGGGGAGTGGTACGGACGCTGCTGATCGCGCCATTCCTGATCATGCCCACGGTCGCCGGGCTGCTCTGGAAGACCTCGATGCTCGACCCGGTGTACGGCATCGTCAACTACCTGCTGCGTCTGGTCGGCCTGCCCACGGTCGACTTCGTCAGCCGCTACCCGCTGGCGTCGATCATCGCAGTGCTGGTGTGGCAGTGGACACCGTTCATGATGCTGATCGTGCTGGCCGGTCTGCAGAGCCAGTCGAACGAGGTGCTGGAGGCAGCACGCGTCGACGGGGCCGGGCCGTGGACCACATTCCGCGCGATCACCCTGCCGCACCTGCGCAGCTATATCGAGCTGGGGGTGCTGCTGGGTGCGATCTACCTGGTGAACACCTTCGACGTGATCTACATGATGACCCAAGGCGGTCCGGGGACCGCGACTACCAACCTGCCGTACTACATCTACCAGCGGGCCTTCCTGGGATTCGACGTAGGTCAGGCCTCCGCGCTCGGCGTGGTCACCGTCGCCGGCACCATCCTCGTCGCCATGGTCGCGCTGCGGATGCTGTTCACGGTCTTCTCCACCGCCGAAGGGAGGGCGTGAGATGACCTCGGCTGCCCCTACCCAGCGCGCCGCACCGCGCCCAACCCGCCTGCTCCGGCAGGCCTCCTGGACCACGGGCGCCTGGCTGGCCGCGTTGGTGTTCTTCTTCCCGGTGCTGTGGATGGTCCTGACGGCGTTCAAACAGGAGTCCGACG
Source organism: uncultured Streptantibioticus sp. (assembly GCA_964398515.1). Lineage (GTDB taxonomy): Bacteria > Actinomycetota > Actinomycetes > Streptomycetales > Streptomycetaceae > CAYNNX01. Next base: position 941 of record CAYNNX010000364.1, on the reverse strand, counting down.
CCTACACCAACACCCCGCACATCGTGTTCTCGCCGACACTGGCCCAGTTCAAGACGGTGTTCGCCAGCGGAATCGGACCGTACCTGGCCAACTCCGCGATCGCGACGGTGATATCGACGATCCTGGTGCTGGCACTCGGCATCCCCGCCGCCTACGCACTGTCGATCCGACCGGTGCGCAAGTGGCGCGACGCACTGTTCTTCTTCATCTCCACCAAGATGCTGCCAGTGGTCGCCGCCATCGTGCCGATCTACCTGGCCGTCCGCGACATCGGCGCTCTGGACAACATCGGCACCCTCATCGTGCTCTATACCGCGATGAATCTGCCGATCGCCGTGTGGATGCTGCGCTCGTTCCTGCTCGAAGTGCCCAAGGAAGTCCTTGAGGCGGCCCGGGTGGACGGCGCGAACTTCCGGCAGGAGCTCACCAAGGTGATGCTGCCCATGGTCGCGCCCGGCATCGCGGCGACCGCGCTGATCTGTGTCATCTTCGCGTGGAACGAATTCTTCTTCGCGCTGAATCTGACCTCGGTGCGCGCCGGCACCGTTCCGGTCTTCCTGGTCGGATTCATCACCAGCGAAGGCCTGTACTGGGCGAAACTCGCGGCTGCCGCCACCCTGGCCTGCCTGCCCGTGCTGCTGGCCGGCTGGATCGCCCAGAAGCAGCTCGTCCGTGGCCTGTCGATGGGTGCCGTGAAGTAGGAAAGGAAGGAACGATGGCTGAGGTTCGGTACGCACAGGCCTCCCGGGTCTATCCGGGAACACCTGCGGTGGTGGCGGTGGACAGCCTCGATCTGGAGGTGGCCGACGGCGAGTTCCTGGTGCTGGTCGGCCCCTCGGGGTCGGGAAAGACCACCGCGCTGCGGATGCTGGCCGGTCTGGAAGACGTCACCTCCGGCCACATCGAGATCGGGGGCCGCGATGTGACGCACGTACCGCCCA
>CAYNNX010000363.1:2783-7306 GCA_964398515.1 uncultured Streptantibioticus sp. | reverse complement strand
GGCTCCCCGAACATCAAGGGCCTGGCAAGCTCCGCTACGTCGTCGAGCAGACCTTCGCCTGCTCCACCAGTTCAAACGCCTCGCGGTCCGCTGGGAACGACGTATCGAACTCCACGACTCCTTCCTGTCGTTGGCTTGCAGCCCCATCTGCTGGAGACGCCTCAAGAAGACCGGATCGTGATCGCGTTACGAGCTCATAGGAAAGGATTTGAGCGAGGCGACGCCCCGCTGCTACTTTCCTGGTGGACCGTGAAGTCGTCGTATGGAGGTGAGCCCCGTGAACTCAGTTACCCATGGGTGCTCCCTCAACCCGTCACGGTCCGGCGGCTGACGTTCGGTGTCGCCAGGAGCGCCTGAGATCGAGGCACTCCTGGAAGGAGACTCCGATGAACACGAAGCCTTTCACATCTGGCCTGAGCGAGAACGCGGTGATGATCACGCGCGTCGCGGACAGGCAATGGCATGCACTGGATGACGACCTGGTGGTCGGCCGCGGGCATGCGGAGCACCGGCCCGACGGACGCTTGTTCGTCAGCATCGACGCCTGGCACGACGCCACCTTCGACCGGCTCGCCGAGGCGATGCTGGCGGAACTGCCGGCGCCGCTGTACACGGTGGTCGACGAAGCCGACGTCGAGCTGACGGCCTGCTGGCGGCGGGCCGGTTTCACGATCCGGCGCCGCGAGTGGGAGTACGTCGTGCCGACCGACCCGCGGGTCACAGGGCTCGAAGAAGTCCTGCCGCCTTCGGGCGTGACGATCGTGCCCGCCGGTCAGGCGGACGAGGGCCTGCTGCGGGCGGTGGACCGCGCGATCCGTGACGAAGTCGAGGCGAGAGTCGGGTGGTGGCAGTCGATGCCCGCGGAGGTGATTGCCCGCCCCGAAGGCGACACCATCGTCGATGCATCGAAGTACGCGGTGGCCGCGGCGCCGGAGGGCTACCTGGGTCTGATCCGGGTGGTGACGGTGAACCGGCCGCGCATCGGGCTGGTCGCGGTCCGGGCCGGCCAGCAGCGCCGCGGCATCGCGCGGGCGCTGCTGGCCCACGCGCTGGGGACACTGCACCGCTCCGGGTTCGACGCGGCCTGGGCCGAAGTCCACGAGTCCAACCAAGCGGCCTCGGCGCTGTTCGAGGGCATCGGCGCCCGGCCGGTGAGCAGCAACCTGGAGCTGGTGCGATGACGAAGAACAAGAACGTCATCGAAGTCGAGGGCAAGGTCGTCGAGTGCCTGCGCAGCGCTATGTTCTCCGTGGAGCTCGAGAACGGCCACCGGGTGCTCGCGCACATCAGCGGGAAGATCCGCAAGAACTACATCAAGATCATGCTGGAAGACCGGGTGCGGGTGGAGCTCCCGCCGTACGACCTGACGCGCGGCCGGATCGTGTTCCGGTACCGGAACTAGCGGCGGTCGGCACCTTCCGCGGTAGCTGATCCTGGGGCCCCGGTCACGGCGTTTCCGTGACCGGGGCCCCGATGATGGCTCGCACGGCCGCGGCGGCCACCGCGCTGGCCGCCGCCAGCAGGTCTGGCCCGAGCCGAACCCCAGCTCCAGCGGGAGGAGTTGCCAGGCGATGTCGTTGTGCAGCACGTACAGGATGCCCTGCAGGCACAGCCGGTCCGGCACCGGCCGCGGGCCAGGAGCTTGGTGAGCCCTCTCGCACGTGCTGAAATGCGCGGATGGATACTTCTGAAGTACTCGCCCTGTTCGACCGTCAGATGCGGCGGGATACCCTCGCCGACGCGCCCGGCGCCCGGGTCGAGTGGGTCGGCAAGGTGGTGCGGCAGGTCGGCGTCGAGGGCGGCTGGAGCGCGGTCGTCTGGTCCGGCCTGGACCAGTCCACGGCGCGGCCGGCGATCGCCGAGCAGGTGCGGTACTTCACCGAGCTGGGCCGTGAGTTCGAGTGGAAGCTCTATTCGCACGACCAGCCGGAGGATCTCGGCGAGCTGCTGTTGGCGGCCGGGTTCGAGGCTGAGCCCGATGAGGCCCTGATGATCGCCCGGATCGCCGACCTGCCCGACGGCGGCGGACTGCCTGAGGGTGTCCGGCTGCACCCGGTGACCACTCCGGCCGACGTGGAGCTCATGCTGGCCGCGCATGAGGGGGCGTTCGAGACGACTGCGGACTGGCTGCGGCCGCGCCTGCTCGACATGCTGGCCGAGGGCCCGGGGACGGCCAGCATGGTCGTCGCGATGGCCGGCGACGTGCCGGTCTGCGGGGCGCGGATGGAACTACACCCGGGCACCGAGTTTGCCAGCCTCTGGGGCGGCGGCACCGTACCCGCCTGGCGCGGCCGCGGGATCTACCGGGCGCTGGTCGCGCACCGCGCCAAGATCGCCGCCGAGCACGGCTACCGCTACCTGCAGGTGGACGCCTCCGACCAGAGCCGCCCGATCCTGCAGCGGCTCGGCTTCGCCGCTCTGAGCACCACGACCCCGTACATGTACAAGCCGTAGCCGGTACCCCTGCTCAACGCTCCTCGCTCGCGGGCTGAAGCACTTCGCCGGGCAGGGGTGAGGAACCTTTGCAGGGTTTTCGGCCCGGCACACGGGTTGGTGAATTTTCGTCGTGCGCCGGGACGGCCGCATCGCGAGGGATCAGGAAAAGCACTGCGGTGGGGTGCGTGTCCTTCGGGGTTTTGCATCGAGTCGTCCCGGCCGAAAAATCGCCAGGGGAATGAGGAATCACGGCTCGACAAGTTCGGTGGTCCAGGTTGCCGGGTCTGCCCTGTCCGGTGCCGTCACTGCTGGTGCCCCGCCGGTGCCGCCAGGGCCGCCGTGGTCGTGGCCCTCCTGGTGGCGCTGCCCGTGCCGAGGGCCGTCTCCCCGCGCCGCAGCGCCAGATACCTCCGCAGGCCGCTGTTGGCTTCCCGTCGTACCCGGCGCAGCACCGGGACCTGGGTGGCCCTGTGCAACTGGTAGTGCCACGGCGCCTGGGCCCCCTGCCGTACCGACATCGCGTAGGCGAAGTCCACCAGATCCTGCTCAAGGTAATGGTCGAGATGCTCGAACCAGGCCATGCTCGTGCGGGCCGCGGCCTGCACGGGATGGAGCGCGGCCCGGCGGCGCTTGTCGTAGGTCTGCAAAGCGGCAGGCAGCTCTGCCTCCGTATACAGGCTGTGCGCGAGCTCGATCGCATCCAGCAGCGCCAGCCGGGTGCCCGAGCCCAGGGTGTAGTGGGTGGTGTGGGCGGCATCCCCCAGCAGCACCACGTTGTCGTGGCACCAGGTGGCGTTGCGTACCTCGGTGAAGTGCTGCCAGCGTGCCGGTTCTCCCCGGGACTGGCCATGCAGCGCGTGGCCGTCCAGAGCGGAGGCGAAGATCTGTTCCAGCAACCGCACACCGTCGGCGGTGTCGAGCGTATCGAGCCCCAGCCCCCGCCAGGTCTCTGGGGCGCACTCGACGACGCAGGTGCTGATTTCCGCGCTCGAGGGGTAGGCGTAAAACCAGATCCACCCGGCCGGGGTCGGTTCGAAGGCGAAGGCGAAGCGGGGGAACACCTTGTCGGTACCCAGCCATATGTAGGGGTTGCGGCCGACTTCCAGGCGGGTGCCGAAGTGGTTGCCGTGCAACTGGCGCACCCGGCTGTTGGCCCCGTCGCAGGCGACGATCAAGTCGGCGTCGGCGAGCTCGGCCAGGTCGTCGACCTTGCGGCGGTGCTGGACATCCACCCCCAGCTCGGTTGCGCGTCGGGTGAGGATGTCGAGCAGGGTGGCGCGGGCGATGCTGTAGCCGTACCGGCCCAGATACGCGGTCTGTTCCCCGCGGCGGATCTCCTGGTCTTGCCACAGGGCCGAGGCCGCACGCACTGCCTGGGCGCTGTCGGGGTCGTTGCGGTAGAGGTGGTCGAGCAGGTCGTCCCCATACCCCACGCCCCAGCCGTAGGTGGCCCCCGGCGGGTCGCGTTCGATGACGGTGATGTCATGGCCGGCATCGCGGCGCTTGGCCGCGATCGCGAAGTACAACGCGCCCGGTCCACCGCCGACGCACACGATCTTCGTGGCGTGTCCCGTTCTGGCTGCACGGCCGGGCGGCCGCATCGCGGCTGCGGCACCCTGGTGCGCGGCCGGTGTCGGGTTGGGGCCGCCCAGTGGCGGAAGGGCGGTCCCGGCCGGCGTCCCCTGCCGGTCGGGTCCTTGGGTTAGTGGTCGCATGGGTTCGTCTTCTCTGGGTTGAGTCTCTGGGTTGACACGGTGGGTTAGGTCTTGGTGCCTGTGGGTCGGTGCGCGCCCGAGGGCACAGAAGGGGGCTGGGCCTGTGCCCGGCACCGGGCGCGCGGGTGCGGCGATCTCACACCTGAGGTGTGTCTGCCGCATCCGCGCCCGGGCCGTGGCGATCTGACCGGGGGCTCCTCGTGGCCGGTCAGGCGCCGCCTCGGGGTGCCGCGGGGGTCAGGGCAGCGTCGGTGCCGCCTGCCCCGGGTCGGCTACCCCCAGCTGCCCCAGCTACCGTGGTGTCCCCAGCCACCGTGGTGTCCCCAGCCATCGTCGTGTCCCCAGCCATCGTCGTGTCCCCAGCCACCGTGG
>CAYNNX010000363.1:0-2683 GCA_964398515.1 uncultured Streptantibioticus sp. | reverse complement strand
GTGTCCCCAGCCATCGTCGTGTCCCCAGCCATCGTCGTGTCCCCAGCCACCGTGGTGTCCCCAGCCATCGTCGTGTCCCCAGCCACCGTGGTGTCCCCAGCCACCGTGGTGTCCCCAGCCGCCGAGGCTGCTGACGCTTGCCGCGGTGGTGGCGGGTGCGGCCTGGGCGGCGGCGCCGCCGCCCAGGATCGCCGCTGCGGTGGTTACGGTGATGGCCGCGGCCTTGGCGATCTTCTTTCTCGTTCGAAACATGACCTGTCTTTCCTTTCGGTGGATGAGCCTCACTCGGGATCAGTAAGGTCGTGTTTCGAGTAAGCCCGAACGGGTCATGCGTCGTCACGCCACGGAAAGACGTACCTTGATACCCGCAAGCGATCTTGATATGGGTCCGCATCCCGCCCAGGACGGCCCGGTGCCCGGCCCCGTGACAGCCTTCACCTACACGATCTTGTACCCGGATGGGACGGCGCACCGGATGGGGGACCGGTTCCTCAGAACCTGCAACGGAGGAACGGACCGGGCATACGCCTACCTGCTGGTAGATCACCTGCGGTGGTTGGAGTTCGAGGGCCTCCTGCCCGAGGCGGTCACCATGCCCCCGCAGCTTCAGCGCTACATGGGCGCCGTCGGAGCGGAGTACGCCGGGCCCTACGGTCGGCCGTGGCGGGTGGACAAGCGCCCGTATGGCCAGAGCTCGCTGGACAGTGCTGCAGCGTGTCTGAAGGGCTTCTACCTCTTCCAGGGATCTCAGGGGATCCATCAGGGCCTGGCGAGCGAGTTCAGCCGCACGCGGTTGCCGACCAAGGAAGACAAACGCCGGAAGTTCCTGGGGCACCTGGTTCAGGACATGCCGGCGAACCCGCTACGGCCACCTCGGACGGTCCGGCGTCGTCACCCGAAGATGCTTGCCGAGGGGGCCCGCGACAAGTTGATCGGCGAGCTGCGGTGGGCACGGAACCGGATGATCGTGACGTGGCTGGGTGACGGCGGGTTCCGGGTCGGGGAGCTGTGCGGCCTGCACCTGGTTGATCTGCACCTGCGAAGCGGGGCGGACTGCGGCGAGTGCGTGTCCCCGCACGTGCACATCTGCCATCGAGAACTCAATCCGAACCGGAGCCGCGCCAAGACCAAGTACCCGTGGGTGATCGAGGCCGGAGTCGTGCGCGGTGGGCAGATCCGGCGAGCGAGCCCGGCCGTGATCCATACCTACTTCGAGTACCTGACGACGGAGTATCCGACCAGCGCGCGCCACGGGATGCTGCTCGTTCAGATGAAGAGCCAACAGGCGGGCGAGCCGCTGTCTGCCGCCGGTGCTCGCCAGATGATGGGCCGGGCCGGCAGGCGTCTGGGCCTTGGCCGCACGAACCCCCACGGGTTCCGGCACGAGTTCGCGACTGCGGTCCTGGACGCCTCGAACGGCAATACGGTGATCGTCCGGGACGCGGGCGGCTGGGCTTCGGCCAAGACGGTCGAGGAGACCTACGCGCATACAGATCTCCATGATCCGCTCTTCACGGCCGCCCTGAACCGGGTCTGGGGCGAGTCATGACTGAGCTGAAGCTTCTGGAATCCGATGACGTCAGCAGGTCCAGCGCGACCGGCTGGAGATGCTCAGCGCTCTGATCGACGGACCCTCCTTCGACGTCCTCTACCGCGACGATCTGGTCGCGGTGCCCCCGGACCACCCCGCCTACGCCTGGCAGTGCGACGTGCATGGCTGCGGGCGCATGCGACGGGTGTCCTCCGAGATGTGTTACGAGCACCACCAGGAATGGAGGTCCAGCGGTGTCGGACGGGCCGACTTCCTTCGGACGGCCGAGCCGCTGGCTCCTCGCGACCGCTACGACCTGGGGCCGTGTCGGATCTGTCCCGAGCGACCTTCGAGCTCGGCGAAGTGGGATCTCTGCAGGCAGCACGAGAATCACTGGCGCGACGTCAGGAGGCAGAACCCCGGGGCCAACTTCGTGGACCGGCTGGCTCAGCGCTCGCCGCTGCCCGGGTTCGGCACCTGCCGAGTCGTCGCTTGCTCCTACACCGCTGTCTCGGCGGTGCGCCTCTGCGAACCCCACGAAGGCCGCTACTGGAGGCAAGGCCGACCGGGCGGAGCCCGCGCCCTGGCGGACGCCTGGAAGGTCGACAGTCAGCGCCAGAGCCACCATGGAGTTCTGCTACGACGACGAGGCCGGCTTCCGGCGCTGGTGCGCCGAGGAGGACGCGACCTTCCGGATCGGGGTGATCAACCTACTGGGGACGCACCCGCTCTTGCGCACCGAGATCAAGTGGGGTCTGTTCGCGCATGCCCAGGTCCAGCACCACAGCGATTGGCCGATCACCAACGTCCAGCGGCTTGTTCGGCAGGCCCGATGATCAGTGACGGTCAGTGGACCTCACGGAGTCTTTCGCAGCGGAACGATGTCGGGAATGGCCGTGGGGACAGAGGGGCGGGCCGCTTCCGGGGTCGCCAGAAGCGCGACGATGGTGACTGGCTGCTGGCAGTGCGGACAGTTCCGGGTCGCGGTCGGCTCCAACGGGTCACGTTCCAGGGTTGGTTGGCGTTGATGCTCGGCTGAACAGGCCCCGACCAGGCCGAACTCGTAGCTCACGCAGGCTCTCCACGACATGCCCAGAAAATAGCCCCATCAGAGCCGGGGGGTGTTGACGCGGTGGCGCGCGACGGCGGCTT
>CAYNNX010000362.1:0-7318 GCA_964398515.1 uncultured Streptantibioticus sp. | reverse complement strand
TCTTCGAGGGCGTGATGATGCCCGAGCTCTACCTCGCCGACGCCCTCGGCGCCGTCGGCAAACCCCTGCTGCGCGTGCACACCGCGGGCTCCGTCGGCGGCTCCACCGCCCTGGTCGCCGCGGACCTCGTCGCCGCCCGCGTCCACCGCACCGTCCTCACCGTCGCGTTCGAGAAGCAGTCCGAATCCAACGCCATGTGGGGCCTGTCGCTGCCGATCCCCTTCCAGCAGCCGCTCCTGGCGGGCGCGGGCGGCTTCTTCGCCCCGCACGTGCGCGCCTACATGCGGCGCACCGGCGCCCCCGACACCGTCGGCACCCTCGTCGCCTACAAGGACCGCCGCAACGCACTGAGGAACCCGTACGCGCATCTGCACGAGACCGGCATCACGCTGGAGCAGGTCCGCTCCTCGCCGATGCTGTGGGATCCGATCCGCTACTCCGAAACCTGCCCGTCCTCGGACGGCGCCTGCGCGATGGTGCTCACCGACACGGCCGGGGCCCGCCGCTCGCCCCGCCCGCCCGCCTGGGTGCACGGCGGGGCGATGCGCAGCGAGCCGACGATGTTCGCCGGCAAGGACTACGTCTCCCCCCGGGCGGGCCGGGACTGCGCCGCCGACGTCTACCGGCAGGCCGGGATCACCGACCCGCGCCGGCAGATCGACGTGGTGGAGATGTACGTGCCGTTCTCCTGGTACGAGCCGATGTGGCTGGAGAACCTGGGGTTCGCCGCGCAGGGCGAGGGCTGGAAGCTCACCGAGTCCGGCGTGACCGAACTGGACGGCGATCTTCCGGTCAACCCGTCGGGCGGGGTGCTCTCCACCAACCCCATCGGCGCCTCCGGCATGATCCGCTTCGCCGAGGCGGCACTTCAGGTCCGCGGCCAGGCCGGGGAGCACCAAATCGGGGGCGCCCGGCGGGCGTTGGGGCACGCCTACGGCGGCGGATCGCAGTTCTTCTCGATGTGGCTGGTAGGCGAAGAGCCGCCGGTTTCCTGATCAGTTGCGTACGCGGCCGGTCGGCTTCGGACACGCACTGTCCGGCGCCGTCCGCGGTCGCTACGCTGGCCGGGGACGTCAATCGGGAGGAGATGCGGACGTGGCCGAAAGCACCATCGGACAGCCGTTGGCCGACGGGAAGAAGAAGCCCCAGCTCGATCTGACGGAAGCGAAGTGGTTGTCCAGCAGCCAGGGCTCGGGCGACGTCCAGATCGCCTTCGTCGAGGGCTACATCGCGATGCGTGACGGCCGCAACCCGGAGGGGCCCGCGCTGATCTTCACCCCGGCCGAATGGCGGGCCTTCGTCCTCGGCGCCCGCGACGGCGAGTTCGACCTCACCTGAACCGCCGCGGGCGGTCCGGCAGCCCTCCCGCACAGCCGACGATGCGGCTGCCGGACCGCGGTTCGCCGTGGTCCGGCGGGCGGTCCGGCAGCGCCGCAGGGCCGCCGACGCGGTGCCCGCCCTCACGTGAGCACGACGCAGCCTGCGTCCCGGAGCGGCCCCAGCAGCGGATCGTCGTCGGCCACCGCGTTCCAGCGCAGGTCGAGCTTGTCCAGCGCCGGCAGCTGCGCAAGCCACCACGGCAGCGAGACCAGCCGGTTGGCGCGCAGATCCAGGTGGCGCAGGCGAGGCAGCCCGCGCAACGGCTCGGGGACCGACGACAGGACGTTCTCCCGCAGATCGAGATGGCGCAGCTCGCCCAGGCGCGCCAGCGAGCCCGGCAGCCCGGTCAGCCGGTTGCCGCGCAGCCACAGCTCACGCAGCGCCCCCATCCGCCCGATCTCCTCGGGCAGCGCCACCAGGGCGTTGTGCTGTGCCCGCAGCTCCACCAGCCCCGCCATCGCGGCCAGCGAGCCCGGCAGCGCTGTGAGCCGGTTCTCGCTCACGTTGAGATAGGCCAGCCGCTCCAAGCCGCCGAGCGCCCGCGGGAGGGCGGTGAGCCGGTTGTCGTGCAGGTAGAGGTAGCGGTCGAGAGCGGGCAGCTCGCCGAGGGCGGCCGGAACCCCCGTGAGGCGGTTGTGCCCCAGATCCAGGGTGTGCAGCCGCCGCAGCGCGCGGATGTGCGCGGGGAGCTCCGCCAGGGAGTTCTCCGCCAGGATCAGCACCTGAAGCCCGGCAAGCCTCCACAGGCCCTCCGGAAGCTCGCTGATCGCGTTCCGGTAGAGGTTCAGCGAGCGCAGATCGGGATGGGCCAGCGCCTCGGCCGGCACCTCCCGCAGACCCCGCTCCGCGAGCCCGAGGTGCCGCGTCACGGCCACAGCAGCTCGCTGGCCCAACCCCCGTCGGCCCTGCGGTAGTTGAGCCGCGTGTGCCTGCGGTCCCTGGCGCCCTGCCAGAACTCGACCTCGTCGGGGCGGAGCGTGTACAGCGTCCACCCGGGGGCGACGAGCCCCGGCTCCCGCTCGACCCGGGCCAACGACTCCTTCGCGGCCAGGTCGCGCGCGGCGAGGTCGGTCAACGGGGTGCTCTGCCGCCCCAGCAGCGCCTCGGCCCGCGCGGCGGGGGAGCGGGCCAGGAAGTCGGCCGCGGCGCGCTCGGCGGAGTCGGCCGCGACCGGTCCGCGCAGCCGTATCTGCCGCGCCAGCAGCGGCCAGTGGAAGGTGAGCGCCGCGTACGGCCGCTCGGCGAGCTCGCGTCCCTTGACGCTCGCGCTGTGCGCCGCGAACCGCCATCCGCCGGCGTCCACGTCCTTGAGGATGAGCACCCGGGCGGAGGGCTCACCGGTGGCATCCGCGGTCGACAGCGTCATCGCGTGCGGCTCGGGAACCCCCGCTCGCACGGCACCGATCAGCCACCGGGTGAACAGCTCGACCGGATCGTCCGGCGCCGTCGACGGGTCGAAGTCCGGCAGCTCGCCGGCGAAGACCGGCAACCCCCGAAGCAGCGCCCGGATGTCCGGGGTGTCCACGTCCAACGCGTCTGTCACGTAAGCCCTTTCGCCAGTGCGTCGCCGGTGTGCGCACCGACATCATCCACCCCCGGCTTGCCCCCGGGTCACCCGCGCGTCCCGGTGATCGAGGACCGGCTGCCGCTGCGACACCGCCTCCCGGAGCGACACCGCCACCGGCGGCCTGCGGATCCGGGCGGCAACACCGGCGCTCTCGGCGCGGGCTTCGCGATCTCCACCGTCACCCACCGCCCCGCACCGGCCGGGGGTGCCCGCAGCCGCCGGCGAGGGCCTCCAGGACCCCTGCCGACCAGGCCGGGGGAGGCCGTGATCATTCCCCGGGGCCCGGCTCGCCACCGGCCCCGGGGCACGTACGATGTGCGCATGTCCTTCCTCCGCCGACGCAGCGCCGCCACGCCGACCGGGCCGGACTTCGACGTCCTGGCCATGGACCCCGGCGACTGGCCGGGAAACCTCGGTGCCGGGCTGCTGCCCGGACCTGACGGCAGCTGCCAGGGGATCTTCCTGCGCTACGACCTCTTCGGCGGCCGCGGCCCCGCCATGCTCATCGGCAACCTGCCCGAGGGCTCGCCCGCCCGGGAGCTCGGCGAGGGCCAGGTCCCCTTCGAGGTGACCCAGCTGCTCGCCGCCCTCGGCAACGACGAGCCGGTGCACGAGGTCTCCCGGGAGGACACGCCCGTCATGCACGGCGACAGCCTGCTGATCGTCAGGCGGATCAAGGTCTCCGAGGAGCGGATCGCCTGCGCCCAGTTCGACCGCGACGACAACGTCCAGGTCACCATCGCCACCTGGGACCGCCCGATCACCGACGACCTGTACCAGCTGCTCAAGCCGCTGCCCGCCGAGATGTTCCAGCAGGGCTGAGCCCCTCGGCCCATCCTTCCGCACTCACCTGCGCGAGATCAGCTGCGAGGGGCGCACGATCACGTCGTCCGCCTTCACGAAGGCCACCCGGTGGCCGAACTGGACCTCGTAGTACAGCTGCGTGCCCCGCACCCACGTCTGGGTCGAGCGGTCGAAGGTCTGCGAGTAGAAGTACTCGCCCCGCTCCCGGCCGCCGACCACGTACCACTGGCCCGCCGGCATCGTGTACTGCAGCGGGACCAGCGCCTGCACCGGCACCCCCGACGGATAGGCCGACGCCTCCGGGAACGCCCGCCCGTACACCGGGACCGAGGCCGCACCCGGCTTCGGGGCGGCCACGAAGCCCCACGCGTCGTCCGCGGTCGGCTGCGCGTGCGGGTTGCGGAACCACGCCTTCTGCCCGAGGTACCACACCGCCGTCCAGTCGCCCCGGCGCTCCGCCACCGCGAACCGCTGACCGGTGGAGGCCCGGGCGCCGGTGTCGTTCACACCGGTCGTCGTGTCGCCCGTCGGGTGCAGCCCGACATCCTTGACCAGCGGGGCGTCCTCGCTGGGCGCGGTGTGCAGCCGTACCGCCTCCGAGCCGTGCGGCGCGCAGACCTGGCCCGACGTGCCGCAGTCGGTGTAGACGGGCTGGTTGGCGTCGTAGTTCGGGTCGATGGTGACCACCCCGCCGCGCGGCCCGGCCGTCGGATGGAACGGCGCCCCCAGCAGTTCGAAGTAGTGCGCCCAGTCCCAGTACGGGCCGGGGTCGGTGTGCATCCCCGCCACGGACGCCGGGGCCGGTCCGGGAACGTTGTCGTGGCCCAGGATGTGCTGCCGGTCCAGCGGGATGTCGTACCGGCGTGCGAGGTAGCGCACGAGACGGGCCGAGGTGCGGTACATCGCCTCGGTGTACCAGGCGTCCGGATCGGCGAGGAAGCCCTCGTGCTCGATGCCGATCGACTTGGCGTTGACGTACCAGTTGCCCGCGTGCCAGCCCACGTCCTTCGTCGGCACGTGCTGCGCGACGTGCCCGTCGGAGGAGCGCACGGTGTAGTGCCAGGCCAGGTACTTCGGGTTCTGGACGAGCTTGATCGAGGTGTCCCACGAGCCCTCGGTGTCGTGGATGACGATGAAGTCCACCGAGGCGTCGTGCGGGCGGTCCGCCAGGTCGTGGTTGCCGTAGTCGCCCGGACCGGGACCGTAGTTCTCGTAGGGCGCGGGGATCCATTCGCACGCCACGCTGCGCGGGCACTCGGTGTTCGCGGTGCTCACGGTGCGCAACCCCAGCGCCCGGACCTGGGCGGAGTCCGGCCGGACCGCGCGGTCGGGGGCGAGGACGACCCGCTGGCCGCTGTCGGTGACGCGTGCGGCGCCCTCGTGGACCACCTGGAAGACGTCGGCGGCGAAGTTCGCGGCCGTCGCCGTGTCGTCGGCGCCCGAATAGCGCGCCACCGCCCCGAACCACTGCCCGGGATCGACGCTGAGCGGCTTGTGCAACGCCTTCTGCGCGTCGGCCAGCAGCGCGGCGCCGCCGGCCACGTTGTCCGCCGCGTTCTCCCGCAGGCGCGCGGTGGACAGCCCGGTGAGCGCCGCCGCGCGCTCGGCCGTCCTCAGCGAGGCGGGCAGCGCGCGGCTCTGCGCCACCTCCACCAGCTCCGGCACCGTGAGCGGACGCGTGCTGTCCCCCCGGGGGTCGCCCAGCGCGTCGCCGTCGGTCTTCCGCAGCGACTGCGCCACGGCGGTACGCGCGTCGGTCAGGTGCATCGGCCCGTAACCACCGCTCACGCTGGGCCGTCCGGCGTGGCTGTCCCACCGCGACTCCAGGTACGCCACGCCCAGCAGCACGCTCTGCGGCACGTGGTAGCGCCGGGACGCCGCGGCGAAGGCGCGCTGGAGCGCGTCGGATGGCCGTTGGACGGCGCCGGCCTGGGGAGCCGAGGCGCACACCGGCAGCAGGGCGGCGGCGGCCACGGCGGCCGTGGCGGCCCGCAGCGCGGACCGCCGACCGGATCTCAGGGGTTGGGGCAGAGGTCCTCGCAATGCAGCCTCCGTGCTACGGGACACCTGGTGGGGGCTCAGGTGTGCGGCGGGGCCGGAACCTCAGAGGTGCCAGCCGCCAGACGATGCGTCAACTGTCCTGGTACTACCGCGATTTCCGCACGTCCACGCCTGTGCCGGGTGGTTTCCCGGCACAGGCGCGCAGACCTGCGGGGCATCAGTGGTCTGGACCGGTGACATGTGCCTGGCGAGCGCCGACTCGCGGGTCCGGCCGAGGCAGCGGACGACCGCCGTTCAGCGGGTCCCCACCGCCGCCCGTACCGCACGGCGTGCCATCCCGCAGTCGTCGTGCAGCCGGCGCAGCAGCAGCCGCTGCTCCTCTCCGGCGTCCGCAGCCGCCTGGGTGGCCGGAGCGGTGCTCTGCATCGACCGTTGCACAGCGGTCTCGAAGGTACGGATCTCCCGCGTCAGCACGAGCATCAAATTCACCAGAAAGGCGTCACGCACCATCGGCCCGGACTGCTGCGTCGCGAACTGGCTGATCTGGCGGCGCGCCACCGGGTCCTCGCCCAGCGCCGACCACAGCACCGCCAGGTCGTACCCCGGCAGATACCAGCCGGCGTGCTCCCAGTCGACCAGCACCGGCCCGGCCGGGGAGAGCAGCACGCTCGACAGCACCGCCTCGCCGTGGCAGAACTGCCCCTGCACATGGGCGAGCCCGCGCAGCAGCTTCTCCAGATCGCCGGTGTCCCGGTCGGTGAGCAGGCCCATCTCGTGGTAGCGCGCGATGCGGGCCGGATAGTCGATCGGGGCGTCGAAGGCGCCGACGGGCGGGCGCCACTGGTTGATCCGGCAGAACGCGCCGAGCGCGGCCCGCACGTCCGCACGCGGCGGCGGCTCCACCGGATGGCGCTGCATCGACGCGACACGCCCTGGCACGCGTTCCAGCACCAGGGTGCAACTCTCCGGGTCGGCCGCGATCAGCCGCGAGACGCGAACCGGGGGGCGGTGCCGGACGAACGTCCGGTACGCCGTTATTTCCTGCCTGAACCGCTCCATCCAGGCGGGGGAGTGGTCCATCAGGCACTTGGCCAACGCGGGGCTGCGGCCCACCGTGCCGACCAGCAGGACCGTCCCGCTGCCGCGGCGCAGGACCTGTGCCGGGGTGAACTCCGGACAGATCCGCTGGACCGAGGCGATCGCGGTGCGCACCTGGGCGCCCTGCGGCCCCGTCAGATCCAGCCTGCCGCTGAGCGGATGCGGTGCCCCCGCGCCCGCCCCCGGGGCCGGGCGGGGGCGGCCCACGAGCCTGCCTGCGCCGGCCGCGTGCGAAGGGTCGAGGAACGGCTCGGCTGTCACGGGCCGCGGTCGGGCGGCGAGGCCGGCCCCCCGCAGAGCGGCGGGCCGGGGCGGGGCGGACACGGAGGACGATGCTGAGTACATGGGGTGCTGACAGATCCCTTCGTGTGCCGGAAAGTAACTCTGGCTCATGCGGCGCGCCGCTCACCCCCGTCGCGCGGTGCGCCGGCGCCTCCGGCCGCCGCGAGCGGGGCCGCCGGCCCCGGG
>CAYNNX010000361.1:6392-7353 GCA_964398515.1 uncultured Streptantibioticus sp. | reverse complement strand
CCGGAACCGGGATCGCCTTCCGGGGCACAGGCGGCGTCCCCGGGCGTCCGGGCCGCGGAGCCCGGCGGCGTCGCCGTCAGATGTGGTGCGGCGGCTTCTCGTCGAGGAAGCGCGCGAGATCCGCCGCACCGCCTCGGCCGCCGGGGCGTTCGCCCCACCCCTCGTCCGTGTCGTCGGCGGACGGGCGGTCCAGCGGGTCGTCGAAGACGATCGCGACGGGAGCCGCGGGGGTGGCGCCGGAGTCGGCGGGGTCGGCGGCGGGGCCGGGTGAGGCGGTCGAGCTCATGTCACCCAGGGTACGGCCCGGTCCCGCCGCCGATGCCGCGGTCACCGGCGCCCGGGCCTGCCCGGACCGCCCCCGCCACCGGGCCGCTCGGCGCATGCGAAAGCCCCGGCGCGCGGCGGACGCGCCGGGGCGTGGGAGGGCCGGGGTTACGCGGCCTCGTAGGCGAAACCGGTGGCGCGGGCCATCCGCTTGAGCTCGACGAGAGCGTGCTTCTCGATCTGGCGGATGCGCTCACGCGTCAGGCCGTGCTGCTTGCCGACCTCGGTCAGCGTGCGCTCCTTGCCGTCCTCCATGCCGTAACGGGCGCGGATGATCGAGGCGGTGCGGCCGTCGAGGCGGTCGATGAGCTCGTCGAGCTCCTCGCGCCGCAGCATCACCAGCACCGAGTCCTCCGGCGAGGCGGCCGAGGTGTCCTCGACCAGGTCGCCGAACTGGGTCTCGCCCTCGTCGTCCACCGACATGTTCAGGCTCACCGGGTCACGCGCCCAGTCGAGCACATCGGCGATGCGCTCCGGCGCCGCGCCCAGCTCGGCGGCGATCTCCGCGGGCTCCGGGTCGCGTCCGTGCTCGCGGTTGAACTCGCGCTGCACCCGGCGGATCCGGCCGAGTTCCTCCACGAGGTGGACCGGGAGCCGGATGGTGCGCGACTGGTCGGCGATCGAGCGGGTGATGGCC
>CAYNNX010000361.1:0-6382 GCA_964398515.1 uncultured Streptantibioticus sp. | reverse complement strand
GCCGGATCCACCAGGTCGCGTACGTCGAGAACTTGAAGCCCTTGGTGTAGTCGAACTTCTCCACCGCGCGGACCAGGCCCGCGTTCCCCTCCTGGATGAGGTCGAGGAGGGGCAGCCCGCTGCGCGGGTAGCGGCGGGCGACCGCGACGACGAGGCGGAGGTTGGAGCGTATGAAGACGTCCTTGGCGCGCTCGCCCGCGTGGACCAGCGCGCGCAGCTCCTCCTCGCTCGCGCCCGCGGCCGTCTCCCCCTCTTCGAGGAGGTGCTCGGCGAAGACTCCGGCCTCGATGACCCTGGACAGCTCGACTTCCTGCGCCGCGTCGAGGAGCGGGGTCCGCGCGATCTCGTCGAGGTACATGCCGACCAGATCGCGGTCGGCCACCTCGCCCCCGGTGGCGCGAACGCTGCTGGGCCCGTCGTTCTGACGGCGGGCGACGGCACGGGTTGCCATGCGTGCTCCCTCTGCGTGATTCGGTCGCGTCGACCAGGCGGATCCGCTCGGCACGTGCTCGCTCCCGCCACGCCGTCGTGATCCGTGATCCTGATCCGTTATGTCGCGTGTGCTCCTTGATCCCGCGAGACTGATCTCGCGAGCGGACATCCCGTGACGCCCCCGAGATGACCGCCCCACTCGCCATACGCGTGGAGGACCGCTCCCGTTCACCTCTCGGGTGCCCACTCAGTCGGAAACAACGACTGGAAACCGGACAGAATTCCCAGCCGGATCAACGAATTTTCCGATCTTGCAGTACCCTGCTTCGTTTCACGGGCGGGCCCGTTCACCGGCAGGCGTGCGCAGACCGACCGCGGCCGCGCTTCAGCAGGCCGTCCGGCCGCGCCTCAGCCCGCGGTTCTGCTCGCGGCTCAGCTCACGGTTCAGCGCAGCCAGGGCAGGTCCGCGCGGCCGCGGGGGGCGAGCCCCTCGGCCACCGTGCGCATGATCTCGCCGAGCCGGCGCACCTGTTCCTCGGTCAGCCGGTCGAAGAGCGCGCCGCGGACCGCCTCGACGTGGCCGGGGGCCGCCGCCTCCAACGCCGCGAAGCCCTCGTCGGTGAGCACCGCCATCTGGCCGCGCCGGTCGGTGGGGCAGTCCTCGCGGCGCACCCAGCCGTCCTGCTCCAGCCGGGAGACGGCGTGCGAGAGGCGGCTTCGGGTGATCTTGGACCGCTCGGCGAGCTCGGTCATGCGCATGCGGCGTTGCGGCGACTCGGAGAGCCAGACGAGCAGCGCGTAGTACGCGTGAGGCATGCCGGAGTCGCGCTGGAGCTGCCGGTCGATGTGATCGGAGAGCAGCTGGGTGGCGGCCATGTAGGCGCGCCACGTCCTCTGCTGCTCGTCGTCCAGCCAGCGGGGTTCCGTTGTCGCCATGGTCCCAGCCTACGACTGCTTAAAACTTCAATGAAGCCGCGGGCCCCGCCTCCGGACGGAGGCGGGGCCCTTGATCACCCTGGTGGGCGAGGGTCGGTGCTCAGTGCGCGACGACCGGGACCGGGACGTCCTCGGCCGCGCTCGCCTGGTCGCCGTTGCCGGAGACGACCTGAGTGCCGCCCTGGTGACCGGTGTTGATCAGGGCGACGGCGATCGCGGCGGCGACCGCCAGGATGCCCACCGCCCACCAGATGGCCACGGAGTAGCCGTGCACCATCGCGTTGAGCTTCAGCAGCCGGCCCCCCTGAGGCGTGCGCGCCAGGGCGAGGTGGGCGCGGGCGTAGCCGGTGGTGGCGCTGGCCGCGATGGTGTTGAGCAGTGCGGTGCCGATCGAACCGCCCACCTGCTGCGAGGTGTTGACCATCGCGGAGGCCACACCGGCGTCACGCGGCTGCACGCCGTGCGTGGCCAGGCTCATCGCCGGCATGAACGCCGTGCCCATGCCGAGGCCCATCAGGACGAAGCCGGGCAGCACCAGTCCGGCGTACGAGCTGCCGGGCGAGATCTGGGACAGCACCGCCATGCCGAGCGCGGCGACCACGAAGCCCGGACCCATCAGCCAGCGCGGCGGGATGCGGGTCATCAGCCGTGCGCCGATCTGCGTGGAGCCGGTGATCATGCCCGCGACCATCGGGAGGAAGGCCAGACCGGTGACGACCGGGGTGTACCCCTTGACGACCTGCAGGTAGTAGGTGAGGAACAGGAACAGGCCGAACATGCCGATCACGGCGAGGCCCAGCGAGACGTAGACGCCGGCGCGGTTGCGGTCGGTGACGACCCGCAGCGGCAGCAGCGGGGCCTTGACGAAGGACTCGACCACCACGAAGGCGGCGAGCAGGACGGCGGCCGCGACGAACAGGCCGATGGTCACCGACGCGCTCCATCCGTCGGTCTCGGCCCGGGTGAAGCCGTAGACGAGGGAGACCAGGCCGGCGGTGGCCAGCAGGACCCCGGGGATGTCCAGGCGGTTGCGGTTGCGGCCCTCGGCGGGCTCGTGGATGACGGCGATCGCACCGGCCGCCGCGACGACGGCGAAGGGGATGTTGACGAACAGCGCCCAGCGCCAGTTGAGGTACTCGGTCAGCACGCCGCCGAGGATGAGCCCGATGGCGCCGCCGCCACCGGCGATCGCGCCGTAGATGCCGAACGCCTTGGCGCGCTCCTTGGCCTCGGTGAAGGTCACCGCGAGCAGCGAGAGCGCGGCGGGCGCGAGCAGTGCACCGAAGACGCCCTGCAG
Source organism: uncultured Streptantibioticus sp. (assembly GCA_964398515.1). Lineage (GTDB taxonomy): Bacteria > Actinomycetota > Actinomycetes > Streptomycetales > Streptomycetaceae > CAYNNX01. The sequence goes on along the minus strand of CAYNNX010000361.1, from coordinate 3,717 downwards.
CGCACGGGCGCCGAGCAGCATGCCCGTGTTGACCGCCGCGCCGCCGATCGCGGAGGCACCGGCGAAGCCGATCAGGCCGGTGATGAAGGTGCGCTTACGCCCCGCGAGGTCGGCTATTCGGCCGCCGAAGAGCAGCAGGCCGCCGAAGGCCAGGGTGTAAGCGGTGATGACCCACTGCCGGTTTCCGTCGGAGATGCCGAGGTCCGCCTGGGCGGAGGGAAGCGCGATGTTCACGATCGTCGCGTCGAGCACGACCATCAACTGCGCGATGGCGATGAATATGAGGGCTTTCCAGCGTCTGGGGTCGAGTCGGTCCACGGAAGAAGGCATGAAGGGGTCCACCTGTTGTGCGGAGGGGTGATCTGAGGAGTGATCGGAAGGGCTGATCGAAGGGGTGATGCGAAGGGCGGCTCGGCGCCAAAGTCTTGATGTTATGCGGAAGTTGTGGTGATTGCTCAGGATTTTTTCTGCAGGTCTTCCAGCGTCGCCGGGCTTCCGGTGAGGACGGACCGCGCAGGGGTCCGCAGCCCGTCGAGGAACAACTGCAGATGCCGGTGGATGAACTTGTCGATGCCGATGCAGGCGGTGCCCGGCAGGGGACGTGTGAGCTGGGACAGGGCCACCATCAGATCGCCGACGCCGACGTCGGGGCGCAGTCGCCCCGAGGCGTGGGCGCGGGCCATCAGCGTCTCGACGGCTCGCGTCAGGTGCTCGCGGGCCGCGTCGAGTTCGGGGTCACCCTCCTCGAACGCGCCTGACAGCAGCGTGCACAACGCCCCTATCCGCTCGTCGGCCGCCTCGTGCACGAATCGCCGCAGCGCCTCGAAGGCGTCGGGCTCCTCGGCCATGGCGGCCTCGGCCCGCTCGGCCGTGCGGTCCATGACCGACAGCGTCACGGTTCGGATCAGCTCGCGCCGGTCCGCGAAGTTGCGGTAGAGCGTGGCGTTGCCGACCCCGGCCCGCCGGGCTATCTCGTCCAGCGGTGTCTCGGGGCCGTGCTCGACGAGCGCCTCGCGGGCCGCGGCGACGATCCGCTCCCGGTTGCGCGAGGCGTCCGCCCGCAGCCGGGAACCGCTTCGCCTGACGACGACGCTGCTCACGATGGCGCTCCTTCCTGGGTGTCGTATGCGGAATGTCGTGTGCGGGATGTCGTGTGCGGGATGCCGCATGCCGGAGCGATCCGGGGAGCAGCTCCCCGTTTCGCCGGGCACACGGTTAAACGGGGAACGCCTCCCCGGATATTTCGCGGGCGGTTGTGAGCCGCGTCACTTCCGCGCGTGTGCCTGCCGCCGGGCCGGCCGGGCGCGGCGGCGAGCGGCCCGCACGGACGCCAGGCAGGCGAGGAGCACCCCGCCCACCGCCCAGGCGGAGAGCACCCACCAGGCGAGCGCGGTCCCGCCGTTCGGCTCCGCCGGGGGCTCCCCGGCGGATGGGGGCGGGAGACCCGCGTTCGCCATGGTCGCCTGAGTCGCCGTACCTCGCTGCCGTCGCGCGGGTTACGGGCCCACTTCCCCGTTGTGCTCGGGGACCGGCTGCGGCGGATGGGTCCTGATCACCACACGGCGGGCGATCAGCCCGGCGGCGGTGAGCGCGCTCAGCGTGAACGTGGCCGCGGCCACCCACGGCCGGTCCAGCACATGGCCGGTGCAGTGGTCGACGGAGAAGCGGCCGGGGCCGGACAGGCCCAGCGCCACCGCCGTGAACCCCAGGAACGCCGTGTACTCGTAGCCGCCGGCCTGGACGAAGAACCCGGCGGGGGCGCTCACGGAGGAGGCCGTCGCCATCGCGCCGCCCGCCACGGCCGCGGCGGCGGGGGTCGCCAGCCCGAGAGCCAGCAGCGCACCGCTGCCCGCCTCGCTGAGCCCGGCCGCCACGGCGCTGCGCCGGCCGGGCCGGAAGCCCATCTGCTCCATCGCGACCGCCGTGCCGTCCAGCCCGCCGCCGCCGAACCAGCCGAAGAGCTTCTGCGTGCCGTGGGCGCACAGGATCCCGCCCACCCCGAGGCGCAGCACGAGCAGCCCCAGGTCCTGGCGGGTGCAGGGCTGAGCCATGGCGTTTCCTCCGGTTCGGCTGACGGTTCGGCGGATGGGTGGGCCGACGGTTCGGCGGATGGGTCGGCGGACGGATCGGCGACTGTGCGTGCGACGTTCTTCAGTCTCGGCACGGCGGGCGCCGTGCGCCGCCGCTGTTACGCCGTCCGGAGTGGCCGGCGGCCGGCCCGTGCGTACCCGTCGGTAACGAGTTGCCGCAAACGGGCCGCGCGCAGCCCCGGCTGCCACTACAAGAGGGGACATGACACCAGGGAGCACGACCTCACGGCGCGAGACGCTGCGCATCGCCAACTGCTCCGGTTTCTACGGGGACCGGCTCTCCGCCGCCCGCGAGATGGTCGAGGGCGGCCCGATCGACGTGCTGACCGGCGACTACCTGGCCGAGCTGACGATGCTCATCCTGTGGAAGGCGCGGCAGCGCGATCCCGACGCCGGATACGCCGTCTCCTTCCTCGCGCAGATGCGGGACGTCCTCGGCACCTGTCTGCGCCGCGGCATCAAGGTGGTGGTCAACGCGGGCGGGCTGAACCCGGCCGGGCTGGCCCGCAAGGTCCGTGAGCTGGCCGCGCTCGCCGGGCTGGACCCGCTCGTGGCGCACCTGGAGGGGGACGACCTGCTGCCCCGGCTGCCGGAGCTGGCGGCCCGCGGCGAACGCCTGGCGCACATCTCGACCGGGCAGCCGCTGGCCGGCTCCGGGGTCGAGCCGCTCACCGCCAACGCCTACCTGGGCGGATGGGGCATCGCAGCGGCGCTGGAGGCCGGCGCGGACGTGGTGATCTGCGGCCGCGTCACCGACGCCTCGCTGGTCGTCGGCCCGGCGGCCTGGGCGTTCGGCTGGGCGCCGGACGACTGGGACCGGCTGGCGGGCGCGGTGACCGCGGGCCACGTCATCGAGTGCGGCGCGCAGGCGACCGGCGGCAACTTCGCCTTCTTCACCGAGATATCCGATCCGGTGCACCCCGGCTTCCCCGTCGCCGAGCTGGCCGCGGACGGCAGCTGCGTGATCACCAAGCACCCGGGGACCGGCGGAGCCGTCACCACCGACACCGTCACGGCCCAGCTGCTCTACGAGATCGAGCACCCCGCCTATCCCAACGCCGACGTGGTGGCCCGCTTCGACACCGCGGTGCTCGCCCAGGACGGCCCCGACCGCGTCCGCATCAGCGGCGTACGCGGCGAACCGGCACCCGACACGCTCAAGGTGTGCGTCAACCACCGCGGCGGCTACCGCAACAGCGCCACCTTCGTGCTGACCGGCCTGGACATCGCCGCCAAGGCCGAGTTCGCGCTGGCCACGCTGCGCGACGCAGTAGGCGCCGACGAGCGCTTCGCGCAGGTCGCCTCCCGGCTGGAGCCCGACGCGGGCGGCGCACGCCTCACCGTGACCTGGCTCGACCCCGACCCGGACAAGGTCGGCCGGTCGCTGTTCACCGCGATCGCGGGCACCGCGCTGTCGGGGTATCCGGGGCTCCACCTCGAACACGCCACGCCGAAGCCCACCGAGTACGGGGTCCACTGGCCGGCCCTGGTCGACGCGGCCCTGGTCGCCCCCGAGGTCGTCCTCGCCGACGGCTCCCGCCTGCCGGTCCCGCGCCCGCCGACGCGGCCGTACGCCGCCGGACCCTGCGCCGCGCCCGCCGCCTCGCCCCCGCCGCCGAGCGGGCCG
>CAYNNX010000360.1:2035-7359 GCA_964398515.1 uncultured Streptantibioticus sp. | reverse complement strand
GGCCGCGCCCCCGCAGGTGGCGCCCGCTCCCGCCCCCGCCCCCGCTCCCGCGCCCGTCGCGGCGGCGGCGCCGGAGGCGGCACCGCGCGAGACCCGGGTGCCGATTAAGGGCGTGCGCAAGGCGACCGCGCAGGCGATGGTGGCCAGCGCGTTCACCGCGCCGCACGTCACCGAGTTCGTGACGTTCGACATCACCCGCACGATGCGGCTGGTGCAGGAGCTCAAGGCGGACCCGGCCTTCGAGGGCCTCAAGGTCAGCCCGCTGCTGCTGGTCGCCAAGGCCCTCCTCGTCGCCATCAGGCGCAACCCGGAGATCAACGCCTCCTGGGACGAGGAGCGCCAGGAGATCGTGCACAAGGGGTACGTCAACCTGGGCATCGCCGCCGCCACGCCGCGCGGCCTGATCGTCCCCAACATCAAGGACGCGCAGGCCAAGACGCTCCCCGAACTGGCCAGGGCGCTGGGCGAGCTGGTGGCGACCGCCCGCGAGGGCCGGACGTCCCCGGCCGACATGCAGGGCGGCACGGTGACCATCACCAACGTCGGCGTCTTCGGGGTCGACACCGGCACGCCCATCCTCAACCCCGGTGAGTCCGCGATCCTCGCCTTCGGCGCGGTCAAGGAGCAACCGTGGGTCCACCGGGGCAAGGTGAAGCCCCGTCAGGTCACCACGCTGGCGCTCTCCTTCGACCACCGTCTGGTCGACGGCGAGCTGGGCTCGAAGGTCCTGGCCGACACGGCCGCGATCCTGGAGTTCCCGAAGCGGCTGATGACCTGGGCCTGAGACCGGGTACGAGGGCCCGGACGCGGTAGGCGTCCGGGCCCTTCGCCGTGTGCGGTGCGCACACCGTACGGTGACCGCCGGCCGGAGTTCGCAGGAACGATCGGGGGATGGACTCCATGGCGCCGAGCGGCGGTGTCACGTACCCGGCGGCCGGGGCGCGGGAGGATCGCAGACAGTGGCTCGGGCGGTTCGCGGCGGTGGTTCTGCTCCGCGTTCTCGCGTTCGCCACCGAGGTGGCGCCAACTGCGGGGAATGGGCGCGGGCGTGGCGCCTCGGGCCCGGTGAAGGTGAGACCATCACTCGGCGCGCTGTCGGCGACCTTGTAAGCGCCGTCGGCGTGGGACGATGGAGGGCGACCTGCCGGACGATGGCGTGGGGGCGTGAGGTGCACTGGCTGCCGGAGAGCGTAGTGGTGACACAGTGGTTAGCTCCCGGAGCCGCCTGCGCGATTTTGACGTGGGTCTGCCTGCTGCTGCGCTTCGCGGACAAGGGGCGCCTGCTGGCCAGCCGCCACTCGCTGGGGCTCGCCCTGCTGATCGTGGTGGTGACCACGGCGGCGACGTTCGTCACCAGTGAGGCGCTGCTGCCGCACGCCGGCCGTGTGCCGCACGTCGTGGTGGGGCTGGCGGCGGGCGGAACGCTGGTTCCGCGGCGGGCCCGGCAGGACGACGGCAGGGGAACGGTCCTGGCGGTCGTCACCCTGGGCGTGGCCCTGCTGCTCGACCGCATCGAGCAGCGGCTCGCCCACGACCGGGCCGAGTGGTGCGACCGGCTGCTGGGCGGGTTCACCGAGTGCTGGCAGCTCGACCTGTTCGCGCACGACCTCCAGCTCCACCTGCTGGATCGCCTGCGTGATGCGAAGAAGCGCAAGGAGGTCGAGCAGCGGTTCAAGGAAGTGTGCGAGCACATAGCGTGCGCACGGGACACGATCGCCGCCCTCGACGAGACCCATCGGCTGCGCGCCGCCTCACGCCTGGCCGAGGGCCGTGATCCGGGATCCCCGGAGCAGTTCCAGCGCAGGCTCGCCTTCGGTGCGGCCAGGGCGAGTTGCGCGCGGCTCCTCGCCCTGGCCTGGGTGTACGGGCGGCGCACCTCCGACCGGGAGGTCGTGCGGCTCGCCGCCGCGTGCGTCAAGCACTCGCTGGACAACCCCACGGCCAGCCGGGCCCACTGAGCGTGCCCGTGCCGGGGGCCCGCACCGCTTCAGGCCGCGCGGAAGCCCCTGGCGGAACGCTTTGGCGCGATCCCCGCGTAGCTGAGAGCGGTCCCCCGGTGGGTGTCCTCCCGGGCGGTGTGGGCGTCGCCCGCCGGCCGGGTGTCGGTGAAGGTGATGCGGATGTCGGTGTCGAGTGCGGTGGCGACGGCGGTCAGGGACCGCAGGGTGAGGTTCTCGTCGCCGGAGAGGATCTGGCTTATCCGTCCCGGGCTGACGCCCATGCGCTCGGCGAGGTCCTTTCGGGTGATGCCCCGGGCCTCGACCAGACCCGCCAGCACGATGGCGACCTGCGGGGCCTCGGTCGAGGCGTCCGTCAGCGTCGGGCCGGCATGGGTGTCGCCCGGCAGCCGCGAGGGCTCGGGTGGCCGGGTGTCGGTGAAGGTGATCCGGGCGTCGGTGTCGAGTGCGGTGGCGACGGCGGTCAGGGAGCGCAGGGTGAGGTTCTCGTCGCCGGAGAGGATCTGGCTTATCCGTCCCGGGCTGACGCCCATGCGCTCGGCGAGGTCCTTTCGGGTGATGCCCCGGGCCTCGACCAGACCCGCCATCAGGCCGGTGGCTTGACGGGTCAAAGCGGCACCGGCACCCTCACAGCCGTCGTCGCGGCGCGGATACCTGTGTCGCCAAGCCATGATCAACTCCCGCCTCCCGGGCCCGGTGTCCGGGTGTGCTCGTAGTGACAGGATGCCACCTTTAGGCATGGCTAAAAAGCCGGTTTCGGCGAACCTTTGCCCGGCCGGGGGTCGATCCGCTCTGTCGTGCGCCTCTGACCAGCGATGACGTCGGCGGGGTCGATTTCCGGCCAATTCCCCGGGAGTGCGCGGGGTCTGAGGGCGTACGGGGGGGCGCGTGCCCGGGCTCGTCCGCATCGCGGACGTGCACTCGCCGCGCATACCTGTTGTATCTATGATGTGCGCATCATGACTCCCACGAGTGCGCCCACGCCTGCGCCCGCCAAGCAGCCGCCCGCGGCCGAGCGCGTGTACACGCATGTCAAGCAGGCCGTTCTCGACCGCCGCTACGAGGGCGGCACCCTGCTGACCGAAGGCGACCTCGCCGAGGCGGTCGGGGTGTCGCGGACGCCGGTGCGCGAAGGGCTGCTGCGGCTGGAGGCGGAAGGGCTGATCAAGCTCTACCCCAAGAAGGGCGCACTCGTTCTGCCGGTCTCCGCGCAGGAGATCGCCGACGTGGTCGAGACGCGGCTGCTGGTCGAGCAGCACGCGGTGCGCAAGGTGGCTCCCGCCAGTGCCGAACTCGTCGAGCGGCTCGAGGAGTTGCTCGACGAGCACGAGGAACACGCCGCCACCGGTGACCTGGCCGCCTGCTCGCGCACCGACCGCTGCTTCCACGCCGCCATCGTGAGAGCTGCGGGCAACCGCATTCTCGCCCAGCTCTACGACCAGTTGAGGGACCGCCAGCTGCGGATGGGGGTCCAGGTGATGCACGCCGAGCCCGACCGGATCGCCCGGAACATCGCCGAACACGCCGAGATCCTCCAGGCGCTGCGCGACGGAGACGGCGAGGCCGCGGCCGCCGTCGTCCAGCGGCACGTCAGCCGGGTGAAGGCGATCGTCAGGGGCGAGGCGTGAAGCGAAGAGGTGAAAGCGGCATACAGGCGGACGGGCGGGGCGCGAACGGCCGTGGCCGCACGGCGCACCGCGGATCCGCGAGCGGGCGGGGCCCCTGCGGACCGGGCGGCGGCATACGTCCGGCTCGCGCCTGCCCGGCAGAGGACGTAAGAGCCAGCGAGGGGGGCACATGAGCACGACCGACACCGGCCGGAACCAGTTGCGGCTGCCCGGGGACCCGCCCGGCGGGCCACGGGCCGTCGCCGTATGGGGGATCGGCGTCTTCGTCTACTTCATCGCCGTCGTCCACCGCTCCAGCCTCGGCGTCGCCGGCATCGACGCCGCCACCCGCTTCCACATCGGCGCCTCCGCCCTGTCGAGCTTCTCCATCCTCCAGGTGCTCGTCTACGCGGGCATGCAGATACCCGTCGGCCTGCTGGTCGACCGGTTCGGCACCAAGCGGGTGCTGAGCGTCGGCGTGGTGCTGCTGACGGCCGGTCAGCTCGGCTTCGCGCTGTGCCACTCCTACGGCCCGGCGCTGGCCGCCCGCGCGGTGCTCGGATGCGGGGACGCGATGACGTTCATCAGCGTGCTGCGGCTGGGCTCGCGCTGGTTCCCGGCCCGGCGCGGACCGCTGATAGCCCAGGGCGCCGCCCTGTTCGGCATGGCCGGCAACCTGGTCAGCACGATCGCGCTCTCCCGGTTGCTGCACTCGGCCGGCTGGACCCCGACGTTCACCGGGACCGCGCTCGGCGGCGCCCTCGTCCTCGTCCTCATCCTGCTGTTCATGAAGGACCACCCGGCCGGCTACGAACCCCCGCCGTCCCGGCCGATGGCCCCGGCCGCGGTGCGACGCCAACTCGCCGACGCCTGGCGGGAACCGGGCACCCGGCTGGGCATGTGGGTCCACTTCACCACCCAGTTCCCCGGCATGGTCTTCCTGCTGCTGTGGGGGATGCCGTTCCTGGTCGAGGCGGAGGGGCTCTCGCGCGGTGACGCGGGCACGATGCTGACCCTGGTGGTGCTCTCCAACATGGTGTTCGGCCTGGTCTTCGGCCAGATCATCGCCCGCCACCACGGCGCGCGCTCCCCGCTGACGATCGGCGTGATCGCGGCCACCGCCGCCGCGTGGGCGGCCGTGCTCGCCTGGCCCGCCCGGCACGCGCCGCTGTGGCTGCTGGTCGTGCTCTGCCTGGTGCTCGGCGCCTGCGGACCGGCCTCGATGATCGGCTTCGACTTCGCCCGCCCCGCCAATCCGCCCGAGCGCTTCGGGACCGCCTCCGGCATCGTCAACATAGGCGGCTTCACCGCCTCGATGATCACGCTGCTCACGGTGGGCGTCCTGCTCGACGCCACCGGCGACGACTACCGGATCGCGTTCAGCGGCATCTTCGCCCTGCAGTTCCTCGGCCTCACCCAGATCCTGCGGCTGCGCGGCCGGGCCGCCCGCCGCGAGCGCGAGACGATCACGGTGAGCCGCGTGGAGACGGTCCACACGGTGGACGCCGGCGCCGCGTAGGCGCAGTGGACGCGTCCGCGGCCGGCCGGCACCCGGGCGGCCCGGCCCGGGCGCCGGCATGTCACCGCCGCACGTGCGAACCCGTCACCCGCGTCACCGCGTTACGGCGTCACCGCGTCACCGCGTCACCGCGTCACCGCGTCACCGCGTCACCGCGTTACGGCGTCACCGCGTCGCCGCGTTAGGGCTGACCGCGCGTCACCGCCTCACGGGGTGACCGCGATGTTCGCCAGGATCGCC
>CAYNNX010000360.1:0-1935 GCA_964398515.1 uncultured Streptantibioticus sp. | reverse complement strand
GGCTGACCGCGCGTCACCGCCTCACGGGGTGACCGCGATGTTCGCCAGGATCGCCTCGCCGAGCCGCTCGTCGCCCTCGACCTTCACCCGGTCGGCGACCGCCTCCGGGCGCACCCGGCCGCAGGCGAGCCGTACGAAGGTCTCCCAGTCCAGGGCGAGGGTCACCGCGGGGCCGAGCGAAACGCTGCCGTCGATCGTGGCGGTGCCCTCGGCGTCGACGCGGACCGTGCGCATGAACTCCAGCGGGCCGTGCACGTCGAACACGACGGCCGAACCGGCGGGCGCGCCCGCCCTCTTGGCGACCACCTTCGGCAGCTCGGGCAGCAGGAAGTCCCGGGCGACCGCGGCGCCCGGCGAGTCGAGATGGCCCGGGGTGCCCAGGGCCCGCCGCAGGTCCTGCTCGTGCACCCACACGTCGAACGCCCGCGCCTGGAGCATCCGCTCCAGCGTGGTCTCCTTGCCGGGCAGCCAGCGGACCGTGGTGCCGGGGTCCCGGGTCTCGTTGCGCAGCTGCCGCGAGCGCCGGATGATCGTGTACTCCAGTTCCGCGGTCATCTCGGGCGCCGTGTGGCAGCGCCGTACGTCCACCTGGACCTCGCAGTAGCGGCTGAACTCGTCCTTGACGTGGAACAGGTCACGCGGCAGCGCGTGGATGGGCCGCGGATCGCCGAGCGCCTCGCACTCGAAGCCGATGATGTGCGAGACGACATCGCGTACCGACCAGCCGGGGCACTCGGTCGCCCGGTTCCACTCCCCCTCCGCGAGCGGTGCGACCAACTCGGATATCGCCTCTATGGAGTGGGTCCAGGCATCGATGGAGGGCTGGAGCTTGCTGTGGACGGTCACGGGACCCCTCGAACGGATCGGTGCGCGGTCGTAGTGGTGTGCGCCCAAATTACGCTGCGCGCTGGCACCATGGCAGTGCTTTCGTGTGACGATCGTAGGCCTGTCGTACGCATACGGACTCATGGGCGGTGGTACTGTGCGCGCTTGTCTGCTCCAGATCGATGTGAACCCGGACGAGCCGGTCGAATCGCGGCGTGACCGGGTCGCCGCACTGGTCGGGCAGGAGCGCGACGCCGATCTCGTCGTCCTCCCCGAGCTGTGGCACGTCGGCGCCTTCGCCTTCGAGGAGTTCGCCGTGAACGCCGAGCCGCTCGACGGGCCGACGGCCGAGGCGATGAGCGCGGCGGCGAGCGCGGCGCAGGTGTGGCTGCACGCCGGCTCCATCGTCGAACGCGACCCGCAGGGCCCGCTATACAACACCTCCCTGCTCTTCGCACCGGACGGCGAACTCCACCGCGTCTACCGCAAGATCCACCGCTTCGGCTTCGACAAGGGCGAGGCCACGCTCATGGAGGCCGGCCGCGACATCGTCACGGCACGGGTCGCGGACACCGTGATCGGCCTGGCCACCTGCTACGACCTGCGGTTCCCCGAGCAGTTCCGGCTGCTGGTGGACGCCGGAGCCGAACTGCTGGTGGTCCCGGCCGGCTGGCCCGCCCGCCGCCGCGCCCACTGGTCGCTGCTGGCCCGCGCCCGTGCCGTGGAGAGCCAGGCGTACGTGCTCGCCTGCGGGACCGCGGGCACGCACGCCGGGGTGGCGCAGGCCGGGTTCAGCGTGGTCGTGGACCCCTGGGGCGAGGTGGTCGCCGAGGCGGGCGAGGGCGAGCAGGTGCTGCGCGTCGAGATCGACCCGGCCCGCGTGGCGCAGATCCGAGCCGAGTTCCCCGTGCTGCGCGACCGCGTGCTGGGCCTGCCGACGCCGTAGCGGCTCGTACGGCACACGGCGGCGCGTTGGGTGGACTTCCACTTCAGGTGATCGCACCATCACCTTCGGTAGTGATCGCCTCGTGCAGGGAGCCCCCATGTTCCGTGAGCCCTCAGCCGTGTCACGTGTCGCGCGATGGGCGGGCGCCGTGCTCGCCGCGCTCG
>CAYNNX010000359.1:0-7374 GCA_964398515.1 uncultured Streptantibioticus sp. | reverse complement strand
GGATCCCCCACGCGGCCTGCACCAGCGTACTCAGCGTCACACCATGCCTGCGGGAGAGTTCGACCAGTGCGTCGGTCACCTCGACGGGGACCTCGTGGCTGACGCTCGTGTAGCCCGGACGCGGCGCCGAGGGCGGACACACCGGCAACGGGGTCGGTGCCGTCACCCCCGCGAGGGCGGCACGCCACACCGCCTCGGCGTCACCGCAGTCCTGACGGTGAAGCCATGCGACGTAGTCGCGGTACGGGCGCACCGCGGGGAGACCGGCGTCACCGGTGCCTCCACCGTCACCACGGCGGCAGGCGTCGTAGGTTTCGAAGGCCTCCGTCAGCACGACGGGCAACGACCATCCATCGAGCAGCAGATGGTGGTGGGTCCAGACGAACTCGTAGGCATCGTCGCCGAGCCGGATCAGCGCGAAGCGGGAGAGGGGCGCCCGCGTGAGGTCGAACTCCCGGGCGCGCTCCTCACGGAGGAAGGCGGCCAGGCACTCCTCGCGTTCGGCCTCCGGCACCCCGCGCCAGTCCTGCTGCAGCCACGGCAGCGGCACTCGCCGGTGCACCATCTGCACCGGCCCCTCCTGCTCCGTCTGGTGGAAGGAGGTGCGCAGCACGGCGTGGCGCGCCACCATCCGTTCCCAGGCCGCGCGGAATGCCTCGGCATCCAGCGCGCCTTCCAGCCGGCACGCCAGCTGGAGCACGTAGACGCCGCCGTCCGGCTCGTAGAGGCTGTGGAAGAGCATGCCCTGCTGGAGGGGCGAGAGCGGATAGATGTCCTCGATGCCGTCCGACAGTGGGGCCAGTTGGTCGATGGCCCGCTGATCCAGCCTGGCCAGGGGGAACGAGGCCGGGGTGAGGGCCGGAAGCCCCGGTCGCGGCTGGTGGCCGGTCAGTGCTGTGACGTGGGCGAGGAACCGCTCGGTCAGCCCCGTGACGGTCTCCCGGGTGTGCAGGAGGGGAGAGTAGTTCCACTGCACCTGCAACTGTCCGCCGACCACGAGGGCGTTGATCTCAAGGGCGTACGGGCGCGGCTGCCGGCGGTCCTGGGACGGTCCCGGCGGCTCGGCGGCCAGGTCCCACAACGCCTCTGCGCCGAACGTGCCGTCGAACTGTCCCAGATAGTTGAAGCAGACCGCCCGTCGCGGCGAGGACCGCAGAGGCTGGGTGGCATCGTCGGTGCGGACATGGCGCAGAAGACCGTATCCGAGGCCGCGGTTCGGCACACCGGACAGGTGCTCGCGTACGCGCCGCAGTACCGTCTCCGGCGTGTCCTCGGCCGCCACATCCCACGCCACCGGGTAGATGGCGGTGAACCAGCCCACTGTGCGCGAGAGGTCAACATCGTCCCATTGCGGTTCGCGGCCGTGGCCCTCGACGTCGAGCAGCACACGCCCGGCCCCGGTCCAGGCGGCCAGGGTCTGGCCGAGCGCGGCCAGCAGCACGTCCAGGGCCGCTCCGTCCGCCGCCGGGCGCAGCACCGCCTGCGTGGCCTCGGCGCTCAGTGTGACCGTGACCCTGTCCACATCACCGTAGGTACCGGCAGGTGTTCCCGCGGTGCCGTCGTGAGGCAAGGCCATGCCGTCGCCGGCCAGGAGGAACGCCCAGTAGTCGGCCTCCTTCGACACCTCTGCCGACCCGGCGTACGCCGTCATGCGTTCGGCCCAGGTACGGAAGTCCGTCGTCTTGGCCGGAAGGCTGACGGGGCCGCCGCCCGCGGCCTGCTCGTAGGCGGTTGCCAGGTCCTCCAGCAGGATGCGCCAGGAGACGCCGTCGATGCCCAGATGGTGGGCGGCGAGGAGGAGGCGGTCCCCCGCCTCCCCGAGCTTGACGTACACCGCCCGCAGCAGGCAACCCGCTTCGAGGTCGATGCCTGCCTGGGTGTCCGCCGCGAGTTCCGCGAAGGCGGCCGTCTGACGGTCGGCGGGCACCCCGCTCAGATCGGCGACGACGAGCAGCGGCCGGGTCAGCGCCTCGACCCCGGCGTTCTCCAGCGTCCAGGTGCCGTCCGTCGTGATGTGCGGGCGCAAACGCAAGGCATCGTGGTGTGCGACCACTGCGCGCAGCGCCGTGTCCAGCGGCTCCACCGCCAGCGCGCCGTGCGGACGCAGCACGAAGGCCTGGTTGAAATGGTGGGGCGCGGGCAACTCCTGTTCGGCGAACCACCGTTGGATGGGGGTGAGCGGGACGGGACCCGTCACCACACCCTGCTCGGCGGCGATCCGGCGCACCGGCGTGTGCTCGACGGCCGCCGCCAGCTCCGCGATCGTCTTGTGCCGGAACAGGAGCTTGGGCGTCAGCGGCAGCCCGGCCTGGGTGGCCCGGGCCACCACCTGGATGCTCAGGATCGAATCGCCGCCGAGCGCGAAGAAGTCGTCGTCCCGGCCCACGCGTGCCAGCCCCAGTACCTGTGCCCAGACGCCGGCGAGTGTCCTCTCGGCCGCGGACCGCGGCGCCGCGTACGGCCTGTCCAGCTCCGGCCGGTCGATGTCGGGTACGGGCAGGGCGCGTCGGTCGAGTTTGCCGTTGGGGGTGCGCGGCAGATCGTCGAGCAGGACGAAGGCCGCGGGCACCATGTAGTCGGGCAGGAGTCCGGCGACGTGGGCGCGCAGCTCGGCGCTGTGCGTGCCCGGATCCGTGACGGCGTAGGCCACCAGCCGTGTGGTGCCCGGGGTGTCCTGACGCGCCAGTACGGCGGCGTCGCGTACGGCGGTGTGCTCGCGCAGCGCGGCCTCCACCTCACCCGGCTCCACCCGGAATCCGCGGAGCTTGACCTGGTGGTCGACGCGGCCGAGGAACACGAGGGTGCCGTCGCCCTGGAAGCGTGCCCGGTCGCCGGTGCGGTACAGGCGGGCGCCGGGAGTGGTGGCGAAGGGGTCGGGCACGAAGCGCTCTGCGGTCAGACCGGGCCGGTTCAGGTACCCGCGGGCCAGGCCGACGCTGCCCACGTAGACCTCACCGGGCACGCCCGGCGGTACGGGCTCCATGGCGGTGTCGAGCACGTAGACCTGGGTGTTCGCGAACGGGCGCCCGATGTGCGGCTCAGCGTCGTCCGCGCGGCACTCGCCCAGGGTGGCTCCCACCGTGGACTCCGTGGGGCCGTAGCCGTTGATCAGACGCCGGCCGGGCGCCCACCGGGCGACGACGTCCTTCGTCACCGCTTCACCGGTGGAGGTGAGCACCTTGAGGTACGGAGCGGCCTCGGTGGGCAGCGCCGCCAGGGCCGAAGGGGCCAGCGTGGCGTGCGTGATGGCCTGTGTGTGCAGCAGCCGGGCCAGATCCGGACCGGGCAGCCGCGCGTCGCCGGTGGCCACACACAGCGTGCCGCCGAAGGGCAGGGCCGTCACCACGTCCCACAGCGAGGCGTCGAAGCTGAACGAAGCCAGCTGGAGCACACGGCTGTCGGGCGCGGGCGTGAGCGCCCCGGCCTCGACCACGGAGAGGTTGGCGAGACCGCGATGGGCCATCAACGTCCCCTTGGGGCGGCCCGTGGAGCCGGAGGTGTAGATGAGATAGGCCAGATGATCGGGGCCGGCGCCGCCGACGAGGTCGTTCGCAGCGCAGGCGGCGATATCCTCCGCGTCCCGGTCGAAGCAGATCGCGGTGGCCGTGTGCGGAGGCAGCACATCCAGCAGGTCCTGCGTGGTCACCACCACGGCCACATCGCTGTCGGCCAGCATGAACTCCAGCCGGTCCGACGGATACGCCGGGTCGAGCGGCACGTACGCACCGCCGGCCTTGAACACTGCCAGCAAGGCGGAGATCGACTCGGGCGAACGCTCCAGGAACACCGCAGTGCGCACCTCCGGCCCGACGCCCCGCATGCGCAGCAGGTGTGCGAGGCGGTTGGCGCGGGCGTTGAGCGCGGCATAACTGAACTGCCGCTCTCCGCAGACCAGTGCGACGGCGTCCGGGGTGCGCGCCACCTGGGCCTCGAAGAGGTGGTGGAAGCAGCGGTCGCGAGGGTAGTCGGCGACCGTGGCGTTCCACACGGTCAGTCGCTCCTGCTCCGCCTCGGTCAGCAGCGGGATCCGGCGGATGGAGAGCCCCGGGTCGGCGGCTACCGCCTCCAGCAGGAGCCGGAAGTGTTCCACCATCCGCTCTATGGTGGCCTCGACGAACAGATCGGTGTTGTATTCCACCGTGCAGTGCAGCCCGTCGACCGCTTCGCTCAGCGAGAAGGCCAGGTCGAAGCGGGATGTGCCGGGATCGACCTCCAGCGGTGCCGTGGCCAGGCCCGGCAGCGTCAGGTCCGACAGCGAGATGTCCTGCAGGACGAACAACACCTGGAAGAGCAACTGGTGGCTGAGATCACGGGTCGGCTGCACCGCGTCGATGACACGCTCGAACGGCACGTCCTGGTGCGCGTAGGCGTCCAGGCAGGTGCGGACCACACGGTCGAGCAGCTCACGGAACGTGGGATCGCCACCGATGTCGGTGCGCAGCACCAGGGTGTTGACCGTGAAGCCGATCAGGCCTTCGAGCTCCGGCCTGGTGCGGTTGGCGACGGGGGCGCCCACCACCACGTCGTCCTGGCCGCTGTAACGCGCCAGCAGCACCTTGAAGGCGGCCAGCAGTGTCATGAAGAGGGTGGCCCCCTCCTGCCGGGCCAGTCGACGAAGCGCCTCGTGCAGCGCGGGGGAGAGCACGAACGTGCGTGTGGCGCCCCGGAACCGCTGCACAGCGGGCCGCGGCAGGTCCGTGGGCAGCTCCAGCAGGGCGGGTGGATCCGCGAGCTGCCGACGCCAGTAGGACAGATCCCCTTCGATGGCGGGGCTGTCGACCCACTCCCGCTGCCAGATCGCGAAGTCCGGGTACTGCAAAGGAAGTTCCGGCAGTCGCAGTCGCTCACCACGCATGGCGGCGGTATAGGCGGCGGCCAGCTCGCCGAAGAGTACGGTCATCGCCTCCCCGTCGATGACGATGTGGTGTCCGACCAGGACCAGGACATGGTCGTCGGCGGCCAGACGCACCACGGTTACGCGCAGGAGCGGACCGCGTGTGAGGTCGAACGGACGCCGCACCAGATCCGTGGCGATCTCCAGCGCCGCGGACTCGCGTTCCTGCGCAGGACGGGCGCGCAGATCCACGACGGGCACCGTGACACCCAGTTCCTCCGCCACCACTTGGAAGGGCTCGCCGGAGTCGGCTACGAAGGTGGTCCGCAGCGCCTCGTGCCGGGCCACCACCGCGTTCACGCCCTGCTCCAGGGCGGCGACGTCCAACTGCCCGGTCAGCCGCAGCACCACAGGCGTCGCGTACGCGGCCGTGCCGGGAGCCAACTGCTCCAGGAACCACAGGCGCTGCTGCGGCAGCGACAACGGCAGCTCCGAAGCGCGCTCACGGGACTTGAGGACCGGCAGGCCCGACTGGTCGCCGCCGGACGCCGGGCCCGCAGCGTGGGTCCGGTCGAAGGCCGTCGCCAGGTAGGCCGCCAGCGCCGAGAAGTCGGGTTGCCCGTAGAACTCCCCCAGGTTCAGCACGACACGCAGATCGCGCTGGCACGCGTTCAGCACCTTGACCACCATCAGGGAGTCGAACCCCAGCCCCCGCAGCGTGCGCGCCGTGGCCATCTCGTCCGCCGTCTGCCCGAGCTCGTGGGCGATCCGACGCCGCACGTACTCCTCCAGCAGCGCTCCACGCTCCTCCGGTGCGGCCACCAGCAGCCGCGCGAACAGCTCGGGATCGTCCGGCTGAGCCTCGCTCGCCTGTGGTGTGGGGAGGGCGTTGTGGTCGATTTTGCCGTTGGGGGTGGTGGGGAGGTGGTCGAGGTGGATGAAGGTGGCGGGGATCATGTAGTCGGGGAGGTGGTGGGCGCAGTGTTCGCGTAGTTGGTGTGTGGTGAGGGGTGGTTGGGTGATGGTGTAGGCGGTGAGGCGGGTGGTGCCGGTGGTGTCTTGGCGGGCGAGGATGATGGCTTCGTGGATGTGGGGGTGTTGGCGGAGGGTGTTTTCGATTTCGGCGGGTTCGATGCGGTAGCCGCGGAGTTTGATTTGGTGGTCGGTGCGGCCGAGGTAGGCGAGGGTGCCGTCGGGGAGGTGGCGTGCGCGGTCGCCGGTGTGGTAGAGGCGGTCGCCGGGGGTGGTGGTTGGGGTGGGGGTTATTACGGGTGGGGCGGGGAGTTTGGGGTTTTTGTGGTAGCGGGGGGCGTGGGGGGGACGGGCTTTGTAGTGGTTGGCGGGGGTGCCGGGGGGGACGGGTTGGAGGTTGTGGTCGAGGAGGTAGGTGTGGGTGTGGGGGATGGGTTTGCCGATGGTGATGGGTTGGTGGGGTTGGAGGGGGGTTTGGGTGGCCCAGATGGTGGTTTCGGTGGGGCCGTAGAGGTTGTGGAAGTGGCGGCCTGGTGCCCATTGGTTGATGACGTGGGGTGGGCAGGGTTCGCCGGCGGTGGTGAGGGTGGTGAGGGTGGGTAGGGGGGTGGGGGGTGTGGTGGCGAGGGTGGTGGGGGGGAGGGTTGCGGTGGTGATGGCTTGGTGGTCGAGGGTGGTGGTGAGGTCGGGGCCGGGGAGGAGGTGGTGGGGGTCGGTGAGGAGGGGGGTGGCGCCGGTGGTGAGGGCGAGGGTGATTTCGAAGATGGAGGCGTCGAAGCTGGGGGAGGCGAATTGGAGGATGCGGTGGCCGGGGCCGGTTTGGAGGGTGTGGGTTTGGGCGTGGTGGAGGGGGGCGATGCCGCGGTGGGTGATGGCGACGCCTTTGGGTTGGCCGGTGGTTCCTGAGGTGTAGATGATGTAGGCGAGGTTGTCGGGTGTGGTGGTGGGGGGTTGGGGTGGGGTGGTGTGGTGGGTGGGGAGTGGTTGGTCGATGTGGATGGTGTGGAGGGGTTGGGTGGTGGTGTGGGTGGGGAGTTGGGGGGCGGGGGTTGTGGTGGTGTGGTGGGGGGGGGTTGGGCTGTGGTTGAGGTTGTTGGTGCGGCGTTGGGTGGGGTAGGTGGGGTCGAGGGGGAGGTAGGTGGCGCCTGCGGTGAGGATGGCGAGGGCGGTGATGATGAGTTGGGGGGAGCGGGGGAGGCTGGTGGCGATGGGGGTGTCGGGGGTGGTGGTGCTGAGGGTTTGGAGGTGGTGGGCGAGTTGGTTGGCGCGTTGGGTGAGGTGGGCGTAGGTGTGGTGGTGGTTGTTGTGGACGATGGCGATGGTGTCGGGGGTTTGGGTGGCTTGGTGGTGGATGAGTTGGTGGAGGGTGGTGGGTGGTGTGGGGGGTGTGGGTTGGTGGCTCCAGTCGTGGAGGACTTGGGTGTGTTCGGCTGGGGTGAGGAGGGTGAGGTGGTTGATGTGGTGGTGGGGGTGGGTGGTGAGGGTTTCCAGGGCGGTCAGGACGTGGGTGGTGAAGCGGGTGATGCCCTGCGGCCCGAACAGATCCGTGCTGTACTCAACCGTCCCCG
>CAYNNX010000358.1:5499-7382 GCA_964398515.1 uncultured Streptantibioticus sp. | reverse complement strand
CTCGCCGACCTGCTGTGGAACACCGCCCGCGAAGCCGACCGGCTCCACGGCAAACTGCGCCATCACGCCGCCCACGTCCGCGACCGCCTGGACAACACCCTCCACCCCCGCCTCTACCCCGCCTTCGCCCCAGCCACCGGCCTGCTCCAGAACGCCGGACACGCCACAGACCTGCACGCCGCACGCTTCGCCCAGCAGATGAACCAACTCACCCTCGTCCTGGCCAGCTACCAGGCCGCCATCCACCACGCCACCTACGCAACCCGACGCCGTTGACCAAACGGGGGCCGGGGCCCGCGCTGACGGCCTCGACCAGGGCCGAAGCCTCGCCCTTGGCCTGGCCCGCTTCTTGGGCACGCTGAAAGAAATCCCTCCGCCACGGCCGGTACCGCGCCGTGACCCTGGCGCGGCATGAGAGCCAGCGGCGGGCACCCCTAACGAAGGGTGCCCGCCGCTGGGCCTCATCGCGCCTACTCGGTTGCCGATTCAGCTGCTGCCACGCGGTAGGTGCGCGGTTTGTCGCTCACCTGCTCGGCGATGCCCTGCTGGGTGAGGGTCGCGAGCGCGTTGGCGATGGCGCCCGAGGATTTCTCGATCACCCGGCTAATCCTGGTGGCTGTGAATGCCTCCCCAGGGTGTGCCTGGAGGTGGTCGATGACCATCTGCCTCAGCCCTCCGGGCGCGAGCCGCACCCTGTTGGTGCGGGGCGCGACGACGGGGGCGATTTCAGCACCGGACTGCTGCCCGGACTCCGAGGGTTCAGTGTCGGCTGTCCCCTCGGCCTCGGCGGTATCGGGGCCTTCCGTGTCCTGTGTCGCCCCGCCCTCCGGCGAGTCATCCTGCGGGTCGTCCGTGGGGTCGCCGAGCGAAGGGTCGTCTGCCGCTGCGCAGGAGTCCGGCGTGCTGTGCTCCGGGCTGCCGGATGCCGGGTCCGTTGTGGCGGGATCTGCGGCCTCGGCTTCCTCCGTCACGGTGGCACGTCGGGCGGGGTGCCAGCGATCGGCGGTGCGGCGTCCGTCGGTGTGCTCTCCAGCATGGCGTACGGCCAGGCCCTGCTCTTCGAGGGTGACCAGGGCCTTTCCGGCGGTGGAGCGGCCGACGCCTGCGGCGAGCGCGAGTTGAGCGACGGTGGCACCAGGGGTGGCGAGAAGTTCGGTGTAGACGGCGGCGGGCGCGCCAGTCGGGCCGTTCAGCGGCTCGGGGTCAGGAACTGCTTGGAGGGTAGAGGTGTTGGCGGTCTCGGTGTCGGACATGGTGGAGTACCTCGGGTTCCGCGAGTGCTGGATAGGAGGTCCCCGGCCGGGGGCAGTCCGCAGTAGCTGCGGCTGCATACGTTGCGTGGCGGGCGCGTGCGCATCGCGGTCATCCCGCCGAGCGGGCCTGCGAAGAGCGTGGGTGCACGCTTGCGAAAGCGGATCCCGCGGGGCTTCGCCGGCACGACCATGGACGCTCCACGCGCGGCCATAAGTCAAGCCACCGGCCCAGCGTTCCGATCGGTCGGGAGATGGACGATCGGTGCTGGTTACGAGGGCGGGGACGTGCTGTCCGGGCGGTGGGTGAGGAGCTGGGCGCGGATCTGGTGGGCCCGCTTGGGGCCGATGTGCAGATCCGATCGGAGCCGCCAGACGCTCACCGGCCGACCGGTTGCCGAACGGACGGCATCGTCGATCGCGATGGCGCGTACCCACACATCGCCGTGTGCCGGGCCCGCCGCGCCTCCGGAGCCCACGGGTACGGCCACGGCACTGGCGTGCGCACTGCCGCCGACGTGGGGCCCCACGTCGCCCGGTCTGTGCCCAACCGTTGTGTCAAACCCTCTCGGGACAAGGGGTTGTTCGCCCGATCGGGTAGGTCTATCGGGTTCCGATTCGGAGAGTGGCCGC
>CAYNNX010000358.1:3678-5399 GCA_964398515.1 uncultured Streptantibioticus sp. | reverse complement strand
GGCGATGGTCTCGGTGAGCAGGATCAGTAGCACGGTCGGTACGCCCTGGAGGACGATGCCAGCTGGATCGGCATGGACCGGCCAGCCGATCCGGCCGTTCGGCCAGATCGAGGACCAGGTGTTCATCAGGGTGGCGGCTGATGCCGGTGAACCAGCGCGGCGCCGCCGACCACCCCGGTGGGCGCAGCCCCGGCGGCCAGCCGCGCGTCGGCATACAGGACGGTGGCCAGCGCGAGGCCCGCCATGGGGTCGAGGAGGATGGCGATCCCGGGGTGGACACCTCGGCTGGTGGCGAACAAGGTCACGTTCACTGCCGTGAAGACGAGCGCGAGGGCGGCTACCCCGGCCAGGGCTCGGGCGAGCGCTGACAGCAGCGCCTGGGCCTCGGCACTGGTGGGCGCGGTCACGGGGTGCCTTTGGGCAGTGAGGGCCGGGTGGCTCCTTGGAAGTCGGTGCGTCGGCTGAGCTCGATGGGGAGTTTCGCGGACCGCGGCTCCTGAGTGTGGTGCGTCGATCATGAGGTCCGGGCCGCTGTAGATGCCGACGTGGGTGATGTGGGCCGGGCTAGTGCCGAAGATCAGCAAGTCACCTGGTGCGAGCGGGGATTGGGCGGGAAGGCGCGGTCCTGCGTCGTACTGGTCCTGCGCTACGCGGGGGAGAGCGATGCCGACGGCGTGGTAGGCGGCTTGGGTCAGGCCGGTGCAGTCGAACCCGCCGTTGGCGGGGCCGTCGCCGCCCCAGATGTACGGGGTTCCGAGCTGGGCGTCGAGTGACGGGGAGTAGGCGATGCGGCCGGCGCCTCGGCGGCGTCCACGGCACGGGCCGAAACCGCCTCGGCCAGTACCGCGTACTCGTCACCCTCCCCACCGTTGTCGGCCGCGCCCTGGCATCCGACCGGTGCAGCCGGACGGATGAGCCGACCCAGGTGCACGTCCTGCGGCCCGGTCTCCCGGGCAGCCTGGCTCCGTGCGACGCGCACCAGGCGGTGGACCGCCCGGTCGGCAGCCGAGAACAGCTCACGGCCCACATCGGCGGCGTTCACATCAACGGTGTGCACGGCGGTGGCGACGGCGGCCAGGGCTTCCTGCTCGACTTCGGCACGTTCCAGGTGGGCGGGGCGTGCCAGGCGGGCCAGCATGCGGCGCAGCACCGGTACGGTCATCGCCACGGCCACCGTGTCCCACGGCCGGCCGAGCTGCTGGGCGCGGCGGACCACTTCACGCCAGGTCTGCTCCCGCAACACCGGTGTGGTGGCCGGGTGGGCGAGACGGGTGTGGCCCTGGTCGACGGGGAGCGCAGGCTGCTCCGGCTGTTCGCAGACCAGGTGTACGGGCAGGGTCAGCGGGACGGTCGCAGCCGCCAGCGCGAGGAAGGACTCCTCCAGCTGCCTCAGGGGCGAGCTGGCAGCAGGGCGCGTGCAGGCAACGCGGCGGTGGGCGGGGCGTGCGGTGTGATGCATCTGTTCTCCTTGCGGGGAGTGACGGACAACGTCTGCCGCCACCCCTGTCACCCCGCCGTGCCAACGATGGACCGGACCGCGCGCCGGCGCCGCGCAACAGCCGGTCCCGTGGCCCGGCGTGTGCGATGGCCCGCCACCGGCCCGCCCCCGACGACCAGCACCGCTCCCGGAGCTACGCCGACCGGTATCGAACACAAAAAATTTTCCGAGCCCCCTTGCGGCCCGGCACGCCGACATCGAGGGTGGCTCGGCACTGGCTCGC
>CAYNNX010000358.1:2305-3578 GCA_964398515.1 uncultured Streptantibioticus sp. | reverse complement strand
TGGCTCGCTACTGGACCGGTCACCCGCCGACCTGGGCAAATGTGACCGGCTGCCACGGAGGGAGACGCCGCAGCTCTGCGCGCCCTTCTGTCGGGCGGCTGATTCGAACACCTCCGATGGTGATGACAATTCCGCCAGGCTGCGTCCCTATTCCTTCACGTCAGCACCAGACGGAGTTCCCCGCTCCCGGGCGCCACGCGCCGATGTCCACCACCCCATCCGGCCGCCGCGACACCGCTCCTACCTACACCGCCCGCCCCCTGCCGACCACCGTCTGGCTCCCCGCCCCCGACCAGCCGCACTCTGCCTCCGCGGGGGGAAGCGTGCTGCCCGACTGGGCGATCGAGCAGATCCGCACCGACGTCACCCACTGCCGGCCGCACCCCCGCACCCCTGCTGAAGATCTCCATCCAGGACGCCGCGCCGGGCATGGACGCGCGCACCCCCTACACCACCCACACCGGCCCTGGCCACGACGACGGCACCATGGGCAGGCCGCCGGTGCTGCTCGCTGAACTCCACCCCGACACCCTCCGTCCCCCGATGAGACCCTCCCCGTCGCCGGCAGTGAGATGCCGGGGGCGATGGAGGACGGCTGGCCCGGCTTCTTCCACCGCGCCCACCGGATCCTTCCGGCCGACGGACTGCTGCTGCTGGCCACACGCCAGCGCCGGGATGCCGGAGTGCTCACCTGCCCGCTCGGCTCGCTCATCGCCTGCGCCCGCACCGCCGGGTTCCGCTGCCTGCAGCACATCGTCATCGCGCACGCCCACCCCGCAGCCGACCGGCTCGTACCCATGCCG
The DNA here is from genome assembly GCA_964398515.1 of uncultured Streptantibioticus sp. Classification (GTDB taxonomy): domain Bacteria; phylum Actinomycetota; class Actinomycetes; order Streptomycetales; family Streptomycetaceae; genus CAYNNX01. The sequence goes on along the minus strand of CAYNNX010000358.1, from coordinate 2,775 downwards.
CCCGCCGACGCCAGCCCCGGGGTCACCCACAGCGACCTGATCGTCCTGTCCGCGATCCACCACGCCTGAAAACCCCAGGGAGTCCACCGTGCCTTGCCCCGTCTCGGTGTGGAACACCGCCCCCACCTCCGCCCCCGCCCAGCGCAAAGGCCGCTACGTACCCGGGTCCGCCGCCCACCCCGCCAAAATGCTCCCGGCCATCGCCGCCCACGCCATCCGCACCTACACCTGCCCCGGCGACCTGGTCCTCGACCCGATGTGCGGCATCGACACCACCCTCGTCGAAGCCATCCACCTCGGCCGCAACGCACTCGGCATCGAGTACGAACACCGCTGGGCCTCCTCGCCCGCCGCAACGCCGCCTCTGCCACACACGAAGGCGGCACCGGAGACGGAACCGTCCACTGCGGCGACGCCCGCCACCTCACCCACCTCATCCCCGCCGCACTCCACGGCACGGTGAACCTCGT
>CAYNNX010000358.1:0-2205 GCA_964398515.1 uncultured Streptantibioticus sp. | reverse complement strand
TTCCAGATGAAGAACGTCCGCGACGCCCGCCGCTCGGGCATCCCGCTCGCAGTGATCCAGCACGAGGACGTGCTGGTCTTCCGGCGCTTGTCCGAGTTGCCCGTGAGGGAACCACAGCCAGCATGTGCCGCGGCGCGGGTCACTCTCACGCCCCGAGGGGCTTCGTGAGCGCTCGCACCCGCTCCGCCGAGCCGCCAGAGGGCTTCGAGGTCCGATTCTCCCTGCCCGAGCCGGAACTCCGGCCCTCTGCGGCGGCTGCCCTACTACGGGTGTTGCAGCGCCACGCAGCGCGGGCTGGCTCTCTTTCCCGGAACGAGCTATCGGTGGACGACCGCAGCGAGCCGTCCACGGCAGACATCGACTCCCGTCGAGAGAAAGGGACATGCGGGTGACCAGCGAAGCTCACGATTACAGACCGCCATGGCTACCTCCCACGGATGGTCCACCCAGCGGCGCTCCCCCGGAGGCCGGGAAGTCGTTCGCCTTCTACGGGCGGGTATCCACCGAAGACCAGCAAGATCCAGAGGCGTCTCGCCAGTGGCAACTCGCGCGTGCCCGAGCCCTGGTCGAACCGACAGGTGGGCGGATCGTCGCAGAGTACTTCGACGTCGGACACACGCGTGCCCTACCGTGGAAGCGCCGCCCTCAGGCCGCTGCTTTGCTGGCCGCGCTGGCCGACCCCGAACGGGGCTTTGACGCAATGGTGATCGGTGAGCCGCAACGGGCCTTCTACGGCAACCAATTCGGCAACACCTTCCCGCTCTTCATCCACTACGGCGTCCCGTTGTGGGTTCCCGAGGTTGGAGGAGCCGTCGATCCGGACAACGAGGCCCACGATCTGATCATGTCCGTCTTCGGCGGCATGTCCAAGGGCGAACGCAACCGCATCAAGGTCCGCGTCCACACTGCCATGGCGGCCCAGGCCCTGATGGAAGGCCGTTTCCTCGGCGGCAGGCCCCCTTATGGCTACCGGCTCGTCAACCTCGGCCCGCACCCCAACCCTGGCAAGGCTGCCGAAGGCAAGCGGCTGCGCGGCTTGGAGCCCGATCCCGAGACCACACCGGTTGTGGTCCGTATCTTCGATGAATTCCTGACAGGTCTCGGTCTCTTCGCCATCGCCGAAGGCCTCACGCGCGACGGCATCCCCAGCCCCTCGGCCCATGACCCGGGACGCAACCGGCACCGCGACACCCGCGCTTGGGCCAAGAGCGCTGTCCGCGCCATCCTCACCAACCCCCGCTACACCGGCCGTCAAGTCTGGAACCGACAGCACAAGTACGAGGCCCTCCTCGACATCGAGGACGTCTCCCTCGGCTACACCACCGCGGTGCGCTGGAACCCCCAGGACAAGTGGATCGTCTCCAAGAGAGTCGTTCACACCCCGCTGGTGGACGACGAAACCTTCGCCGACGTCCAGAACCACCTGCAAGCCCGTGCCCGCACTGGCACCCCGCACCAAGAGCACCGCACCCGAAACCCCTATCTCTTCCGCGGCCGCATCACGTGCGAAGCCTGCTGGCGTCGCATGCAGGCCCAGCGGTCCCACGATGACCCCTACTACCGTTGCCGGTTTCCCGAGGAGTACGCGCTCGCCAACCGCGTCCACCACCCCCGCAACGTCTACCTGCGCGAGAGCTGGATCACCCCGGCGCTCGACAACTGGCTGGCGAAGGTGTTCCTGCCTCACCGCCTGGACGACACCATCGACGCGATGGCCGTCGGTGCCCAAGAGGCCCAGGTCGAGTCCGCTGCCGTGGCAGCCGCGCGTGCGGTGATCTCGGACTGTGAGGCGAAGCTGGCCACTCACCGGGCGGCCCTGGAGGCAGGGGCCGACCCAGCCCTGGTTACCCAGTGGATTGCCGAGACGCAGGCCAAGCGCGCCCGGGCCGAGACAGAGCTGCGCACTACCACCCGCGGGCGCCGCGCGCGCATGACCCGGGACGAGATCGCCCGGATCGTGCGCTCCATCAGCGACCTCGCGGCCGTCGTCCAGCAGGCCGAACCTGAGGACAAGGCCGAGATCTACCGTCAACTCGGCCTACGGCTTTCTTACGCCCCTGGGCAACAGAGAGTACGGGCCGAGATCAATCTTGATCCGCTCCACAACGAAAAATCCCCACGATCCAAGAGGGATCGTGGGGAAATGGTACGTGTCCGAGGGGGGACTTGAACCCCCACGCCCGATAAAGGGCACTAGCACCTCAA
>CAYNNX010000357.1:1666-7396 GCA_964398515.1 uncultured Streptantibioticus sp. | reverse complement strand
CACCCACTCCGGATGCGGCGCCATCTGCCCCGCCTACGGACGCGGATGCTACGGCTGCTTCGGACCGGCCATCCGCCCCAACCTGCCCTCCATGATCAGGCAGTTGCGCCATGACGGGATGAGCGAGCGCGACATCCTGCGTGTCTTCCGCACCTTCAACGCCGCCTCGCCGGAATATGCCCCCGTACCGGAGCTCGCCGCGGAAGACCAGGACAGCCCTCAGGCGGCGACAGACACCACCCCGGAAAGGCCCGCATGAGCCATCGCGGATCCCGCGTCCTGCGACTGGACGCACTGGCCCGCGTGGAAGGCGAAGGCGCCCTCCACCTGCGCGTACACGACGGAACGGTCGCCGAGGCGCGGCTGCGCATCTACGAGCCGCCACGGTTCTTCGAGGCGTTCCTGGTCGGCCGCGGACACACCGAACCGCCGGACATCACCGCCCGCATCTGCGGCATCTGCCCCGTCGCCTACCAGATGAGCGCCTGCCAGGCGATCGAGAACGCCTGCGACGTCACCGTGGACGGGCCTGTCGCGGAGCTGCGTCGCCTGCTGTACTGCGGGGAGTGGATCGAGAGCCAGACACTGCACATCCATCTCCTGCACGCCCCCGACTTCCTCGGCTACCCCAGCGCCGTCGAACTCGCCCGCGACCACCGCGCCGCCGTCGAACGCGGGCTGAGGATCAAACAGACCGGCAACGCGATCCTGGAACAGCTCGGCGGCCGCCCCATCCACCCGGTCAACGTCCGCGTCGGCGGCTTCTACCGCGCCCCCACGGCACAGGAACTCCGTCCGCTCGCGGAACGGCTGCGGCAGGCACGAGAGGACGCCCTGGAGACCGTGCGGTGGGTGGCCGCCTTCGACTTCCCCGACGCCGTGTGCGACTACGACCTGCTCGCACTGCGCGATCCGGGCCGATACGCCATCGACTCCGGTACACCGACGGTCATGGCCGCCGCAGACGGCACGGACGCCGAGCGGAGCGCCCCGCAGCGCGAGTTCGCCGTCCACGACTTCGAGCAGCACGTGCGCGAAGAGCAGGCGCCGCACTCCACCGCCCTGACCGCCACCCTCGACGGCCGTCGCTACCTCACCGGCTCACTGGCCCGATACGCGATCAGCGGCCGCTGGCTGCACCCCGCGGCGGCCGAGGCTGCGCGGGACGCGGGGCTCGGCGATCCGGTCGCGGGCGCGGTCTGCCGCAACCCCTTTCACAGCATCGTCGTTCGAGCGGTGGAAGTGGTACACGCGGTCGACGAAGCCTTGCGGATCACCGACGCCTACGAACCACCGCCCCGGCCGGCCGTCGACGTCCCGCCGCGGGAGGCGGTCGGCACCGGAGCCACCGAGGCACCGCGCGGTCTGCTCTACCACCGCTACGCCATGGCGGAGGACGGCACGCTCACCGCGGCCCGGATCATCCCGCCCACCGCCCAGAACCAGTCGGCTATCGAGGAGGACCTGCGCCGGGCCGTCCAGTCGCGCCTGGACCGTCCGGGCCCCGCCGCCGACGACGAGGAGCTCACCGCCCTGTGCGAGCGGGCCATCCGCAACCACGACCCGTGCATCTCCTGCGCCACGCACTTCCTCGACCTGACGGTGGAGCGCACATGACCGGCCGGATCGTGGTGATCGGCGTCGGCAACCCCTTCCGCCGCGACGACGGCGTCGGCCCAGCGGCGGTCGAGGCCCTGCGCGACCAGGTACCCGACGACACCGTGCTGGCCGTCAGCGACGGCGAACCCGGCCGCATGCTCGACCTGTGGCGCGACGACGACACCGTGATCGTGGTGGAAGCCGTCCGCATGCGGCCCGCGCACCCCGGGCGCCTGCACACCCTGCCGGTGGACGCGGTTGCGTACCCGAGCCGTTCGGCGAGCACCCACGCCCTCGCTCTGGGGGAGACCTTCGCCCTGGCGGCGGCCCTCGACCGACTCCCGCGCGAGGTGGTGGTGCACGTCGTAGAGGCGTCCGACGTCGGGCTGGGCACCGGCTTGAGCGAACCGGTGCGGTCGGCCTTCCCCGAGCTGATCGACCGCGCCGCCGCCTCCGTGCGCAACGCACGCGATCCTCACCACTATTAATACTCCAGTGCGACTTCGTGATGGGTCCCGAGGGCTGCCGAGCCGCTTGCCATGGGCATCAACCGCGACCGTGTTCAGCTGTTTCCGCCTGCTCTCGGGCTGCCATCACGTCTTCGCCGTGTTCGAAGGCCCAGGCGCCGAACGCCTCCACCGGCTCCAGCAGTGTCCGCCCCAGCCCGGTGAGGGTGTACTCCACGCGCGGCGGCGACCCGGCGTACGCGCGGCGCTCCACCAATCCGTTGAACTGGAGCCGACGCAGCGTCTCCGTGAGTACTTTGGGGCTGATCCCACCGATCCGCTCGCGCAGTTCACCGGGCCGCGAGGGCCCCTCGCGCAGCGCCCACACCACGACGGAATTCCAGGTGTTGGCGAGCAGATCGAAGGCGAGCCGGGCTCGGCAGTCGGCGATGAAGCCGTGGTCAGTGGTCACTTACCAGATGGTGCCCGAGCAGTTTCCTAGTGTCGTCCCGATTCTGACTGGCAGGTCGTGCAAGGAGGTTGGACATGATGAGGATCGGGATTGTCGGTACGGGAACTATGGCGCGGGTGCTGGGTACGCGGTGGGCGCAGGTCGGCCACGACGTGCTGGTAGGCGGGCGGGACACAGTCCGCGCTGCTGCCCTTGCCGACCGGATCGGCGGACGGGCGGGAACTCTGCGGGACGCAGCCGAGCACGGCCAGGACGCGGTGTTGTTGGCCGTGCCGTATTCGGCGGCGGTCGGCATGGTGTCCGGCCTGGCCGACGCCGTACGAGGACGGACGCTGGTCGACTGCACCAACCCGGTGGCGCCGGGCTTCGTCCTCGAGACCCGGGGCGGGCCCTCGGCTGCCGAGCGTATCGCGGCCGCAGCGCCCGGCGCGTCGGTGGTCAAGGCATTCAACCTCTGTCACGAGAGCGTGTGGTGCAGGACCCCGCCCGTCTTCGACGGACGCCCGCTCGCGGTGCCGCTCTGCGGTGACGATGCACCAGCTCTTGAGACCATCCGACTCCTTGTTCGCGATCTCGGCTGCGTGCCGGTCAACGGAGGAGGGCTCGATCGGGCAGGCCTGATGGAGGCGACGGCGGCATTCCTGATCGGCCTGTGGGTGGGCGAAGGCGCGGACGCTCAGGCGATCGTGCCGCCGCTGGAGTACGCGGGGGTTGATCTTTCCTGATCCGCGATCTGGCGCCGGACCCGCGTGAGGGTTGCGGCGGCCACCGCGTGATCATCGGAGGTTGTCTCGACTCCTGAAGATCGTGCGGTGGCCGTGGGCCACAGCGTAGACGCTGCCCACTGGCGGGCGATGTTCGGACAGGCCATGGCCCGGATCGCTGGGCGGTTCACGCGGGTGGAACCGCGTGCCACGGCCCGCGCCTTCGTGCTCGGACTGCTGTCCGGCGTCGAGCGGAAGAACTGCTGGCGGCTGGCCGAACAGGCCGGCCACGCCCGCCCCGGGCCGATGCAGCGGCTGCTGCGAACCGCCCGCTGGGACGCCGACGCGGTCCGCGACGACATCCGCGCCTACGTCCTCGAGCATCTCGGCGACGACAACGGCGTACTGATCGTCGATGAGACAGGTTTCATGAAGAAGGGCACCGGTTCAGCGGGCGTGCAGCGGCAGTACACCGGCACTGCGGGCCGGATCGAGAACAGCCAGGTCGGCGTCTTCCTCGCCTATACCTCCAGGCGGCCGCGAGTTCGCGGGCCCGTTCTTCGCTGCGCACGCCGTGCATCATGAAGTACACCGGGCCCGTGTAGGCGTCCCATTCGACCTCACGGTTTTGGACCAGGCGGGTGATCGCGGCCCGGACCGCCTCGTTCACCGCGTCGTCGATGGTGTGGCCGGCGCCGACGGTGAGCGTGTCCGCTTTGACGGTCCACACCTGACGTCTTTCCGGTTCGATGGCGACGAATACCGCGTGCTGCGCCATGGCCTGCCGGTACGCGGCGTGGAAAGCGTCGGTGCCGGTGGCGTCCGGGATGAGGTGAGCGGGGCAGGGGATCGGCAACTGCTGCATAACGGGCATCGTGACAAAGCCCTGCCGCAACCGGCGGTGTTGACGGGGCGGACTGCCAGAGCCGCCATGCGACCGCACCAAGCCGGCCGCCTTCCTTCATGGCCGAACCGGGCCTGATCAGTACGGTCGGGTCGTTCGGTCCAGGCGGACGACGACGATGGCGATGTCGTCGCCTGCGCCGCTGGCGAGGCCCAGGCGGGCGAGGAGGGCGTCGGCGAGGTGTTCCGCGCCGAATTCGGTGCAGGTGGCGAGAGTGGAGGTCAGGCGGGTCAGGCCCGCGTCGATGTCCTCACCGCGGCGTTCGATCAGACCGTCGGTGTAGAGGATGAGGGTGTCGCCGGGGGCGTAGGTGGCGTTGGCCTGGGGGCGGGGGACGTGTTCGGGACGGGCGCCCAGCGGTGGGTCGGTGGCCTGGTCGAGCAGCTCGCAGGAGCCGTCCGGGTGCAGCAGGACGGGTGGGGGGTGGCCGGCGCTGCTGTAGATGAGCAGGTGGCTGTGGCAGTCGACGAGGACCTGGACGGCGGTGGCGGCCAGGGCTCCCTCGACCGAGCGGGCATAGAGCCCCAGGACCTCCAGTGCCTGGGCGGGGCCGTGGACGGTGCGAGTGGCGGCGCTCAGCGCGCTGCGGAGCCTGCCCATGACGGCGGCGGCCACCAGCCCGTGGCCGACCACGTCGCCGACCGTGACGGTGAAACGGTCCCCGGGCAGGTCCACCGCGTCGTACCAGTCGCCGCACACGTTCAGTGATCCGGTCGCGGGCAGGTAGCGCACGGCGATGTTCGGGTGCCGGTCCAGGTCCGGGGAGTGGAGCATGGCTTCCTGGAGGGCGACGGCGATGCGCCGTTCACGGGCGTGGGCCTGCCGCAGTTCCTCGTTCAGCTGCTGCAGTTGCCGGGCCCGGGCGTACAGCTCGGCTTCCATGGCCGCTTCCCGGCCGGGGCTGACCGCGGGCAGGTGCGCGGTGCGGTGGGCGCGGACGACGTCGGTCATGTCCTCGGACCGGTGGATGATCCAGGCGACCTTGCCGTCCGGGCCGAGGACGGGCACGTTGATCGCGGTCCACCACCGCTCCTTGAAGGCGTCGGGGTTGCCGGCGACCGGGATGTCGTACTTCTGCAACGCCATGTGATCGGTGTGGCCAGAGGACAGGACACGGTGCAGTGACGCCTTCAGCGTGTCCACCCCGTCGGCCTCCGGGTCGGCGGGGTTGTCCGGGAAGACGTCGAAGAGGTACCGCCCGAGCAGCTCCACCCGGCTCCGTCCGGTCACCTCGCAGAAGACCCGGTTGGCAGCGGCGATCACCAGGTCCGTGCCGAGCACCAGGCACGGGCTCGGAAGGGCGGCGAACACCCCCGGGTAGTCGATCTCCGGTGTCACACGCGTTCCCTGCCAGCGGCTCGCTCTTCAATTTACGAAAGTTCCAGCTCCCGTGGCTAGGCTGCAGCCATGACCGAGATCCAGAGCCCGACGCCCCGTGACGCCTTCGAGCTGCTGCTGGCCGGTAACCAGCGCTTCGTCGCGGGCATCCCCGAGCACCCGAACCAGGACGCCACCCGCCGCGCCGAGACCGCACCATCCCAGCAGCCCTTCGCCGTGCTGTTCGGCTGTTCCGACTCCCGGCTGGCCGCCGAGATTATCTTCGAC
>CAYNNX010000357.1:0-1656 GCA_964398515.1 uncultured Streptantibioticus sp. | reverse complement strand
GCGCACCGCCGGCCACGTCATGGGCCCGGAGGTGCTGGGCAGCATCGAGTACGGCGTAGACGTGCTGGGCTGCCCGTTGGTCGTGGTCCTCGGCCACGACTCGTGCGGCGCGGTCGGCGCGGCGTGCGCCGCGCTGGAGGACGGCATGACACCGGCCGGGTACGTCCGGGACGTCGTGGAGCGGGTGACGCCCAGTGTGCTGGCGGCGCGGGCCGCCGGACGCGTGAGTGCCGAAGAGATCCTCGCCGAGCACATAAGGCACACCGTCGACCTGCTGCTGGACCGCTCCCGGGTGCTCGCCGAGAAGGTCGCCGCCGGGCAGGCGGCCGTGGTGGGCCTGTGCTACCGCCTGGCCGACGGCAGCGCGCAGCTCGTCGCGGCCCGCGGCCTCGATGTGGCGGTGCCCGCCGCGTCCTGACCGCCACGGCCGTGGCTGCTCGGGCACGCCACCGATCCCGATGCTGGTCACGCGGAGGTACGGGGCCCCGCGGCGCGGCGGAGCCGGTTGGCGATCGCGAGTCCCAGGCCCTCCTCCGCGGGCAGGGACGCGACGATGAGGTCGCACCCCTGCTGGTCGAGTTCGCGCAGGAACCCGTACAGCCCGCGGGCATAGGCAGCCGGCGAACCGGGGACCGTCACCACGGCGTGCGCCTTCACTGGAGCGTCGGCGAAGGCGGGAGGAAGGAAGACCCCAACCCGGTGCCCCAGGCCCTGCTCGAGCTCCGCTTCGGCGACGATCTTCTCGGGGTCGACGAGGACGACTCGCGCACGCGGCGCGTAGTGCGACGGATGCTGGCCCGGCACGCGGACACGGCTGGTCGAGGGCATCGCCAGCGGGCACCCCAGCACCGCTTCGAGATCCTCGCGCGACACCCCGCCCGGCCGCAGGATGACCGGGGCATCGCCCGTGGCGTCGACGATGGTCGACTCGACGCCGACCTCGCAGGGACCACCGTCCAGCACCAAATCGACGGCGTTGCCGAGCTCGGCACGGACATGGTCCGCCGTGGTGGGGCTGACCGAGCCGAAGCGGTTGGCGGAAGGGGCCGTGACACCGCCACCGAAGGCCGACAGCAGCGCTAGGGCGACAGGGTGGCCGGGCACGCGCACGGCCACCGTCTCCAGGCCCCCCGTCGCTCCGAGGGGCACCCGGCGACCACGCCGCAGGACCAGCGTGAGCGGCCCCGGCCAGAAGCGTTCGGCCAAGAGGCGCGCCGTCGCCGGCACCTCCACGACCCAGTCGCCCAGCTGCTCCGCGCCGCCGATGTGGACGATCAGCGGGTGGGAGGGCGGACGTCCCTTGACCTGGAAGATGCGCGCGACGGCGGCGGGGTCCTCGGCGTTGGCGCCCAGTCCGTAGACGGTCTCGGTCGGGAGGGCCACCAGGCCGCCGGCGCGCAGCACCTCGGCTGCCTTCTCGATGTCGCTGATACTTGCCGTCACCCCCGCAATCCTAGGCGTACCCGGTTATCGGGTCGGTTGCAGTCGGCTGGCCGGCGGCTGGCCCCCGAGGGCGAGGACTTGTGCGGCTCGCCACAAAAACACCTGGCCGCGCGGTGTTGCGGTGAGCGGGCGGGTGCGTTCGATGATGGTGAAGCCGGCCATGCGCTCGATCCGCAGGAGGTGGTGTCTGATTCCTGGGCTGCTGAGGACTCG
>CAYNNX010000356.1:0-7404 GCA_964398515.1 uncultured Streptantibioticus sp. | reverse complement strand
ACGGCAGGATGGACATCGGGTCGCCGTCGAAGGCGATCGCCGCGGCGTCGGCGAGGGTCGGGTCGGCTGGCATGAGCGCTGGCTCCTCCGGCGGGACGGACGGGACGGAAGCGGGGACGGCGACGGGTCGGGGCGCGGGCAGCAGGCCGGCGGCGGGGGCGATCGCGCGGGCACCGCGGGCGACCCGGGCCGGGATGGGGTCGCCGCCGCCCACCCGGAACCGGGTCGCGCGGGCGGAAGCGGCGGCGCCTGCCGGGACGGGGCCGAACAGCGCCGGCAGGTCCACCTCCAGGCCGTGGCCGACCAGCCGGGCCACGAGCTGGGCGACCGACTTCGTGGCCGGCATCCCGCGCCGGTCGACGGGCACGGCCACGTGCGCCGCGTCCCCCAGCGTGTCGCGGATCCAGCGGGAGCAGGTCGCGCCCGGCCCGGCCTCGATGAAGTAGCGGAAGCCGTGGTCGTACGCGGTCCGCACCAGACGCGGGAAGTCGATGGTGGAGCGCAGCGTGTGGGCGATGCGCCGGGAGATCCGCTCCCGGTCCAGCCCGGGGATCGCCTGGTAGTCGTACGCGCTGAACAGCTCCAGGCCGCCGAGGGAACCGGTCGGGTAGTCGTTCAGCCCGGCGAGACCGTCGAGTTCGGGGTCGGCCGCCGGGCAGTGCATCACCACGCCGACCGGGGAGCGCGCCGCCGGGCACGCCAACTCCTCGATCAGGGCGCGGCATTGCGCGGGATCCCCGGCGATCACCAGCTCGCCGGGCGTGTTGACGTGCGTCAGGTACACCCGGTCGTACCGGGCGAGCGCGGCCCGTACCGTGGCCGCCCCGGTCAGCAGGACGTAGCCGGCCCACACGTCCTTGTCCGGGGTGTGCTCGGGCAGCTTCCACAGCTCGCGCACGGTCCGCCGCGGGCCGCACAGCCGGTCGCGGAAGATCGGTGTGTCGCTGATCAGGTCGTCGCGGCGGCCCTCGGGCAGCCAGCCGCCGGTGGCGAACAGCATGCTGGACTCGCCCAGGCTGTAGCCGAATCCGCCGTGCGCGGTGACGCCGAGCACCTCGCGGATCAGCTCGGTGTACAGGATGGCGAAGCTGGTGCCGGTGGCGAGCATGAACGGCACGTCCTCGCCGAGCCGTGCCTCCAGCTCCATCGACTCGCGCCGGTCGGGAGTGGTCTGGGTGCGCGGATACAGCCGGTCGGCGCGCAGCAGCCGGGCGGGTTCGTCCGCCTGGGACTCGAACCGGTCGAGCAGCCCGGGGAAGGCCCGGAAGAAGTCCCGGCCGAGTCCCGGGTAGGAGTTGAACGCTCCGGGGTAGACGAGGGCCACCTTGCCGTCCGCACCGATCGGCCGGGCGGTGGAGAAGGAGCCGGCGGGGGTGGCCCATTCGCCGCCCCGGGCGTGCGTCGCGGGCAGGTCGCGGGCGGCGAGCTCCAGTTGGAGCCGCAGTTCCGCGCTGTCCCGCCCGACCAGCACGGCCCGCAACCGCCTTCCGGGCAGCGACCGGGCGGCCTGAGCGGCGAGGGCCCACGGGTCGGCGCCGCCGTCCAGCAGCGCCCGGTGCTGCTCGACGGCGGCCAGCAGCCCGTCGGGGGAGTCGGCGGCCAGCGGCAGCAGTACCGGGCCGCCGGCGCGCTGCCAGTCGGTCGGCGTGATCCGGCCCCGCCCGGCGCCCGCGGACAGCACCAGGTGCCCGTGGGCGCCGCCGTCGCCGATCACGTTCACGGCCGCGTACCGGCGGCTGCCTTTGGTGGAGCGCAGCCAGGGGCGGGAGGCGTCGGGGACGTACAACGCGGAGGTGGCGAAGTCCCCGGCGAGTTCCGCGGCCGGCCGCTGCCACCCCGTGCTGCCCGGCAGATAGCCGTGGTGGAGGCCGAGTACGGTGCGGATCAGTCCGGCCATGGCCGCGGCGCATCCGGCGTCGCCGATCTGCGCCTTGGCGCTGCCCAGCGCCACACTGCCGCTGCCGGCCGGGTAGACCCGGGCCAGGGCGGCGAGCTCGGCCCGGTCCTGGATCGGCGTCCCGCCCGCGTGGGCCTCCAGGTAGCCGATGTCGGCCGCGGTGACCCCGGCCTCGGCGAGTGCCGCCTCGGCGGCCTGTGCCAGGCAGGCTGCGTCGGCCTGCGGCAGAGCCCCGTCCACGGGGGCCGAGTGCCGCACCGCCATCGACTCCAGGCGCGCGTAGACCGGCACCCGGGCCTCACCGGACCGGGTGACCACGACCGCCCCCGCCCCTTCGCCGATGCGCCGCCCCCTGCTGCCCTCGCCGAAGGTCAGCCCGCCGTCGGCGACGGTGTCGGGCCGCAGCAGCAGGTTCTCGGCCGAGCCCGCGAGGTCCACCGCCGCGACCAGGACCGCCTCGATGCCGGGGTCCAGCAGCAGCAGTTGCGCGATCCCGAGCACCTCGACGGTGCCCGAGCCGTTGGCGGAGACGGTGAACGACGGGCCGGTGAGGTTCCACAGCGAGGAGATCCGGCTGGCCATCACGTTGCCGATGTAGCTCAGCACCTCGTTCGCCCCGATCGGGTCGACCACCGCGTCCCGGCCGACCGCCGCGAGCGCCGACCGCTGCTCCTCGGTCAGTTGGAGACCGGCCCGGTCGAACTCCCGGCGCAGGAAGCCGCCGAGGCTGTAGCGGGTGATCCGGGCATGGGTGTAGGGCTCGGTCTCCATCGCCACCACGACCGCTATCCGGCGGGGCGGGGGGCTGGTGCGGCCCTTGGGGACGGCCCGGCCGAACCCGGCGTCGTGCAGCGCCTCGTCGGCGACCTTGGTGGCAAGTGCGTGCTGGAGGTTGTACGTTCGCAGGTCGGCCGGGGGGATCTTGTGGTCCACCGGGTCGATGCCGACGTCGTCGACGAACGCCCCGCGCGGCAGCGACTCGGGGCCGATTCCGGCGTCGGCGAGCGAGCCGCCCGTGGTCTGCTCCAGGCCGCGCCAGCGCCGCTCGGGCAACGGCCGCAGCGCGTCGGCACCGTCGTGGACGGCGCGTTCGAAGGCGTCGAGGGAGTCGAAGGAGCCGAAGTGCGCCCCGAGCCCGATCACATCGAGGGCGGCCGGGGTCGCCGGGGGCGCGGCGGCCGGGTCGCCGGGGTCCGGTTGGGACAGGACGACGTGCGCGTTGGTGCCGCCGAAGCCGAAGGCGGAGACCGCCGCCCGGCGCGGCCCTTCGCCCTGCGGCCAGTCCCGGCCCGCGCGCACCAGGACGCCGTCGCCGACTCTGCCGTCCGCCGAGCCGACCGGCTGCGTCACCCCGACCGTCGGCGGGATGTGGCCGTCGGCCATGGCCAGGATGACCTTGAGCAGGCTGCTCAGCCCGGCCACGGTGAGCAGGTGCCCGATGTTGCCCTTGACCGAGCCGAGCAGCGGCACCCTGCCCCGCTCGCCGAAGAACGCGGCGACCGACTCGGCCTCGGTGGCGTCCCCGATCGGCGTGCCGGTGGCGTGGCACTCCAGGTAGTCGATGGCGGCCGGGTCGACACCCGCCTCCGCGTAGGCGAGTTGGTACGACCGCAGTTGCCCGTCGGCCTGCGGGACGAGCAGGTGGCGGCCGCTTCCGTCGTTGCACAGCCCGATGCCGTCGATCACGGCGTGGATCCGGTCGCCGTCTCGTACCGCGTCCGCCAGCCGCTTGACCGCGACCATGCCCGCCCCCTGGCCGGTGAGGATGCCTCCGGACCGGCTGTCGAAGGGCTGGCTGAACCCGTCCTGCGGGTAGGCGTGCAGATCGCAGAAGGACAGGTGGATCAAGGTGGGGTCGGGGGCGCAGACCCCGCCGGCCAGCATCAGGTCAGCCTGCCCGGCGGCGAGGTGGGCGCAGGCCAGCTTGAGCGCGTACAGCGCCGATGAGCAGGCCGCGTCCAGGGCGTAGCGGGGACCGCCGAGTCCCAGCGCGGCGGCCGCGACGCCGGCCGGGGAGCCGCTGACCCGCAGGTTCTCGGGCTCCAGGGCGTCCCGGTCGATCAGCGGGGCGGCTTGCGGCAGGGCGCCGAGCGCGGGCAGTTCGGCCAGGCGCAGCCCCTCCAGCACGGCCTCCTGGGCTAGCGCCACGCTGACCTGGGCCGAGGCGGGGGTCGGGAAGGAGTAGTTGCCCAGGATCAGCCCCGTGCGGGTCAGCACCTGCGGCGCCGCGGCCTGGCCGCTGTCGCGCAGGGCCTCCCTCGCCACGTGCAGCGACCAGTGGAAGATCCGGTCGAGCCGGGCGAGGCGGTCCGGTTCGACGAGGTAGCCGCTCGGGTCGAAGTCGAACCCGGTGATGAAGCCGCCCCGGCGGCAGTAGATGCCGTGCTGCGGATCGAGGTCCCGGGCCTCGGGGAGAGCGCCGAAGACCTCCTCGCCCCCTTCCCGGCGGCTGTCCGCCCCGGAGCGGAGGTTGCGCCGGAACTCGGCGGGGCTGTGCGCTCCCGGGAACAGGCAGGAGAGGCCGACGATGGCGTACTTGCTCATGAGAGCTTGGGATCCCTTCTGAGGGGCGGCCGGCCCGGACGGCGGGCATCGCGTGGAACGTCCGGACCGGCCCGATCGCGTACTTCGGGAGCGGGGCGGGATCCGTCAGCCGCTGACGAACTTGGCCGCCAGCTGGGGCGCGGAGACCACGCAGACACCGTCGAGGCGGGTGAGCACCCGGCCGTCGGGGTCGCAGGCGGTGATGGCGAGGGTGGCACCGCCGCCGTCGGCCGACGCGGCGGGCTCGACCACGACCAGGAACGGCTCGCCGTCGGGCAGCGGGTGGTGCAGGTCGGCCCGGGCCACGGACAGCGGCAGTCCGGCCGAGCCGCGGAAGAGCCTCACCCACACCAGGCCCGCCTGGAGCAGCAGATCGGCCGTGCCCGGAGCGAAGAGCGAGCCGCCGAAGGCGCCCGCGGCGGGCCGGTGTTCCGGCAGCGCGCACTCCAGGACCAGCCGGGACCCGCTCTCGGCCAGGATCCGGCGCACCCCGCGCAGGGACGCGCCGTGGAAGAGGGTGCCGTCGGTGTACAGGCCCGAGGCGTCCCGGCCCCCGCCCAGCGGCGGCAGCCCGCCCACGACGGCGTCCGCGGGTGCCGCCGCCGGGGCGACGACGGCCGCGTAGTGCGGTCGCAGGGTGCCGTCCGCGCCGTGGGAGTGGATGGCCACCTCGACGGCGTCCCCGGTGGCCGGGGTCATCACCAGGCGGCAGCGCTCGGGCTGGGTGCCGTCGAAGACGATCCCCTTGTGCACCGCGAAGTCGCGTACCTGGCGCACCTGGGTGCCGCCGCCGCGCTCCACCGCGCCGATCGCCCAGCCGAGCGCGACCGCCGCGGGGAGCACGGGAGCCCCGCCGATCACGTGGTCGGCCACGATCGGATCGTCCCGCAGGGCGGACAGCGACCGCTCGACCGTTACGGCCGTGGCGGGCACGGCCGCCTCACGCCGCGACAGCGGGGTGGTCGGCCCGAGCACCGTGACGACGTCGTCGGCGTGCTCGGGGCCGATCTGCTCGGCGATCATCCGGGTCCCGGTGCCGACCGGGATCAAGGCGATGCCGCGCTCCTCGAAGACCGCCTTGATCTCCGGGGAGACCATTCCGCTGTCCCAGGCGCCCCAGTTGAGCGAGGTGACCCGGGCCCGCGGGTGACGCGCCTTCCACGACGAGGCCCACGCGTTGAGCACCTCGTTGGCCATCGCGTAGTCCGACTGGCCCCGGTTGCCGAAGAAGCCGGCCACCGAGGAGAACAGCACCACATGGCGCAGGGTGTCGGCGGGCAGCGCGGCGGCCACCGAGCGCAGCCCGGCCAGCTTGGGCGCGAAGACCCGCTCGATCTCGGAGGCCTTCTTGTTGGCGATGAGCTGGTCGGCCAGCACGCCCGCGCCGTGCACCAGGCCGGTGACGCGCTCGCGGTAGGGGGCGAGGGCTTCGGCGGTGGCGGCCGGGTCGGTGATGTCGACGGCCAGGTACTCGGCCTGGCTTCCGGCGGCCCGCACCTCCGCCAGAGTGCGGCGGATCTCCCGGCTGCCGACGACCGCGCGGTAGAGCTGCTCGACCCGCTTGGGCGTGGGCTTCTCGCCCCGCGCCTTCAGTTCGGCGGCGGCCGCGGCCTTCAACGCGGCGTCCTGTGCCCCGCGCGCCCACGCGGGTTCGTCCTGGAGCGGCGTCCGGCCGAGCAGCAGCAGCCCGGGCTGATGACGGCGTGCCAGTTCGGCCATGCACGCGGCGGTGATGCCGCGCCCGCCGCCGGTGACCACCAGCAGGTCGTCGCCGGTGAGCGGCGGGACATCCGGGCCCGGCCCGGTCAGCGGCCGCTCGCCGAGGGTGAGTGCGACCCGGCGGGTGCCGTCGTGGCCCACCTGCGCCGGCTCGCCAGCGGCGTCGTTGACCTCGTCCAGCACGAGGGCCGCCGCGGTCTGCGCGTCGAGCGCGGGGGCGAGGTCCACGGCGCGGGCGAAGACCTCGGGCGCCTCGATGGCGAGGGTCTTCACCAGGCCCGCCACACCGGCCGCGGGGGCCTGTTCCTCGGCGACACCGCCGAGGCCGAACGCGCCGTCGAGCCGGGTGACGGTGGCGTAGGCGGCCCGGCCGAACGCGGCGGCGGTGGTCAGCGGCTCGACGAGGTGCTTGGCCACGAGCAGGGTGTGCGTCAGACGGCGCACCCCGTCGGCCCAGTCGGTGTGGTGGACGGTGGTGAGGTCGAGCACCAGGCTGATCCGGTCGGCGAGGATGTCCTCGACGCGGCCGGCGAGTTCGGTGACGCCCCAGCCCGTGAGCGCGTGGTCGGCGACACCGGAGATCCGCTCGGGAACGCCCGGCAGCCGCAGGACGTGCACCCTCCAGCCCGTCCGCGTCAGCTGCCCGGCGATCTGCGCGCCCAGTTCGCCGCCGTCGTCCACGACGAGCGCGGCGGCGCCCTCGGGGTAGGCGCCGACCAGCAGGTCGGGCGCGGGCAGGGTGACCAGTGCGGCGTGGGCCCGGCCGATCCGGCCGCCCTGCGGCGCCGCGGCCGAGGGAGCGGGGGCGGGCGCGGGTTCGGCGGGCTCCTGAGTGGCCCCGGCGGGGTCGGCGGAGCCGGTGCCGGAGCCCGCCATGAACGCGACGATCTCCTCCAGCGTCCGCAACTCCGCCAACTGCTCAGGCCCGGCCACCACACCACCGGCGAACCGCTCCTGCAAAACCCCCATGATCTCCACCCGCTTGATGGAATCGATCCCCAAATCAGCCTCGACATCCATCCCCAACTCCAGCATCTCCGCCGGATAACCCGTCTTCAGCGCCACAACCTCCAACAACGCAGCCGCCACCGAACCCCGATCCAGCCCAGAGGCCGGCCCAGCAGCCCGCACCGGGGCCTGCACCGCGGACGCCGCCCCAGCCGGAACCGCCGGGCCCGAGGCGGCAGCCGAGCCCGCCATGAACGCGACGATCTCCTCCAGCGTCCGCAACTCCGCCAACTGCT
>CAYNNX010000355.1:0-7420 GCA_964398515.1 uncultured Streptantibioticus sp. | reverse complement strand
AGCTGGTGGCCGGGACTAGCCCTGCGAAACCTGCGTGATCTCGAACGGGACCGGCTGCTGCGCGGCGTGCGGGTGCTCGGCACCTGCGTAGACCTTCAGCTTCGAGAGCATCTGACGGCCCAGGGTGTTCTTGGGGAGCATGCCCTTGACCGCCTTCTCGACGGCCTTCTCCGGGTTCTTCTCCAGCAGCTCGTCGTAGCGGACCGACCGCAGACCACCCGGGTAGCCGGAGTGGCGGTAGGCCATCTTCTGGGTCCGCTTGTTGCCGGACAGGTGCACCTTGTCGGCGTTGATGATGATGACGAAGTCACCAGTGTCGACGTGGGGCGCGTACACCGGCTTGTGCTTGCCCCGGAGAAGGGACGCGGCCTGGGAGGCCAGACGGCCCAGGACGACGTCCTGCGCGTCGATGACGTGCCACTGGCGCTGGACGTCGCCGGGCTTGGGGCTGTACGTACGCACGGTCGTAGCCTTCGCTTCTTCAGTGAGTTGGTCCTGACAAGGCCACCCGGACGATCACGACAGCCATGACCGCTCACGGCGACGCAAACCGCATACGATCGCTGGTCATCGGCCCGGTGGACCGGCGTAACGGCCTCTCACGTGAGAACGAGCAAGCCAATACGCATAACGAACTGGCAGGATACCCGGCGTCGGCCGGACGGGTCAAAACGGCCCGGCCGCGCGGGGCGCCGGGCGCAGCCGACCGGCTCAGTACGCGGCGCGCGACCCGGCCGGGCGCGGACCGGCGGCACCGCCCTGCTCGGGCACGAGCACCCGCCGCCCCTTCACACAGTGCCACGCCAGCAGCGCCGCGAGCCCGCACAGCATCAGCGCGTCCTTGAACGCCCGGCGGGTGACGGGCAGCAGCAGCGGCCACTGGATCACCGGCACCTGCGGCACCAGGGCCAGCCAGAACCACGGGGTCCGCACCACCGACCCGGGCACGGCCGCCGAGGCCAGCAGGGCCGGCAGCACCACCAGGGAGTAGTGCTCGAAGGAGGGCCGGGAGACCAGGAAGGCGCTGAGCATCAGCATCACGCCGATCTCCACCAGGCGCAGCCGCTCCGCGTCGCCGTCCCGATCGCCGCCCGACCGCCACCCCCCGGCCGCGGCGTCCCCGCCCTGTGTGCCCGGCGTGCCCGCCCACCGCCGCCAGGCGCACCACACCCCGCCCGCCGCCCCCGCGGTCGCCACCAGCAGCGCCGCCGACTGCGGCATCCCCAGCCGCGGCAGGATCGCCACCAGGGACGCGTCGAAGGGGCGGGCGAAGGCGTCCTGGCCGTGCAGGAGGAACGGCAGGGTGCGGGAGAAGAAGAAGGTGGGATTGGGCATGACGACCGCGGCCGCCACAGAGGTGACCGCCGGGACGGCGGCGAGCACCGCGAGCGCCCGCCATCTGCGGGCCATCGCGAACAGCAGCGCCACGGGCACCAGCATCGGCTTGAGCGCGATCGCCGCCCCCACCACCGCGCCGGCCGCCACCCACCGCGAGCGCACGATCAGCAGCAGGGCCAGCGGCAGCGCCGCCGCCGACGCCGCGGTCCAGTTGCCCAGCAGCACCAGGCTGCGGAAGGGCGCGAAGTAGGCGAGCCCCCCGGCGACCAGCACGCCCAGCCTGCTGCGCGGCGACACCCGGAAGATCCGCAGCGCGCACCACCACCCGAAGAGCACCAGCCCGGCGGTGACCGCGGGCACCAGCGGACGCAGCACCACCGGCGGCAGCAGCGCCTCGGGCACGGCCGCCAGCACGCTGCTGGGCAGATAGAGGAACCGCCGGTCGGAGTAGGGCGAGCCGCCGTCCAGGAAGGTGCGGGCCGCCTTGACGACGAAGGCGTTGTCCATGCCGTCGAGGCCGCTGCGGCGGTACGCCTCGAAGACCGCGACCAGCACGAGCGACGCCGCCGCCGTCTGGGCCGGCCAGGAGGCCCGCCGGACCAGCCAGGCAGTCACTGCCGCATCCGCTGGTTTTTCGGATTTGCCCGAATTCACACGTGGGATGCTAAGCGCGGCCGCAGCGCACGCCGCCGTTCGACACGGTGTCGCCCACGGCCGCCCCTCTAGCGGGAGCGGTCCACCCGGGGCTCGTCCCAGACCGGTTCCGGGGACTCGCGAACCGTGCCGTCGGCGCCGAAGACGAGGAAGCGGTCGAAGGAGCGGGCGAACCAGCGGTCGTGGGTGACGGCGAGCACCGTGCCCTCGTACGCCTCCAGGCCCGCCTGCAACGCCTCCGCGCTCTCCAGGTCCAGGTTGTCCGTCGGCTCGTCCAGCAGCAGGGCCGTCGCCCCGGCCAGCTCCAGCAGCAGGATCTGCAGTCTGGCCTGCTGGCCGCCGGAGAGGTTCTCGAAGCGCTGGTCGCCCTGGCGCTCCAGCTCGTAGCGGCGCAGCGCGCTCATCGCCTTGCCCCGGTCGAGGGAGTGCTCCTTCCACAGGATGTCGACGGGTGTGCGGCCCAGCAGCTCGCATGAGCAGGGGCCGGTGCGAAGCGCCGTCGATGAGGGGTGGTGGTCGGGCGACGGGTGGGCGTGGGTTTGCGCGAAGTGGCCCGGGACCACGCGGGCGCCCAGCCGCCACTCCCCGGTGTGCGCGACCTCCTCCCCCGCCAGCAGCCGCAGGAAGTGCGACTTGCCCGAGCCGTTGGAGCCGAGCACCGCGACCCGCTCGCCGAAGAAGACTTCCAGGTCGAAGGGGTTCATCAGCCCGCTCAGCCCGAGTCCGCGGCAGGTGATCGCGCGCAGCCCGGTGCGCCCCCCGCGCAGCCGCATCGTGATCCGCTGCTCGCGTGGCGGCTCCTGCGGCGCTCCCGCCTCCTCGAACCTGCGCAACCTGGTCTGCGCCGCGTGGTAACGGGAGGCCATGTCGTGGCTGTTGGCCGCCTGCTGGCGCAACGTGAGCACCAGCCGCTTCAGTTGCGCGTGCTTCTCGTCCCAGCGCCGGCGCAGCTCCTCGAACCGCGCGAACCGCTCCCTGCGCGCCTCGTGGTACGTGGCGAAGCCCCCGCCGTGCACCCACACGTCGCTGCCGTCCGGACCGGGTTCGACGCTGATGATCCGGTCGGCCGCGCAGGCCAGCAGCTCGCGGTCGTGGCTGACGAAGAGCACGGTCTTCGGGGTGAGCCGCAGCCGCTCCTCAAGCCAGCGTTTGCCGGGCACGTCAAGGTAGTTGTCCGGCTCGTCGAGCAGCAGCACCTCGTCCGGACCGCGCAACAGCGCCTCCAGCACCAGGCGCTTCTGCTCGCCGCCGGAGAGCGTGCGCACCTCCCGCCACTGCGCCCGCTCGTACGGGACGCCCAGCGCGGCCGTGGTGCACATGTCCCACAGCGTCTCGGCCTCGTACCCGCCCGCCTCGGCCCAGTCGCCGAGCGCCTGGGCGTAGGCCATCTGCGCCGGTTCGTCGTCCTGCGCCATGATGTCCAGCTCGGCCGCGTCCACCGCGCGCGCCGCCTCCCGGATGCGCGGGGGCGCCACCGACACCAGCAGGTCGCGGACCGTGCGGTCGTCCCGGACCGCGCCGACGAACTGCGGCATCACGCCGAGCCCGCCGCCGACCGTCACCGTGCCCCCGTCCGGCGTCAACTCCCCCGCGATCAGCCGCAGCAGCGTGGTCTTGCCCGAGCCGTTCGCTCCGACCAGCGCGGCGGCCGCGCCCTCGCCGACCCGGAACGAGACATCGCCGAGCAGCACCCGGCCGTCCGGCAGGAAGTACTCCAGATGTGCCGCTTCAACGTGTCCCATGCACCGGATTCTCACCCCGCCGCGCACCGGCCCCAAAGCGGTTTTCCGGCGCCCTCGGACCTGTCGTACCAGGCAGATAGGATGCCCGCCATGACGGACGGTCGCCAGCAGCCGCAGCAGCCCCAAGGACCCGACGAACAGCCGCGTCCGCCCAAACCGGGCCAGCCGACCCTTCCGTTCCGCGCGCTCAAGCGACCGCCCAGCGCCGACCAGCAGCAGCCGCAGCAGCCCCAGTCGGGCTACGGATACCCCCAACAGCAGCCCCAGCAGCCGGGCTACGGCTATCCGCAGCAGCAGCCCGGCCAGCCGCAGCAGTCGGGCTACGGATACCCCCAGCAGCCGCCGCAGCAGCCGGGGTACGGCTATCCGCAACAGCCCCCGCAGTCGGGGTACGGCTACCCGCAGCAGCAGCCCGGCCAGCAGCAGCAGCAGCAGCAGGGGAACGGGCCCGCCTGGACCCCGCCCGCCAGCAGCCTCGCCCAGGGCGCCTTCCCGCAGACCCCGTCCGCCGCGCGCCCGGCGGGCGAGCCCGACTGGTCCGCGCTGGCCGAACGCACGGAAGCGGGCAACCGCAAACGCAAGATGCTGCTGACAGGCGGTGGCGTCCTCGCCGCCGCGGCCGTCGCCGGGATCGTGGCCACCGCCGTCGTCCTCACCGGCCACCACAGCAGCCCCGGCCCGCAGAACTCCGCGAGCCCGGCACAGCCGTCCCCGAGCTTCTCCGACGTCACCCCGCCGCCTCCGCCGGACCCGCTGGCGATCCTGTCCAGCGCCAAGAAGGACACCGCTCCGCTCTCCGTCGACGGGCTCTTCCCCGGCAAGCAACTCACCATGGAGGGGCGGCAGTACGCCAAGGCCGCCACCAGCACCACCACCACCTGCTACGAGGCGACCGCCGGCGGCCTCGGTGACGTGCTCGCCGCCAACGGATGCCGCCAGGTGATACGCGCCACCTACAGCTCGGGAGGGGCCGCGGTCACCGTCGGGGTCGCCGTCTTCGACACCAAGGCCGCCGCCGACAAGGCCAAGAACCAGTCGCAGGGCTACATCCAGCCGCTTTCCGGCGCCGGAGTCCCCACGTTCTGCCACGCCACGGCCTGCCGCCTGACCGCCAACTCCGTCGGCCGGTACGCGTACTTCACCATCGCCGGCTACACCAACGGCCAGGCCGTCACCGGCGGCGACACCGCGGCCCAGCAGGCGGGATCCGACGTCGCCGCCTTCGCCTTCAACCGCATCGTGCAGCGCGGCCGCGACGAGGCCGCCACCGCGTCCGCCGGTTAGCGGCGCCGCTGCGGGGGGGTGAGCGGATCCGTCAACAGCCGGGCAGCGACCGCTTGTTGCGGGCGGCCACCGCCCGTTCGGCCAGCAACTCGTCGGCCGGGTAGCCGACTTCCTCCAGCGTGAGCCCGTGCGGCCGCACGACGTTGACCGCCGAGTGCCGCACCTTGCCCGCCAGCACCTCACCGGGGAAGCCCACCGGGCGGTGGCCGTCGCCGACCAGCAGCATCGCGCCGACGAGCGCGCGCACCATGTTGTGGCAGAACGCGTCGGCCCGGACCGTCGCCACCGCCAGCCCCTGGGCGTCCCGCTCCCAGTGCAGCTCCAGCAGCCGCCGGATGGTCGTCGCGCCCTCGCGCTTCTTGCAGTACGCGGCGAAGTCGTGCTCGCCCAGCAGCAGGGTCGCGGCCTCGTTCATCAGGTTCACGTCCACCGGCCGGTCGTGCCACAGCACGTGCCCGCGCAGCAGCGGGTCCACGCCGCCGGGATGGTCGCCGACCCGGTAGGCGTAGCGCCGCCAGATCGCCGAGAAACGCGCGTTGAACCCGGCCGGCGCCTCGCTCACCCGCCACACGCGCACGTCCCAGGGGAGCCGCCCGGCCAGGCGCCGCAGCAGCTTGCCCTCCTCGCGCTCCCACACCTCACGCGGCAGATCCACATGGGCCACCTGCCCCCGCGCGTGCACACCCGCATCGGTCCGGCCGGCCACCGTCAGCTCGACCGGCTCCGGCAGCCGCAGCACGGTCGTGATCGCCGACTCCAGCTCGCCCTGCACCGTGCGGCGGCCGCGCTGGCGGGCCCAGCCGGAGAAGTCGGTGCCGTCGTAGGCGAGGTCCAGCCGGACCCGTACGAAACCAGGGGCGAGGTCGTCGCTCACCTGATGATCCTCTCTACGCGGAACGGGCCCGCCCCAGCGAACTGGTGCGGGCCCGTTTCGTCGATCAACGCACTCAGGCGTCCTTCGAAGACTCCTCGGCGGACTCCTCGGCCGGAGCCTCGGCGGCCTCGGCCTCGGTCGCCTCGGCGGCCTTGGCCTCCTCGGCCTCCTTGACGGCGCGCTTGGTCGCGGCCTCCGCCTCACCGGTGGCCTCCTGCGCCACGGTCAGCGCCTCGACCAGCTCGATGACCGCCATCGGGGCGTTGTCGCCACGACGGTTGCCGATCTTGGTGATGCGGGTGTAACCACCCGGGCGGTTCTCGTACCGCGGAGCGATCTCCGTGAAGAGCGTGTGGACGACGCTCTTGTCGGTGATCGTCTGCAGCACCAGGCGACGGTTGTGCAGGTCGCCCTTCTTCGCCTTGGTGATCAGCTTCTCCGCGACCGGACGCAGACGCCGCGCCTTGGCCTCGGTGGTGGTGATCCGGCCGTGCTCGAAGAGCGACTTGGCGAGGTTCGCCAGCAGCAGCTTCTCGTGGGCCGCGCTGCCGCCCAGACGGGCGCCCTTGGCGGGCTTCGGCATGGGGGTTTCTCCTTCTCTCTGCACCGGCCGTGTCAGGTACCGGTGTCAGGGCCCTGCGGCGGACGCCGCAGGGGTGGTGCGGGGGGCTCGCGCCCCCCACAAGATCAGTACTGCTCGGTCTCGACGAAACCGGTGTCGTCGTCGTCCGCGCCGAAGGCGTCGGCGGCGGCGGTCGGGTCGAATCCGGGCGGGCTGTCCTTGAGCGCCAGGCCCATACCGGCCAGCTTGGCCTTGACCTCGTCGATCGACTTCGCACCGAAGTTGCGGATGTCGAGCAGGTCAGCCTCGCTGCGGGCCACGAGCTCGCCCACGGAGTGGATGCCCTCACGCTTGAGGCAGTTGTAGGAGCGGACGGTGAGCTCCAGCTCCTCGATCGGCAGCGCCAGGTCCGCGGCGAGCGCGGCGTCCGTCGGGGACGGACCCATGTCGATGCCCTCGGCGTCGACATTGAGCTCACGCGCGAGCCCGAACAGTTCGACCAGGGTCTTGCCGGCCGAGGCCATCGCGTCGCGCGGGCGCATGGCCTGCTTGGTCTCGACGTCGACGATCAGCTTGTCGAAGTCGGTGCGCTGCTCGACACGGGTCGCCTCGACCTTGTAGGTGACCTTGAGCACCGGGCTGTAGATCGAGTCGACCGGGATCCGGCCGATCTCCTGGCCCTGCTGCTTGTTCTGGACGGCGGAGACGTAGCCGCGGCCGCGCTCGACGGTCAGCTCCATCTCCAGCTTGCCCTTGCTGTTCAGCGTGGCGATGTGCAGCTCGGGGTTGTGCACCTCGACGCCCGCGGGCGGCGCGATGTCCGCCGCGGTGACCGCCCCGGGTCCCTGCTTGCGCAGGTACATGACGACCGGCTCGTCGTGCTCCGAGGAGACGACGAGCTGCTTCAGGTTGAGGATGATGTCGGTGACATCCTCCTTGACCCCGGGAACCGTGGTGAACTCGTGC
>CAYNNX010000354.1:0-7421 GCA_964398515.1 uncultured Streptantibioticus sp. | reverse complement strand
GAATGTCGTGTCGAAGGTCGTTGCGGCTTGCGTCGGCGGAGTGTACGGAACCCGCGGTCGGTCACAGCACCGGCGGGTGGAGTACCCGGGCACACGCGAGACCTGTACCCGCCTTCACCACCAGCCTAGACACCTCTCAGGCAGGATGGGACCTGCGCATCCCGTACCGAAGACAACAGTGGGAGACACCCGGTGAGTTCCCCGGCACAGCACGTTCGCTCTGGGCGGACCGACCCCTCGGGGGCCGGAGCGGGACCGGTGGTCGCCGTGACCGGCGCGGCGGGCGGGGTCGGCCGCCTGCTCGCGCTGCGCCTGGCGGAGTCCGATGAGGTCCGCAAGGTCGTCGCCATCGACGAGCGCCGCGGTGACGTCCCCGGTGCGCACTGGCGGGTCCTGGACGTACGCGATCCGGTGATCGCCGAGCGGCTGCGCGGCGCCGACGTCGTCGTCCACCTCGCCCTCGACCTCGACCTGGAGTCCGACCCCAGGGCACGCACCGCGTTCAACGTGCGCGGTACGCAGACCGTGCTGACCGCCGCCGCGGCCGCCGGGGTGCACCGGGTCGTACTGATGACCTCCTCGATGGTCTACGGCGCCCTGCCCGACAACGATGTTCCGCTCGCCGAGGACGCCCCGCTGCGGGCCACCGCCGAGGCCACCGGGGTCGGGGACCTGCTGGAGATCGAACGCCTGGGCCGCCGCGCCCCCCGCGCGCACCCCGGTCTGAACGTCACCGTCGTACGCCCCGCGGTCCTCGTCGGCGGCACCGACACCGCGCTCACCCGCTACTTCGAGTCGCCGCGGCTGCTGGTGGTCGCCGGCAGCCGTCCCTGCTGGCAGTTCTGCCACGTCGAGGACCTGGTGACGGCGCTGGAGTACGCGGTGCTGGAGAAGGTCGAGGGCGAGCTCGCCGTGGGGTGCGACGGCTGGCTGGAGCAGGAGGAGGTCGAGGAGCTCTCCGGGATCCGGCGCATGGAACTGCCCGAGGCGCTCGCGCTCGGGGCCGCCTCCCGGCTGCACCGCCTGGGACTGACGCCGTCGCCCGCCGGTGACCTGGCGTACACCATGCATCCGTGGGTGGTCAGCGGCAGCCGGCTCCACGAGGCGGGGTGGCGGCCGAAGTGGACCAACGAGGAGGTCCTGGCCGAACTGCTGGAGGAGGTCGCGGGGCGCCGCACCCTCGCCGGCCGCCGCCTTGGCCGCAAGGACGCCACCACCCTCGGCGCGGCCGGCGCCACCGTCGCCCTCGTCGGCACGGCCGCGCTGGTGCGGCGGGCCCGCAAGCGGCGCGGCCGATAAGCGGCGGACAGCGGGCGGCGAGGCGGCAGCTCGCGGCGGCCGAATACATTCGTCGGATCCGACTGTCCGATCTCCGTATCTTCATACAGGGATCGCGTTCCGTCCGGGCCGCCGGTGGGGCACCATGGCGGACATGGCACGTAACGACGACTCCCGGGGCGCCCCCGAACTCCAGGAACTGCAGGAACCCCATGAACTCCGGGATCCGGTCCGCCTTCTGGCCATCCGCGACACGCCGCTGTCCGTGGACGAGGTCTTCGGAGCCGTCGGCGACGACGCGGCCGGCGGCACCGCCCTGTTCGTCGGCGCGGTCCGCAACCACGACGGCGGCCCCGCCGAGGTGACCGGCCTGTCGTACTCTGCCCACCCCACCGCCGAGAGCGAACTGCGCCGCGTCGCCGAGAAGGTCGCCGCCGACTTCCCCGTCCGTGGGCTGGCCGCGGTGCACCGGGTCGGCGACCTCGCGGTGGGCGACCTGGCGGTCGTGGTCGCCGTCTCCTGCCCGCACCGCGGCGAGGCCTTCGCCGCCTGCCGCCGCCTCATCGACGACCTCAAGCGCGAGGTTCCGATCTGGAAGCATCAACGCTTCGCGAACGGGGAAGAGCTCTGGGTAGGCGTCTAGTAGGTCCCGTCCCGATCCCTCGCGCCTGACCTGGGCGTACGCGGTCACCTCGGCGGAGTTCGGCGAGTTGCGTAACTCACGCCCCGGCCTCAGCGTTGGATCAGCGGGCGGTTAATCTGCTGATAGGTCATGCGTCGGTACGTAGTGGTCGGGAGGCCGGGTATGGCGGCTCTTGCTTGGTTGCTTATTCCGGTCATGGGTGCGGTCGCCGCCACTGTGTGGGCCGGTTGGGCGGGACGTGCCCGCCGGGCGACCGGGGATGTGGACTCACTCGCCGGATACGAGCGGTTCCGCGAGGCGATGGCGAAGTCGCATTCCGAATCCATGGCCGCGACGGGGTCGCGTTCCACCGCCGACGCGCCGTAGGCGCGTAAGGCCCGAGCCGGAGCCGCTCGCACACCGGGCGGCCCGGCTGCCGCAGGCGTCAGTCGGACGACGGCCCCGGGCGGCGCGGCCGGGGCCTGTCCCGTACTGTCATGGCATGCCACGCCGTACCGCCACGATGCTCACCTCGACGCTGCTGCTCATAGCGCTCCTGTGCGTCGGGGTGCTGATGCCCGTGCCGTACTCCGAGATGTCGCCGGGGCCGACGGTGAACACCCTGGCCGAACACGACGGCGAGCCGGTGCTGCAGATCTCGGGCCACCGCACGTACCCGACCAGCGGGCACCTCAACATGACGACGGTCCGGGTGACCGGCGCCGACTACAACATGAACCTCATCGAGGCGATCTCCGGCTGGCTCTCCCCGGACAACACCGTCGTCCCGCACGACACCCTCTACCCCAAGGGCCAGTCCGCGCAGCAGGTGGACCAGCAGAACGCCGAGGAGTTCACGCAGTCCCAGGACAGCGCGAAGGTGGCGGCCCTGGGCGAGCTGCACATCCCCGTGCCGTCCCGCGTGGTCGTCGGCAGCGTCATCGCCCACGGCGCCGCCGAAGGCGTGCTGCACGCCGGCGACACCATCAAGGCCGTCGACGGCTCGGCGGTCCAGCAGCCCGGCGACGTGGCCAAGCTCGTCACCAAGCACCACCCCGGGCAGGACGTCGTCTTCACCGTGCTTCCGGCCAAGGGCGGCAGCGCCCGGCAGATCACCATCAAGACCAGGAAGGCCGACGACGGCCGCGCGATCGTCGGCATCCAGGCCGCCGAGGCGCACACCTTCCCGTTCCCGATCGACATCAAGCTCGCCGACGTCGGCGGGCCCAGCGCGGGCCTGATGTTCTCCCTGGGGCTGATCGACAAGCTCACCCCGACCGACCTGACCGGCGGGAAGTTCATCGCCGGCACCGGCACCATCGACGACAACGGCAAGGTCGGCCCCATCGGCGGCATCACGCTCAAGATCATCGCGGCCCGCAACGCCGGCGCCCGGTACTTCCTGACCCCCAAGGACAACTGCGCCGCCGCCGCGAAGGACACCCCCTCCGGGCTGCGCCTGATCAAGGTCGGCAGCCTCGACGACGCCCTGAAGGCCCTGACCGATCTGCGCGCGGGCCGGACGAACACCCTGCCGAGCTGCTCGACGCGCTGATCCCCGCCCCGAGCCCGGCCGTCCCCGGGGCCCCGCGCCGGGGCCCCGGAACCGGGAAGCCCGCGCGGCACCGCCGGAGCCGCCGACTCCCCGGACCCGGCGGCCCGGCGCGTCCGGTGCCGCGCGCCTGCTTCGCGCCTACTCCGCCCCTATTCCTCCTCGAATGTCGCCGTCAGCGCCTCCGCGAGACCCGGCACCAGCTCGGGGCCGGTGAGGACCTCCTTCGGGGAGTCCTTCTCGCGCAGCCGGATCGCCGACTCTCGCGTGCCGTCACGCAGGACGCCGACCGTCATGCGGACCTCCTGGCGGTCGGGGTGCTCGGCGACCCAGGCGGTGAGGGCGGCCTCGTCGAGGCCGTCGGGGATGTCCGCCTCGGCCGACGGCGGCAGCATCAGCCGCTCCACGGTCAGGGCGCAGCCGGCGACCACGTCGGGCCAGGCGATCGTCGCGAGGAACTCGTCCAGCGGGGCGCCGGCGGGGATCTCGTCCTGCTCGACCGGGGTCAGCACGGCGGCCTCGGCCCCCTCGGCCAGCCCGAGCTGCTCGCTCAGGCCGGGCTCCTCGGTACGCAGGCGTTCGGTGTCGACGAGGGCGAACAGACGGGCGGGCTGGTCCCACCCGAGCCCCGACGCGTACTCGTCGATCTCGAGCACGGCCCGGGTCAGGGGGGTCGCGGCGATCGGGCCGCCGCCGCTGGCAGTGTTGGACATGCTCACCATCCTGCCCGCTCCGAGGCGCTCGGCGGGAACCGGGCACGGCCCGGATCGAGGACCCCGGGTGGGAACCGCCCACGGCGTGAGTAAGTTGCATGGGTGGGAAAGGGGGTGGAAACAGCCCCCGGCCCCCGGGACAGAGCCCCCGGCTCCGCTCCGCGACCCGCCCGACCGCGCCGCCACGACCCGCCCGATCCCGACCACCACGCGACCCACGCCCGACGACCCCCGTACCACCGTCCGTCACGACTCTTCGAGGTGCGCACCTTGGCTGTCCAGATGCCGGACCGCGGCTCGGGCCCGACCGGCCCGCGGTTCAGAGCGGTCCGACCCTCCCGGCACAGCCGGACCCTGTTCCTGACCCTGGCGGCGCTGGCCGTGCTGGCGATCGCCTTCGTGATGTTCTCCGGCTTCTGGACGGACTGGCTGTGGTACCGGTCGGTGCACTACTCCTCGGTGTTCACCACCACCCTGTGGAGCCGCATCGGGCTGTTCGCCGTCTTCGGCCTGCTGATGGCGGTGGCCGTCGGCGTCAACATCTACCTCGCGCACCGGCTGCGCCCGCAGTTGGGCGCCATGTCGCTGGAGCAGCAGAGCCTCGACCGCTACCGCATGGGCATCGCGCCCTACCGCAGGTGGGTGCTGCTGGCGGTCTGCGTCATGGTCGGGCTCATCGCGGGCGCGTCGGCATCCGGCCAGTGGCGCACCTGGCTCGCCTACGTCAACGCCGTCCCGTTCGGCACCAGGGACCCGCAGTTCAAGCTCGACGTGTCGTTCTACGCCTTCGACCTGCCCTGGTACCGCTTCCTGATCAGCTTCGGCTTCGCCGCCGTCGTGCTGTGCCTGGTGTCGGCGGCGCTCGTGCACTACCTGTACGGGGGGCTGCGGCTCACCAGCCCGGGCGCCCGCGCGACGGCCGCCGCGACCGGCCATCTGTCCGTGCTCGTCGGCCTGTTCGTCTCCCTCAAGGCGGTCGCGTACTGGCTCGACCGCTACGGCCTCGCCGTCAAGTCCAGCGGCCTGAAGTCCACCAGCGGGTGGACCGGGCTGCGGTACGTGGACGCCAACGCGTACCTGCCGGCCAAGACGATCCTGTTCTGCATCGCGATCATCTGCGCGCTGCTGTTCTTCGCCACGCTGTGGCGGCGCACCTGGAGCCTTCCGGTGATCGGGTTCGGGCTGATGGTGCTCTCCGCGATCCTCATCGGCGGCCTCTACCCGGCCATCGTGCAGAAGTTCCAGGTGCAGCCCAACGAGGCGGCCAAGGAAGCCCCTTACATCCAGAAGAACATCAACGCCACCCGCGCCGCCTACGGGATCGACGGGACCAAGGTCAGCGACTCGCAGGGCAACAGCAGGACGGACAACGCCACCCTGCGGGCCCACGCCGGCACCACCGCCAGCATCCGCCTGCTCGACCCCAACATCGTCTCGCCCACCTACCAGCAGCTCCAGCAGCAGCGCAGCTACTACTCGTTCGCCGCCCCGCTGGCCGTGGACCGCTACAGCATCGACGGCGGCTCGCAGGACAGCGTCGTCGGCCTGCGCGAGCTCAACAGCAACGGCATCCCGCAGCACAACTGGATCAACGACCACTTCAAGTACACGCACGGGTACGGCATGGTCGCGGCCAAGGGCACCGCCACCACCGCCACCGGCGCGCCCGACTTCACCGAGTCCGACCTGCCGCCCCAGGGCAGGCTCGGCTCGTACGAACCGCGCGTCTACTACGGCGAGCAGACCCAGCAGTACTCCGTCGTCGGCGGCCCCACCAAGGAGATCGACTACTCCGACGTCAACGGCGAGAAGGACTACACCTACACCGGAAAGAGCGGTGTCGGCCTGGACAACCCGATCACCCGCGCCGCCTACGCGGTCCGGCTGGGCGAGCCGCAGCTGTTCTACTCGGGGGCGATCGGCAAGGGGTCGAAGATCCTGTACAACCGCACGCCCAAGGAGCGGGTCGAGGCGGTCGCGCCGTGGCTGACGATCGACGGCGACCCCTACCCGGCGGTGGTCGACGGGCGCATCCAGTGGATCGTCGACGCCTACACCACCACCAACGGCTACCCGTACGCCTCCCGCACCACGCTCGGCGACACCACCACCGACTCCCTGACCGGCCAGAGCCGTTCGGTCCTCGCCCAGCAGAACCAGGTCAACTACATCCGCAACTCGGTCAAGGCGACGGTCGACGCCTACGACGGCACCGTCCGGCTCTACCAGTGGGACACCGGCGACCCGGTGCTCAAGACCTGGATGAAGGCGTTCCCGCACACCGTCCAGCCGCGCAGCGCGATCAGCCCGCAGCTGCTCGCCCACTTCCGCTACCCGCAGGACCTGTTCAAGGTGCAGCGGCAGCTGCTGACCCGGTACCACGTCACCGACGCGGGCACCTTCTACAGCGGCAGCGAGGCCTGGCAGGTCCCCAACGACCCGGCGAAGAAGGACAGCGGGGCCGTGCCCCCCTACTACCTGAGCCTGAAGATGCCCGGGCAGAGCTCCCAGGCGTTCTCGCTGACCACCACCTTCACCCCCAGCGGGCGCGACAACCTCAGCGGCTTCATGGCCGTCGACGCCGACGCCACCAGCGCCGACTACGGCACCATCAGGCTGCTGCAACTCCCGCCCAACAGCGCGGTGTCGGGCCCCAAGCAGGTGCAGAGCAAGTTCAACGGCGACCCCGACGTCGCCAACCAGATCTACGGCCTGCAACGCAACGACTCCGAGATCGAGTACGGCAACCTGCTGACCGTCCCGCTCGACGGCGGCCTGCTGTACGCCGAGCCGGTCTACGTGCGCGGCGCCAACACCAACTACCCGCTGCTGAAGAAGGTGCTGGTCTCCTACGGCGACACCACCAAGCTGCGCGACAACCTCGGGGACGCCCTCGACGCGGTCTTCGGCACCTCCTCCGGCTCACCGGGCGGCACCCAGCCGCCACCGGGCACCGGCGGCACGACGCAGCAGCCGCCGGCCAACCCCACCGTGCGGCAGGCGCTCGACGACGCCCAACGCGCCTACGACGCGGGCCAGCAAGCGCTGAAGAACGGCGACTGGACCGCCTACGGCAAGGCGCAGAAGGACCTGCAGGACGCGCTCCAGCGTGCCAAGGACGCCGAGAACGCGGCGGGGAAGACGCCCGGCAAACCCTGACAGAGCCCGCATCCCCCGCGTCGTGATACGGTTGCCACACAACGACGCGGGGTGGAGCAGCTCGGTAGCTCGCTGGGCTCATAACCCAGAGGTCGCA
>CAYNNX010000353.1:0-7428 GCA_964398515.1 uncultured Streptantibioticus sp. | reverse complement strand
GGGGGGAGCCCGGTCATGGCGGGAGTGATCTCGGGTGGCAGGTGGACGGTGATGTCGCGGCCTTGGATGACGGTGTTGAAGAAGATCCCGCCGGTGATGGTGTTGCCGGTGCCGTCGTTCACCGGTCACTCCTGCCCGGGTTGGTCGTCGGTCGGGACGGCCGGATCGGTGTGCGGGGCGGGGTTGTTCAGGTTGACGGTGCCGAAGTCGCGGCCCTGGATCACCGGCCCGTGGAAGAGCCCGCCGCTGATGGTGCTGTGTGTGTCGCCGCTGCCGGAGGCCGGAGGGGCGGACGGGGTTGCTTGGTCTGGCTGCGGCGGTGGACCGGCCGGTTGCGGTCTGGTGGTGTTGACGGCGGTGACGTCGCGGCCTTGGATCACCGGCTTCTGGAAGGTCCGGCCGCGGATGGTGTTACGGGTCTCGCCTCCGCTACTGGAGGTCGTTGGGGCGGGGTGCGCGGGGGGAGCGCCGCCTGGCTGGGGTTCGGTGGCGGCGTAGGAGTGGCCCCACAGGGCGGCCAGGGCGGCGACAGCGACACCCAGGGCGCCGGCGATGCCCCACCGGATGGCCGCATCGTGCATCTTCAGCGCCGGGAGTACGAGCGCGCCGCTGATCCAGGTCGCGGCGGCGAATGCGGCGATGGTGACGAAGGCTGCGACCGTCCACCGCAGCGCTGGCCGCCTCACCGGCTTGTCCAGCCGTGGATCGGGCAAGCCGCGCATGACGTGACTTGGGGCGTCATGAGTTCATCATCCCCGCTTCCGCATGATCCCCGCTGGTGATCTCGTGGACGCTGGCGGGCTCGCCGCCGTAGCGGAGGTTGCGGGGCAGGCACCAGGAGGGGTAGCGGCCATTCGGTGCGAGCCTTGACCGCCAGCTGGGCGTGGTGGGCAGCGAGCTTGGCGGCGGTGCCGTCGAGGGGCCGCCGCTGGCCTGCCAGGGGCTCCGCGAGCCGGTCCAGGACCAGACGGCGGCGGACGGCACCTGGTCGGAGCGGGACGCTGAGCGCCCACCATAGTTCGCCGTAGGGCACACGGTGGACGGCGGCCAGGCGCGCGGTGTAAGAGGCGATGGTCTCGCCGCTGGCGGGCCGCAGCGGGATCGGCAGCCGCCGCAGCCGCATCAGCCCGCCCTGCCCGTCGAGCGGGCGCGCCGAGGCGGGGTGGTGTGTGTCTGGGCGGCGTAGTCCAAGGGGACGGTCTCCAGTTCGTCCGCGAGTGCCGTCGCCGGGAAGTCGGGATACCTAGGGAGTCACGACCGTTAGGACCTGAACAGATGAACTTGACAGGGAACAGGAATGCTGCGCGCAGGACGAGGCGCGCTTCGCCTCCGGGACGCCGTTAGAGGACGCGGAAGAGTTCGGATGGAGAAAGTTCGGTGCGGCGACCGGTTCGGGTCAGAACTCCGGCAAGACGGACCTCGAGACCCTGACCATTGGCTCGAAGGGCCATGTCATATTGGGATGGGCGGAGCGGGACCCATACCTTGCGGACTCGGCTGCTGTCGTCGCTCGTCAGAACACCTTTGACAACTGCCCAGCCCTGGTCTTCTGGATTCAGCCTGTCGAGGCTCGCTATCTTTCCGCGCATCTCCGCCCGATGCCTGACAATCGTGAGGCGCCCCAGGTCCTCGGCCGCGTGGTCGAGCATGAGGATCTCTTCGGCTTCGAAACGCACCGGCCCTGCGGGCAGATCGTCGGGGACGCCGGCCGCCCAGTCGGAGCTCAATTCGAAGGGCCGGTTGTGGTCGGGTCCGCCCAGCCGGGCGAGTCCCTGGCACAAGGTTCTGGAGATCCCCTTCCTGGCGCCTGCGATGAAAGGTTCCAGGTCAGCGCGGTCGCTCGCTTCAACGGCAGCCTGCTTTGCAACGCGAACCAGGCTGTCGAGTCGACGCATGACCAGCCGTTCGAAGGACGGCCCAGCGAAGAGGGGGTCCTCACGAGGGAGAAGGACGTGGGCGGTGATGACGAAACTGCCCGGCCCGGTGGTGACGAGAGTGCGCTCGGGGAACTCACGAACGACCCGTGGCTTGCTGCTGGGCAGAACCAGTCCGCTCTCCCCCGGATAGTGCTCGGCGTAGGCGGAGGCGATGAGCGTCTCCCTCACGCCGCGGAAGGCCTCGGCGGCGTCAGCGGCCGTCAGCATGCCAGAAGGAGCATCGGAGAAGAGCCGGAAATGCCTGCGGTCGGTGTAGAGATCGTCGAGATCGGGCCCGCGTGAGGGGAGAGCAGCGAGACTGTGGACGATGTCGTGTTCAGGGCGATCCTCAGCGGCGGCCAGGGTCCGTACGATGTCGTACATCCGCTGCGGATAGTCGACGAAGGCAGACGAGACCGGCACGACGATCTGCTGGCGCTGCCCACCCTGCTCCCAGATGGTCGCTCGGCCGCCCAAGTCGCCAGACGGATACCAGCCAGCCTCCCGCAGGTACATTGCGACACTCTCAGGGGTAAGCGCTTCCAAGTCCTCACGGCCGACCGTCATGACGCCTCCACCTGTGCCTCCGGCAGGCTGAGAGGAGTGCCCACAAGCGCACGCAGTGAATCTACGGTCAACAGGTTGGCCTTGGAAACATGCACAGTAGTCTTCGCCCCCGGAGCAGGATCGACGATCTGCGGCTCACCCGCCAAGGAGTGCCAGTAGGCGGCATACCGCAGCAGCAGACCGTCCGGGGTCTGCTGGGTATAGTCCCGCCAGCCTTTCGGGACGACCACCAGGAACAGATATAGCGGGTAGAAAAACAGATCCTGCCTCGCCAGCAGGTTAAAGTGCTTCGCATCCAGGCGATAGCCAAACGAGGTGTCGGTCTCGGTGACGTCGGACCCGGACTTCACCTGAACGGCGATCGGTGAGAATCGGGCTCCGCCGCGCTCGCCGATACGATCCGGGACCAGGTTGTAGTCGATCCCGTCGAGGTCCGGGAAGGGTTTGGCAACCCGCAGAGCCGCACCGGCTGCCAACGCCAGGACGAAGGCCTCCGCGAACCCGCCCTGATGGTTAATCGGATCCACGGCGTAAGCGACCCCTCCACGCGGAGTTCTGCTGATTTATCCGATGTCACACTTACTCCCGCGAACGGCGAACCGTCAACTTCTAACAAGGAGACTGCTGATCACCGCCGAAGCGATCACGTGACCTCCCAGGTGGGAGTCGGTGCGTGAGTATTGCCACGGCACAGGCGAGCACCCACTTGAGTTCTCCAGACCAGTCGGGTTCGTGATCAATCTCCTCGGTGCGCACGGGCCTGCTGATATTCACAAGTATCAGAAGTGGTGCCGAGCCCGTTTTCGAGGTTGGGGATGAGCGCGGCCAGCGCGCGGCTCTGCGCCAAGGTGTCGCGCTGCTCCCTGCCCGCCGCGAGCGTCGCGGCGAGCTGATCGGCGTCCAGGTAGGACACGAGTTCGTGGATCCGCCCTGAACGGCCCTCACGCCGTGGTAGTCCTCGCCGTAGAACCACACCTCGCTCGGCCGCTTGGCCTCCTCCAGCGGCATCCTGGACTTCCCCACTCGGGACGGCGCACAGCGCATACGGCTGGCAGCCTTGCCGTTCGTCCACCAAAACCGCTTCCTGGACGAGTTCCGCAGCCCAGAGACCGCGACCCGTGACTACGCTGCCCACCTGCGCGAGATCCAGGCCGAACTGGCGCGCGGACTGTTGGACGGGTTCCGCGCCGACCACGATGTCCTGCTCTTCGCCGCCCACCTGTACGTCGAAGGCACCATTCCCTCCTACTCAGAGCGGCC
Organism: uncultured Streptantibioticus sp.; assembly: GCA_964398515.1. Classification (GTDB taxonomy): domain Bacteria; phylum Actinomycetota; class Actinomycetes; order Streptomycetales; family Streptomycetaceae; genus CAYNNX01. The sequence continues at coordinate 3,685 of CAYNNX010000353.1, read as the reverse complement.
CGTCGATATCGCAGATACCTACGCCACGGCCCCTGAAGCGCTGCCGCCGGTGAGCTACGGGGCGCTCGGCCACATCCACAAACCGCAGTCCGTCGGCCGCGCTGGATTCACCGCCCGCTACGCCGGCAGCCCGCTACAGATGGACTTCGGTGAGGCTGGCGAGGACGAGAGCATCGTCCTAGTCGAGGCCGACCCGTCCGGCCCCACATTCGTCGACGTCATACCGCCGCATTCCGGACGTGGCCTGGTCGAGTTCACCGGCACACTCGCGCAGCTCCGAGCACGAGCCGAGCAGATCGATACTGCCTTCGTCAAAGCGATCATCGACACCGAAACCCCCACCCGGCACCCCGCTGAGGCCGTGGCCGAGGTGTTGCCTCGCGCCACGATCGTCCGGGTCGAGGAGCGCTGCGCAGCATCACAGGTCGAAGTCCTGGACAGCGCGGCCGTCAATCAGGAGGAACCGGAACTGCCCGAGTTGTTCCGCGCCTACCTCGCTAAGGTCGGAACACCGAATATGGTCGCCGCCGACGTACTGGCCACCTTCGAAGACCTCCTCGCGATGGTCGATGACGAGCGGCCTCAGTCCACTGCCCGAGGAAGAGCTGCTCCGCACTGCCATCGAGGGACGCTCAACCGGTACCGAGGAGACCCGATGAGGCCACTGCAACTGAGTTTTTCCGGCATGCGCAGCTACACCGGGCGCTGCGGGCCACTGGACTTCACCGGCAAGAGTCTGATCGGCGTGCTCGGCGACACCGGTGCCGGAAAATCCACGATCGCTGGAAGCGACCACCTTCGCCCTGTACGGCAACGCCTCCTGGAGCAATCGAGACGTCGCCCCCCTCGTGGCAGACGGCGCCACGGCCATGACCGTCGACTTCACATTCATGCTCGACCAGCAGCGCTGGTCGAGCGCCGTCCGGCTGGCTCCATCGCACGCGCTAGACCCCGACGAACGCGACGCCCTGGTACGCGAGGACATCACCGCTGGCTTGCTCAGCCTCGCATAGAGAGAACTACTGAGAGCGCACGCCTGCAGTGAGTCGATGAACTGGTCGAGGAGGCTGCGCTCATCGGCGCCGATGAAGTGGCTGGCGGCGGTGTCGCCCTCGAGCTAGTCGCCGCATTCTCTGCGTAGCCTCAGCCAACGGTGCCTCACCTCCTGGTCGGCGAGCTGCTCTACGATGCTCTCCATCCACTGATACCAGCCACGGATAGGGCCCACCTCACCGGGATTGGTCGAGTGGAAGACGCTGAAGACCTTTGGGGCACCAGCACGCAGCATCTTCGCACCCGACTGCGCACCCACCTGGGGGGAACGCCGAAGGCACGGCCCGCGGCTTAGCATCGGCTGCCTGCTCAGTCTGGATCGTGCATCGCATGGCACGCCGCCGAGATCGCGCGTTCACCAGGACGATTGTCCACAGGCAGGGGTGCCGCAGTACCACCACCGCCAACGTCGAGACGGCCATGGCGCCGTCCGACCGCGGTCCGGAGCAGCCACACCAGGTCCGCGCGTCTGCGACGCACGGCCGAGCGCCGAGATCGCCGCGAACGACACCGCGAAGCTGGCCGTGATCATGGCGAGCAGCCCAAGACTGGCCATCGCGCAGACACGGCTGTAGCAGGAGGCCGTGTCGCAGCCAGGGCCCAGCGCAGGGGAACGTTGTTGACGGTGCGTCGCGCGGTGCGTCAGCCTGGTGACCGTGCTGATCTATACCCGGGGATCAGGTGATGGATGCCGCGGAGTTCCGGAGTGAGCGCGCCGCCGGGCTGGTACCCCGACCCCGAGTACATGGGCCGTGAACGGTACTGGACGGGGGCCGCCTGGACCGACCAGTCCCGACCGCGACAGCCTGGTAGCCGACCACGGCCTGAGGCCTCGGCAGTCGTATCCCAGCCCCTCTCCGGGCTGGCCGACAGAGCTGTGCCGGAGCAACAGCCTAGTCCGGATGCGGTCGAACCTGGCCCTGCGGGGCCGCGAACCGTGCCGGATGGGCGCGCTCTGGCTGGGACGGTCGAGGAGCCTGTGGCGACCTCTCCTGGATCTGAGCAACAGCGGTGGCGGCGTGGGCTCGGTACGGCCGTTGCTGCCCTGGCCGCGGTGGCAACGCTCGGTGTGGGCGGGATTGGGGCCGTCGCACCGGTCGCTTTCGGCCTTTATCTGGCTTGGGGGATGTGGGGAGCGGTGGTTCCGTTCGTGGTGTGGTGGGCGCCGGCCCCGTTGTTGTCTACCCTGGCGGCTCAGCGATGGGCAGCCCGAGTCTTCTATGGTTGCAGGGAACTCGATGCGGTTGAGCGTGGCCGAGTTGCTGAACCATGGCACCGGGTGCAGCGACGTACCGGTGTTCAGGACGGCGGGTACCGATTGATGGTAATCGAGTCCGAGGATCTGAACGCCTGCACTGCGGTGGGCCGGATCGTGGCCATCACCTCCTCGTCTTCCGGCGGCTCGTTGGCCACGGAGCGGGTGGAGGCGGTGTTGGCGCATGAACTCGGGCACCGGCTCGGCTGGCGCAGAGGGCTGGGTCAGGTGAATGCCCAGATGATGCTGCCGGTCAGTGGGCTGTGGTGGGTGTTGCGCGTGTTGTGGACGCCGGTGGCTCCGATGTGGCGGCGGGCTGTCGCGTGGCACCGCCCGATCGGGTTTCTGCTGACGTTCTTGCTGGCCTTCGCCGCCGCAGTGGTGAGCGTGGTGGTGGCAGCGCCCACCGCGGTGTCGTTCGGGGCGGTACGGTTGGCGCGTTTGTCGGCGGGCCTGCAGGAGTCGGATGCCGACGCTGTCGCTGTACGGCTCGGTCTCGGCGCCCAACTGCTGGCCGCGATAGAGGAGCACATCGAGGCCGCGCACGACCCCCGTGGCGGGCGAGGTGAGGGTGGGTCATCCCTGGTGCTGCCACTGGTGCGTCGTGCTGGACGACTGCGTAAGAGGCTGGCCGACCAGGGCGTTTCACCGTGAGGGCGGAGATGCCTTCGCCGAGGTAGGGATGAACAGCCCTTGTGGCAGCATCGGGCTGTCGGCTCGCGGTGCCACGCGGAGCGTGACCTGAGGGTGCCAGGTTCGCTGGGTCGGAAACATTCCTCTTTTGGCGTGCTGGTGCAGGTAGGCAAGGCTTTGGTGCAGGTGGGTGCGAGATCCTGGGTCGAGGTGGGCAGCCCATGCAGGGTTGGTTTCGTCGCGCAGCCATTCGTAGCAGGCCAGGGCGTAGCCGAACTCGGGCTCACTCAGGTAGCCGAGGCGGGAGTAGCCACCGTGGTTCTTGGCGCCGTTCAGGGTCCGCTCGTCCAGATGGCCCGAGGGCTGTACAGACCATCCGCGGTGACCCTTTCGAAGCTCAACGCGGCGTTCGTGGTAAAGACCCCGAGTTCCAGGTAAACGGTGAGGAGGTCGGTCAGCCTCTCGTGATCCCCGCGTGCGGCGGTGATGCGGCCTTCGCCTAGCAGCCGCACATGGCCTAGTTCGTGCGCAGTGATCGCTATCAGGTAAGCGGGATCGGACGCCTCTCTTGTGTCCAGGCCGATGATCGCCTGGCCGTCACGCTTGTAGTAGTGCCTCATCGTCCGTCGGCTCGTCTCTGGGGGTACGGTGTCGCCGCCGAAGAGGTTCACGGTGATCGTGGAGGCGTCTACCGACATGATCGCGCAGACCCGGCCGACCAACTGGTCGATCTGCTCCGGGGTA
>CAYNNX010000352.1:0-7440 GCA_964398515.1 uncultured Streptantibioticus sp. | reverse complement strand
CCAGGAGGGTGTCGCCCGGGTCCAGGCAGGCGAAGTAGACCGCCATGTTGGCCTGGGCACCCGAATGGGGCTGGACGTTGGCGCGTTCGGCGCCGAACAGGCGCAGGGCGCGGTCGATGGCCAGGCGTTCGACCACGTCCACGAACTCGCAGCCGCCGTAGTAGCGCCGGCCGGGGTAGCCCTCGGCGTACTTGTTGGTGAGGACCGAGCCCTGGGCCTCCATGACCGCGGAGGGCGCGAAGTTCTCCGAGGCGATCATTTCGAGGGTGGACTGCTGGCGGTCCAACTCGGCGCGTACGGCGGCATCGACTTGCGGGTCCAGCACGGCGAGCGGCGCGTTCAGCGGGTTCATGCGATCTTCCTCTCGGCTGCCTCGACGACATTGGCGAGCAGCATCGCCCGCGTCATGGGTCCCACGCCGCCGGGCATCGGCGCGAGCCATCCGGCAACCTTGGCGGCATCGGGGTGCACATCGCCGGTCAGCCCGTTGTCGGTGCGGGTGATGCCGACGTCCAGGACGGCGGCTCCGGGGCGCAGCATGTCCGCCGTGATCAGGCCCGGCGATCCGGCGGCCGCAATGACGATGTCCGCCTCGCGTACGTGCCAGGCCAGGCCCCTGGTGCCGGTATGGCACAGGGTCACGGTGGCGTTCTCGGACCTGCGGGTGAGCAGCAGTCCGATCGGCCGTCCGACCGTGATGCCCCGGCCGATCACGCACACCCGTGCCCCGGCCAGGGGGACGTCATGGCGGCGCAGCAGCTCCACGATGCCGCGCGGGGTGCACGGCAGTGGGGCCTCGATACCGAGCGCCAGCCGGCCCAGGCTGACGGGGTGCAGACCGTCGGCATCCTTGGCCGGGTCCATGCGCTCCAGTACCGCGTTGGCATCCAGGCCGCGGGGCAAGGGCAGCTGGACGATGTAGCCGGTACAGGCGGGATCGGCGTTGAGCTCGTCGATGACCTCCTCGACCTGCGCCTGTGTGGCGTCGGCGGGAAGTTCACGGCGGATGGAGGCGATTCCGGCGTGCTCGCAGTCGCGGTGTTTCCCGGCGACGTAGGCGTGGCTGCCGGGGTCGTCGCCGACGAGTACCGTGCCGAGGCCGGGGGTGATGCCCCGCGCGGCCAGCTTGGCGACTCGCTCGGCGAGTTCGGTGCGGATCGCGGCCGCGGTCCGCCTGCCGTCGAGGATCCCTGCGTTCACGTGACTCCTCTTCCTGCGGGTGGGGGTCAGCCGCGCAGCCGCGACATCGAGGGGTCGAACAGCGGCTCCTCGGCGACGGCCGCCTCGACACGCTCGTCGAAGTAACCGATGTGCAGGGTGCGGCCGGTCGTTGCGAGTTCGGCGGGGAGCCATGCGTAGGCGATGCCCTTGCCGATGGTGTAGCCGTAGGCGGCACTGGTGACATAGCCGACCGCTCGGTCGCCGTCGTACACCGGCTCCTTGCCCATCACCACGGCCCGGGGGTCGTCGATGGTCAGGCAGGCCAGACGGCGGCGGACGTCGGCCCTGCGCCGCTCCAGAGCGGTCTTGCCGATGAAGTCTTCCTTGTCGGGCTTGACGGCGAAGCCGAGCCCGGCCTCGTACGGGTCGTGTTCGTAGGTCATGTCGGTGCCGAAGGAGCGGTACCCCTTCTCCAGGCGCAGGCTGTTGAAGGCGCCGCGGCCGGCGACGATACCGCCGAGGGGGCGGGCGGCCTCGTACAGGGTGTCCCAGAGCTTCAGGCCCATGTCGGCGGTGGTGTAGAGCTCCCAGCCCAGCTCGCCGACATAGCTCAGGCGCATGGCGGTGACCGGCACGCTGCCGATGTGGGCGCGCTTGGCGCGGAAGTACTTCAGGCCGTCGTTGGAGAAGTCCGAGTCGGCGAGCGGCTGGAGCACCTCGCGGGCCTGCGGGCCCCACAATCCGATGCAGCAGGTCCCGGCGGTGATGTCGCGGACGGCCACCGAGCCGTCGGCGGGCAGGTGCCGGGTGAACCAGTCGAGGTCGAGATTGCCGTTGGCGCCGACCTGGAAGTGGTCGCGGCCGAGCCGGGCGACGGTGATGTCGCTGCGGATCCCCCCGTCTTCGTCGAGCAGGAGGGTGTAGGTCACCGAGCCGACGGACTTGCCGACATTGCCGGTGGACAGCCGCTGGAGGAAGGCGGCGGCCCCCCTGCCGGTGACCTCCAGGCGCTTGAGGGCGGTCATGTCGTACATCGCGACGGTCTCACGGGTGACCTGCGCCTCGGCGCCGACGATGGGCGACCAGTAGCGCGCCGCCCAGTCGTTGGGCGTGGGGATGGACCGCCCGGCGAGCAGGGGCTCGTTGGCGGCGTACCACTGGGGCCGCTCCCAGCCCGTGGCCTCCAGGAAGAAGGCGCCGAGCTCCTGCTGCCGGGCGAAGAAGGGGCTGGTGCGCAGGGGCCGTGGCGCACCAGCCGGTTGGAGGGGGTGGAGGATGTCGTAGACCTCGATGAAGTTCTGGCAGTCACGGGCCAGGACATAGTCCGGGGCGAGCTGGTGGGGCTCGAAGCGGTTGACGTCGCACTCGTGCAGGTCGAAGGACGAGCAGTGGCCGTCCACCAGCCATTCGGCCACCGCCCGGCCGACTCCGGCGGAGTGGGTGACCCATACGGCCTCGGCGACCCAGAACCCCTTGACGTCCGGTGATTCACCCAGCAGCGGCATGCCGTCGGTGGTGAAGGAGAAGAGCCCGTTGATGCCCTCCTCGATCTTCGCCTCACGTGTGGCGGGTAGCAGCGACTGGGTCTCGGTCCAGGCGTCGGCGAAGTCCTCCTCGGTGAACTTCAGCACGGAGGGCATCCCGTCGGCCTCGTCCACCGGGAGGATGTCGTCCGCGGAGACCGGCATGGGGCGGTGGCCGTAGTAGCCGATGCCGATGCGGTCGAAGCGGTCGCGGTAGTAGAGGTCGGCGTCCTGGTGGCGCAGGATCGGCCGGACCGCCTCGGCCGTCTGCCCCTCCAGCGCGGGGACGCGGCCGGTCCAGGCCAGTTGGTGGGCCAGCGGGGTGAGCGGCAGGTCCATGCCGACCATGCGGGCGACCCTGGGGCCCCAGATGCCGGCGCAGCACACCACGATGTCGGCGGGTATCTCACCGTGGTCGGTGAGGACCGCGGTGACCCGGCCTTCGCCGTGTACGACGTCCAGCACCTCGTGGCGGGCGAGAAAACGTACGCCGCGCTCCTTCGCGAGCCGTATCTGTGCCTCGACGGCGAGCACCGCCTTGGCCAGGCCGTCGGTGGGCACCAGCAGGCCGCCCAGGACGCGGGAGCGGTCCACCAGGGGGTGCGCCTCGACGCACTCCTCGGGGCTCAGCAGCCGGGCCTCGACGCCCCACGAGGTGACCCAGCCGTGGCGGCGCCGAAGCTCCGTCAGGCGCTCCTCGGTGGTGGCCACCTCAAGCCCGCCCACCTGCAGGAAGCAGGGCTGCCCGTCGACGTCGAGCGAGCAGAACTTCTCCACGGTGTAGCGGGCGAGCTCCGTCATCGTCTTCGACGGGTTCACCTGGAACACCAGGCCCGGGGCGTGCGATGACGACCCGCCGGTGGCGGGGAGCGGGCCCTGGTCGACGACGGTCACATCCGTCCAGCCTCGCGCGGAGAGCTCGTCGGCCAGCGCCGCACCCACGACGCCCGCTCCGATGATGACCACTCGGGGTCCCGCCATCGCCGCACCTCCGGTCTGGAAGCAGTCAAGTTGCTTTTAGCGCAACAAGCTTCAAGTTGCGCAACTCAATGTGCCCGTCAGCCGAGGTGGGTGTCAAGAGGTCCGTGCGGGGTGAAAACAGGCCCGGGAAAGGCCCGGAAAACGCGGTGCCCGGCGGACTGTCACCACAGCCCGCCGGGCACCGCGTCACCCTTCGCCTGTCTGGCCGGTCAGCTCTTCGAGAGCCAGGCGTTGACCTTGTCCGGATTGGCGTCGACCCACTTCTTGGCCGCCGCGTCGTCGCTCATCTTGTCCACGGCGATGTACTTCGCGACCTGGTTCTGGTCCTCGTTGGTCCAGTTGAACTTCTTCACCAGGTCATAGGCGGGACCGCCGGAATCCGCGAACTTCTTGCTGGCGATCTTGTCCAGGTTGTAGACGGGGTAGTCGCAGGCCACCTTGGCGGTGTCGGCGTCACAACCCGGCTTGTACGCGGGGAGGTTCACCTTGACCAGCTTGACCTCGGACATGAACCACTGCGGCTCGTAGAAGTACCCCAGAACCGGGGTCTTCTGCGCCTCGGCCTGACGGAATGCCTGGATGAGCGCCGTCTCGCTGCCCGCGTACACGACCTTGTAATCCAGGTGCAGATTCTTCACCAGGGCCGCGTCATTGGTGACGTACGACGGGTCGCCGTCCAGCAGCTGGCCCTTGCCGCCCGACTCCGACGTCTTGAACATGGACGCGTACTTGTTCAGGTTATTCCAGTCGGTGATGTCCGGGTACTTCTGCGCCATCCACGGCGGCACGTACCAGCCGATGACACCCTTGTTCCCGGTCGGACCGACCTCCACGGCGGTCTTCTGCCCGGCGACGTACTTCTTCTTCAATTCGTCGTGGCCCCAGTTCTCCAGGACCGCGTCCACCTCGCCGGTGCCGAAGCCCTGCCAGGCGACCTCTTCCTTGAGGTCCTTCTTGTTGACCGTACAACCGAGCTTCTTCTCCGCGACGTACGCCACGACCGCCGCGTCCGCCTCGTAGCCGACCCAGGGGTTGACCGCGAGATTGAAGGTGCCGCACTTGCCGGAGCCGCCCGCCGATCCGCCCGAGTCCGACGCGCCCACCTTGGCGCCGCCGCACCCGGTGAGCGCGAGACCGAGCGCCGCGAGAGCCGCCGCACCGGCACGCCATCTCGCGGACCGACTCCCCGTGACGAGGTGTATGGCCATTGTTCCGCCTCCTGCCCTAGCGCCCGCTGGGGACCTTCCTGGCACGCCCAGCCGCTGCCTGAGTGATCCGGTCGAACATCACGCCGAGCAGTACGATGGCGAGTCCCGCCGCCAGCCCCTTGCCGTACAGCTCTCCCTGCGAGAAACCGGCCACGACGTCGTAGCCCAGAGCTCCCGCGCCCACCAATCCCCCCACCACAACCATCGACAGCACATAGATCAGGCCCTGGTTGGTCGCGAGGGCCAGGGCGCTGCGCGCCATCGGCAGTTGAACCTTGGTGACGATCTGCCAGGTGTTGGACCCGGCAGCCGTCGCCGCCTCCACCGTCGTCTCCGGAACCGCCCGCACCCCGTCGGCGACGATCTTGATCGTGACCGGCGCCGCGTAGACCACGGCGGCGACGATCGCCGTGAACCGGCTCGCCCCGAACAGCGCGAGGAACGGTACGAGATAGACGAACGGCGGCATGACCTGCGCCGCGTCCAGGCTCGGCCGGATGATCCGGTCGGCCATCGCGCTGCGCCCCATCCACACGCCGACGGTGAGGCCGAGCACCATCACCAGCAGCGTCGCCACCGCCGTCGAGGCCAGTGTGGTCATGCTGTCCTGCCACACCCCGGTGCCGACGAGCAGTCCCACGCACACCGCCGCCGTGACGCCCGCCCGCAGCCCGCCGAGAAGGGCCCCGAGCGCGACCAGCACCACGCCCACCAGCCACCACGGTGAGTCGGTCAGCAGAGTCTGGAAGGGGTTGAGCAGCCCGTTGGTGATCAGATCGCGGATGGTGTTGGTGACCCCGGCCAGATGGTCCTGCGCCCAGGTGGTCACGGTGTCCGCCGCCCGCACGATCGCACTGCCGGTGTCGCCCTCGCCGGGGAACTCCGCCGCCCAGACGTAGGTGTGCGACAGCCAGGCGCAGACGGCCGCGGCCACACCGCCGGCCACCAGCAACGGCCGGCGCCACCGCGGGAAGCGGCCGCCGCACCGCCGCGCCCGCTCCGTGCGTACGCTCGCCGCGGTGGTGACCCGGTCCAGCACGATGGCCATGACGACGATGGCGAGGCCGGCATTGAACGCCGTGCCGACATCCAGCGATTCCAGGGCCTTGACCACGGTCTTGCCGAGGCCCGGGGCGTCGATGAGCGCCGCGATGGTGACCATCGACAGAGCCGCCATGATGGTCTGGTTGACGCCCATGACAACCGTGCGCTTGGACATCGGCAGCAGCACCTTCATCAGGGTCTGCCGCCCGGTCGAGCCCATCGAGGCGGCCGCCTCGACCGTGGTGGCCGGCACCGACCTGATGGCGTGCGCGGTGATGCGGATGGCGGGGGGCGCCGCGTAGATGAGCGTGGCGATCGTGGCGGACGCCGGGCCGATGAGGAAGAACAGCGTCAGCGGCGCCAGATAGACGAACGTCGGCATGGTCTGCATGAAGTCGAGGAACGGGGTCAGGATCCGGTTGACGCGGTCGGACAGGCCCGCCCACACGCCGAGCGGAATGCCGATGAGCAGGGAGACCAGCACCGCCGACAGGGTGAGCGCCAGGGTGTCCATGCTCTCCTGCCACAGCCCCTGCAGCCCGAAGAAGGTGAAGCCGGCCACGGCGAGCAGCGCGACCCGCAGATTGCCGAAGGCCCAGGACACGTAGCCGGTGACGGCGACGACGCCCAGCCAGCCGATCTCGGGCACCGGGCGCCCGTTGGACGGCTGGGAGATCAACGACTGGATGAAGGTCACCAGGTTGTCGATGACCAGCCGGATCTCGTTGAAGAAGTAGAGGAAGACCGGATTGCTGTTGCGGTCGGCGCCGATGGTGTCGTTGACGCCGTTGAACCAGCGGTGAAGCGAGGTCAGGTCGGCCGCCGCGAGGTCGAGCGTCTGGTGGCCGCGCACCACGGCGAAGAGCACCAGCCACAGTGCCAGGATCCCGGCGACCACGACCCGCCTGCGGACCGCGCGTACGGCCGCGAACCGGCGAGGCGCCTCGGCGACGGTGGCCATCACGCACCGCCCGTCTCGCCGGCGACGACCGACAGGATCTCCTCGTCACCGACGACACCGATCAATCTGCCGTTCTCGACGACCTTGACCGGCCTCTCGGCCGCCAGGACCGCACGGGTGGCCTCACGCACGACCACGTCCGGGCCCAGCTCCGGTCCGTCCAGGGCATCGTCGGGCTGCGCCTCGCGCATGATCCAGCGCAGCGTCAGAACGTCAGCGCGCGGCACGTCACTGACGAAGTCGCGTACGTAGTCGTCGGCGGGAGCGCCGACCAGTTCGTCACCGGTGCCGCACTGGACCGTCTTCCCGTCACGCATGATCAGGATGCGGTCGCCGAGCTTGAGCGCCTCGGACAGGTCGTGGGTGATGAAGACCATGGTCTTGCCGACCTCGTGGTGAAGGCGGATGACCTCGTTCTGCATGTCCCGGCGGATCAGCGGGTCGAGCGCGGAGAACGGCTCGTCGAAGAAGAGCACGTCCGGGTCGCCGGCCAGCGCCCGGGCGAGGCCGACGCGCTGCTGCATGCCGCCGGACAGCTGGTGCGGGTAGGAGTTCTCGTACC
>CAYNNX010000351.1:0-7454 GCA_964398515.1 uncultured Streptantibioticus sp. | reverse complement strand
CGATCCTGATCAAGGCCGAGACGGACCTCGTCGGCGTCGCCCGTCACCAGGGCGGGCTGCCACCGGTCAAGGAGGCGGCGTCCGAGCCGCGTTCGTCCGGTCTGGCGCTGGCACGCAAGGCCGCCGCGGCGCTGAAGTTCCACCGGCTGGTCCTGGGGATCGAGGCGTCCCTGGTGATCCTGGTCCTGGCGATCGCGGACTCGATCAGGGGCGACCTGTTCTTCTCCCGGCTGGGCGTCGCCGTGCTCGCCGCGATCGCGGTGCTCCAGACGCTGCTGCACCTGGTGTCCATCCTCGCCTCCAGCAGGCTGCGGTGAGCGCGGCGATGCGGCTCGGGGCGGTGGTGCTCACCATGGGCAACCGCCCCGCCGAGCTGCGCGCCCTGCTGGACTCCGTGGCCAAGCAGCGCGGCGACCGGATCGAGGTCGTGGTGGTCGGCAACGGCTCGCCCCTGCCCGAGCTGCCCGAGGACGTACGCACCGTCGAACTGCCGGAGAACGTGGGGATCCCCGCCGGGCGCAACGTCGGCATCGAGGCGTTCGGGCCGGCCGGCAGCGAGGTGGACGCCATCCTCTTCCTCGACGACGACGGCCTGCTGCCGAACGAGGACACCGCCGAGCTGGTGCGGGAGGCGTTCGCCGCCGATCCGGCGCTGGGCATCCTCAGCTTCCGCATCGTCGATCCGGTCTCCGGCACCACCCAGCGGCGGCACGTGCCGCGGCTGCGCGCCTCGGACCCGATGCGCTCCTCGCCCGTCACCACGTTCCTCGGTGGCGCGAGCGCGGCCCGTACCGCGGTCTTCGCGCAGGTGGGCGGGTTGCCGGACGAGTTCTTCTACGCGCACGAGGAGACCGACCTCGCGTGGCGGGCGCTGGACGCCGGATGGTCGATCGACTACCGCGCGGACATGGTGCTGGAGCATCCGGCGACGGCCCCGAGCCGCCACGCGGTCTACCACCGGATGGTGGCCCGCAACCGGGTGTGGCTGGCCCGGCGGAACCTTCCCGCGCCGCTGGTCCCGCTCTACCTGGGGACCTGGATCCTGCTGACGCTGGCCAGGCGCCCCTCGCCGGCGGCGCTGCGGGCCTGGCTGGGCGGCTTCAAGGAGGGGTGGACCAGCCCCTGCGGTCCGCGCCGGCCCATGTCGTGGCGTACCGTGTGGCGGCTGACCCGGCTGGGCCGGCCTCCGGTCGTCTGACCGCCCGGCTTCACCGCCCGGCTTCCGCGACACGGGTCAATTCCCGGGCCGCCGGGGAAGATTCGGCGGCGGCGTGCTGTTGGCGCGGTGGGGTGTCCGCCCGGGACACCCCCGCGCACGCCGGAGCGCTGTACGGCGTACGCTGGATCGGTGCTCGCCGCGGTCCGACCGGCGGTCGTGCGCCTCGCCGACAGCCGTGGCGGCAGCCGTCCGCGGGGCGGCCGGGGTCGCCGCGCAGGGCGATACCGGGTGCGGCGTGTCCGAAATGGGAAGTTCCTAACGATCAGTGTAGAACGGGGGATGTGGCGGCCATGACTACTGGGACGATCCAGCTCCGAGGCACGTCCGCCGCTCGTACATGGGAACGCCCGTGGTGACCGCGCGGACGGCGCGCACACGGCGGGACTCCTCCGCAGGAGCGACGCAGCAGGGAGCGCGACCGCACGACCAGTCGCGCGCGGTCCTCGCCAAGGCCACCCGGGAGAACTTCCCCGTCGCCCCCTTCTTCCTGCCCCGCGCATGGCGGGACGACCTGATGGCCGTCTACGGTTACGCCCGCCTGGTGGACGACATCGGTGACGGCGATCTGCCGCCCGGCGGCGACCATGCCGTGTGGCTCGGCCTGCCCCGCGAGGCCGAGGGGGACCGGCTCGCCATGCTGGACGCCTTCGAGGCCGATCTGCGCAGGATCTGGACGGGCGGGGAAGACGGTGACGCGGGACCGGGCCACCCCCTGCTGCGCGCCGTGCAACCCCTGGTGCGCAGGCACGCCCTGACCCCCGAGCCGTTCCTCGCCCTCATCGAGGCCAACCGCCAGGACCAGCGGGTCTCCCGCTACGACGGCTACGAGGAACTGCTCGCCTACTGCGAGCTGTCCGCCAACCCCGTCGGGCGGCTCGTCCTCGCCGTCACCGGAACCACCACACCCGAACGGGTGCGCTGCTCCGACGCGATCTGCACCGCCCTGCAGATCGTCGAGCACCTCCAGGACGTCGCCGAGGACCTCGGCCGCGACCGCGTCTACCTGCCCGCGCAGGACATGGCGCGATTCGGGGTCACCGAGGCGGACCTCGCCGCCCCGACCGGGGGCGCCCGGTTGCGTGCCCTGGTGAAATTCGAAGCGGAACGCGCCCGTGATCTGTTGAATGAAGGCACCCCGCTGGTGGGTAGCGTCCCCGGCAGGCTCAAAGTTCTGCTCGCCGGGTTCGTGGGAGGGGGCCGGGCCGCACTGCGCGCGGTGGCCGCCGCCGGATACGACGTCCTCCAGGGACCGCCGAAGGCCACCAAGCTCGCACTGCTGCGCGAGGTGGGATCCACATTGCGAGGAGAGGGGTGAGCCGGACTGTGGAGGCGTCCGCGCACATGTCCGCGCCGGTGCTCGCTGCGTACCGGTACTGCGAGACCGTCACGGGGCAGCAGGCCCGCAACTTCGCGTACGGCATCAGGCTCCTGCCCACGGCCAAGCGGCAGGCGATGTCCGCGCTGTACGCCTTCTCGCGGCGCGTGGACGACATCGGCGACGGCCGCCTCGCCCCGGACGTCAAGCGCGCCCGGCTGCAGGAGACCCGTGTCCTGCTCGGCCGGATCCGCGACCGCGAGATCGCCGAGGACGACACCGACCCGGTGGCCGTCGCCCTCGCCGACGCCGCCCGCCGCTTCCCGCTGCCGCTCGGCGCACTCGACGAACTCATCGACGGCGTCCTGATGGACGTGCGCGGCGAGACCTACGAGACCTGGGACGACCTCAAGGACTACTGCCGCTGCGTGGCCGGCGCCATCGGCCGGCTCTCGCTCGGCGTCTTCGGTACCGTGCCCGGCGCGCGGGACACCGAACGCGCCGCCGAGTACGCCGACACCCTCGGCCTGGCTCTGCAGCTCACCAACATCATGCGCGACGTGCGCGAGGACGCCGCGGGCGGCCGCACCTACCTGCCCGCCGAGGACCTGGAGAAGTTCGGCTGCTCGGCCGGGTTCCACACCTCCCGGCCGCCCGCCGGATCCGACTTCACCGGCCTGGTCGTGCACGAGGTGCGGCGCGCCCGGGCACTGTTCGCCGAGGGCTACCGGCTGCTGCCCATGCTCGACCGCCGCAGCGGAGCGTGCGTCGCCGCCATGGCCGGGATCTACCGCCGCCTGCTCGAACGGATCGCCGCCGACCCCGAGGCCGTGCTGCGCGGCCGGGTCTCGCTGCCGGGCCACGAGAAGGCCTACGTCGCGCTGCGCGGCCTGGCCGGACTCGACGCCCGGCAGGCCGCCAGGGGGCGCGCCTGATGCACCTCGCACCACCGCCCGCCGCCATCGCGACCGGCCAGGCAACCCGGGCGGAGAAGACCGCGTCCCTGCCGTCGGCAGGCGGTCGCCGCGCGGAACGGGGGAGGGTATGACCGAGCACGCCGTGCCGCGCCAGGACGCCGACGGTCCCGAGGGCCGGGGCACGGCCGTGGTGGTCGGCGGCGGGCTCGCCGGAATCACCGCCGCGCTCTCGCTCGCCGACGCCGGGCTGCGCGTCACCCTCGTCGAGGGCCGACCTCGCCTGGGCGGTCTCGCCTTCTCCTTCCAACGCTCCACATCCTACGGTGAGTTGACCGTCGACAACGGCCAGCACGTCTTCCTGCGCTGCTGCACCGCCTACCAGTGGTTTCTGGACCGGATCGCGGCACGGGAGCTGGTGACCCTGCAGGACCGCCTCGACGTGCCCGTGCTCGACGCCCGCCGCATGCGGCTGGGCCGGCTGCGCCGCGCCGACCTGCCGGTCCCGCTGCATCTGGCGGCCTCGCTCGCCACCTACCCCCATCTGGGCCTCGTCGAACGCGCCGCGGTCGGCCGGGCGGCGATCGCGCTGCGCGGTCTCGACCCGGCCGACCCGAAGCTGGACGCCGTGGACTTCGGCAGCTGGCTCAGGGCGCGCGGCCAGTCGCCGCGGACCGTCGAGGCGCTGTGGGACCTCGTGGGGATCGCGACGCTCAACGCCCCGGCGGGCCGGGCCTCGCTGGGGCTCGCCGCCATGGTCTTCAAGACCGGGCTGCTCTCCGAACGCGGCGCCGCCGACATCGGCTGGGCGAGCGCACCCCTCGGCGACCTCCACCACGGCCGGGCGCACGCCGCCCTGGAGGCCGCCGGTGTGCGCACCGTGCTGCGGGCCCGGGTCACCTCGCTCACGCGTGCCGCAGGAGGCTGGCAGGTCGGCGTCGCCACCGGGCCCGGCCGGGGCGAGCGCCTCGATGCCGCCGCGGTCGTGCTCGCGGTGCCGCAGCGCGAGACGCACGCCCTGCTGCCCCCGGGCGCGCTCGACGACCCCGGCGCGCTGCTGCGCATCGGCACCGCGCCCATCCTCAACGTCCACGTGGTCTACGACCGCCCGGTGCTGCGAGGGCCGTTCCTCGCCGCGATCGGCTCCCCGGTCCAGTGGGTCTTCGACCGCACCGCGGCCTCAGGCCTGCCCGGAGGCGGGCAGTACCTCGCGCTCTCCCAGTCCGCCGCGCAGGACGAGATCGACCGTACCGTGGCCGAACTGAGGGCCCGTTACCTGCCGGAGCTCGAACGCCTGCTGCCGGCGGCGCGGGGTGCGCGGGTGCGGGACTTCTTCGTGACCCGGGAACGCACCGCCACCTTCGCCCCCGCTCCCGGCGTGGGCAGGCTGCGGCCGGGCCCTCGGACCCGGGCGCCCGGGCTGCACCTGGCGGGCGCGTGGACCGCCACCGGGTGGCCCGCGACCATGGAGGGCGCCGTGCGCAGCGGCCGCGCCGCGGCCCGCGAGGCCCTGACGGAACTCGGCCGCCCCGCCCCTCGCGGTCTGCTGGAGGAAGTATGAGAGCGGCGCGGAACGCCTCCGTCGCACGGGTCCGCCCGGCCGGCCGGGGGGCGGAAGGAGATGGACGGGAATGAGCAACGTTTCCGGAAACAGAGGAGAACACGTGACCCCGGCTGACGAGCAGGCCGTCCGACCCGCGGCGCCTGACAGCGTCACCGCGCTGCTGGAGCGCGGACGGACCCTGTCCACCCCGGTGCTGCGCGCGGCGGTCGACCGGCTCGCGCCGCCCATGAACACGGTGGCCGCCTACCACTTCGGATGGATCGACGCCACGGGCCGTCCGACCGACGCCGACAGCGGCAAGGCGGTGCGCCCGGCGCTCGCGCTGCTGTCGGCGGAGGCCGCCGGGGCCGCCCCCGAGACCGGGATCCCGGGTGCGGTGGCGGTGGAGCTGGTGCACAACTTCTCGCTGCTCCACGACGACCTGATGGACGGCGACGAGCAGCGCCGGCACCGCGACACCGTGTGGAAGGTGCACGGGCCCGCGCAGGCGATCCTGGTCGGCGACGCGCTGTTCGCGCTGGCCAACGAGATCCTGCTGGAGGTCGGTACCGCCGACAGCCGCCGGGCCACGCAGCGCCTGACCACCGCCACCCGCAAGCTGATCGACGGTCAGGCACAGGACATCTCCTTCGAGCACCGGGAACGGGTCACCGTCGAGGAGTGCCTGGAGATGGAGGGCAACAAGACGGGCGCCCTGCTCGCCTGCGCCTCGGCCATCGGCGCGGTCCTCGGCGGCGCCGACGACGCCACGGCCGACGCCCTGGAGGCCTACGGCTACCACCTGGGGCTCGCCTTCCAGGCGGTGGACGACCTGCTGGGCATCTGGGGCGAACCCTCCGTCACCGGCAAGCAGACGTGGAGCGATCTGCGTCAGCGCAAGAAGTCGCTGCCGGTCGTCGCCGCCCTGGCCGCCAAGGGCTCCGCCGCCGAGCGACTGGGTGAACTCCTGGCCGCCGACGCGAAGAACCCTGAAGTCAGCGAGTTCAGTGAGGAAGAATTCGCCAGCCGTGCCGCGTTGATCGAAGAGGCGGGCGGACGTGAGTGGACGTCACAGGAAGCCCGCCGTCAGTACGCCACGGCACTCGAAGCGCTCAACGGGGTCGCGATGCCCGAGCAGACCAGGAGAAACCTGATCGCGCTCGCCGACTTCGTTGTGGTACGGGAAAGATGAGCAGTACAACTACAACTGACTTATCGCGGTCGCCGGCCTCGCGCCGCCACCGGCGCAGGTCGACGGCAGCCCCACGAGCGCAGCGCCACGCTGCAGAAGGGGAAGCCATGACAGCGACGACCGGCGAAGGCGCGGGGGCCACGTCCCCGCGCCTGACCTCGGCCAGTGAACCCGCATCCGCCGACCCCGGGGACCACGGCCCCGCCGAGGGGGCGCCGGCGGAGACGCTCGAAGGGGTGGCGGCCCGCACCGTGGAGCGCGCCACCGCGAATCTCCTGGCCCGCCAGCATCCCGACGGATGGTGGAAGGGCGATCTGGAGACCAATGTCACCATGGACGCCGAGGACCTGATGCTCCGCCAGTTCCTGGGCATCCAGGACCGGCGGATCCTCGACGCCGCCGCCCGCTGGATCCGCTCCCGGCAGCGCGACGACGGCACCTGGGCCACCTTCCACGGCGGACCCGGCGACCTGTCCACCACCGTCGAGGCCTACGTGGCCCTCCGGCTCGCCGGGGACGCCCCCGACGCACCCCACATGGCCGCCGCCTCCGCCTGGGTCCGCGGCCGCGGCGGCATCGCCGCCACCCGCGTCTTCACGCGCATCTGGCTCGCGCTCTTCGGCTGGTGGCGCTGGGAGGACCTGCCCGAACTGCCGCCCGAGCTGATCTACCTGCCCAAGTGGTTCCCGCTCAGCATCTATTCGTTCAGCCAGTGGGCCCGGCAGACCATCGTGCCGCTGACCGTGGTCGGCGCTCACCGGCCGGTGCGCCCGGCCCCCTTCCCCCTCGACGAGTTGCACACGGACCCGGCGGTCCCCAACCCGCCGCGGCCCGCCGCCCCCCTGACCACCTGGGAAGGGCTCTTCCTCCGCCTCGACAAGGCGCTCCACGCCTACCGCAGGGTGGGCCTGCGCCCGCTGCGCCGCACGGCGCTGGGCACCTGCGCCCGCTGGATCATCGAGCGCCAGGAGAACGACGGCTGCTGGGGCGGCATCCAGCCGCCCGCCGTCTACTCGATCATCGCGCTCCACCTGCTCGGCTACGACCTGCGCCATCCCGTGATGCGCGCCGGGCTGGAGTCGCTGGACCGGTTCGCCGTCTGGCACGAGGACGGCAGCCGCATGGTCGAGGCCTGCCAGTCCCCGGTGTGGGACACCTGTCTGGCCACCATCGCGCTCGCCGACGCGGGCCTGCCCGCCGACCATCCGGCGCTGGTGAAGGCCGCCGACTGGATGCTGGGGGAGCAGGTCACCCGGCGCGGCGACTGGGCG
>CAYNNX010000350.1:0-7459 GCA_964398515.1 uncultured Streptantibioticus sp. | reverse complement strand
GGCCGAGCAGGATCGACGCATGCAGGGCGAAGGCGTGACGACGGTGGAGCATCGGGCGGGAGCGCGGCTGGAGCGGTGGGGCTATGACAGTGGGCATGGCTTCTTCCGAGCGCTTAAAGAGAATTCTTAGCTTTAGCTAGACTCGCACACTCCGGCCACTAACGCAAACCATTTGCTTTTAGTGGGTCGTCGGGGCGCACCCCGGACCACCGTCCGCCTCCGCACGCCCGGGTCAGGACCGGTCCAGCACGGCCCCGACCAGCCGGCGGGCGTAGTCCGCCGACAGGCCCTCGGGGCGGAACATGATCCGGTACATGATCGGCGCCACCACCCCGTCCAGCAGCGCCTCCACGCCGGGCACCGCCTCGCCACGCCCGGCCGCGCGGGCACCGATGGTCTTCAACTGTTCGGCGGCGTAGTCGGAGCACCGGGCGGCGCCGTCGGCCGAGTCGGCGGCGACCACGTCCCGGATGTACGTACGCCCCGCCGGCGCGGCCATCTCCTCGACGAACTGCTCGACCCAGGCGTCCAGATCGGCCCGCAGACTGCCGAGATCGGCCGGCGGCGCGTCCGGGCGCAGCCGCTCCACCGCGACGTCGGACAGCAGTTCCTGCAGGTCGCCCCAGCGCCGGTAGATCGTCGAGGGCGTCACCCCCGCTCGGGCGGCGACCAGCGGCACGGAGAGCGCGGCGCGCCCCCGCTCGGCCTCCAGCTCCTGCACGGCCCGGTACACGGACTGCTGCACGCGCGCGCTGCGCCCACCGGGGCGCACCTCAGCTCGGGGACTCATACCCCCACCCTAACGCAAATAAATTGCCTCAGCAGGGTTGCCCGCCACCAGCCCCGCCCGCTCCCGCAGGGGCCGCCGACGGGCTCACCGCACCCAGCGGCCGGGCACAGCAGCGACTCATCCGCCAGGCGCTTGCGAACGCCGGGATCAACGCGTCCGATGTGGACGTCGTCGAGGCGCGCGGCACCGGCACCATCCTGGGCGACCTGATCGAGGCCCAGGCACTCCTCGCCACCTACGGTCAGGACAGGAGCGAGCCGCTGTGGTTGGGATCGCTCAAGATCAACATCGGCCACACCCAGGCCGCGGCGGGAGTGGCTGGCGTCATCAAGATGGTGATGGCCATGCGCCACGGCACTATGCCGCGCACCCTGCCCTCGTCGAGCCGTCATCAGGGGTGGACTGGACGTCCGGTGTCGCATGGCAAGGCAATGGCGGCGTTCGGAACGCCCCCGGCGCGCGAGCGTCTCCGCCTTCGGCTTCAGCGGGACGAACACGCACCTCGTCCTTGAGGAAGCACCGGCGCCCGCTCCCACCGCCCCGCGCACGGCGACCGCCCCCACACTGCTGCCGCACCGTGCCGCCGTGGTCGCAGCGGACGGGGACGGGCTGCGCCGGGGGCTGGCCGCACTGGCGTCTGGCGAAGCAACTCCGAACGCGGTGAGAGCCCGAGCGGGTGACGGGCGCGCCGCCCTACTCTGCACCGGCAAGACGACCCAGGGGCCGGTCACCGGACTCCACGCCCGCTTCCCGGCGTTCGCCGACGCCCTCGACACGGAGAAGACCTCAATTTGCTCTTCGTGCTGCTCCCCGACATGAGCATGGACATGGCATTTGGCCTGTGTGGATGGGGTTTTCGCATGCACAGCACAGCGTCTGCCAGGTCACGGCGACGATGGTCGCGCTGGAGCTCTCGTCTGGTTCATGTCGTCGATCGTCTGCCACAGCCGCAGCGCCCGCTCGTGGTGCTGGCGCGCTAGGTCGTGGACGCCGGCAGCGGCGTCGAGGTCGCCGATCAGTTGCCAGCACGCGGCCTCGTCCTGGCGGTCGCCGTGCCGGTGGAACAGGTCCGCCGCGCGCTCCAACGCCGGGATCGCCCGGTCCCGGTCGTGCTGACCGGCGTACACGCGGCCGACTTCCAGCAGCGTGTACGCGACGCACCGCTCGTCGGCCAGTTCCTCGAAGGTGGCCAACGCCTGCCACAGACAGCGCAGCGCCTCGTCCGGATCACCGCGCCGATCGTGCAGCCGGCTGAACCGCCGCAGCACGACCGCCACCCGATGCGCGTCGTCGAGCGCCCTGGCCCGGCGCAGGGCCTCACCGAACCAGGACTCCGCCTCGTCGAGTTCGCCCTGCATGAGCCGCATCACGGCCATCGAACAGGACAGATACGCTTCGAGGTGCCGGTCGCCCTGACCGACTGCGATGGCCAGCGCCTGCTCGACACGATCGACGGCTTCGTCGTCACGGCCCTGCACCCGGCTGACCGTGCCCAGCATCGCCACCGACAACGCCTCGCCCCGCTTGTCCCCGCCGTCCTGGCACAGCCCGACGGAGGACTCCAGGGCACGGGTCGCCCCGTCGAACTCGTCCCGGTAGATGTGCAACTGGCCAAGACCGCGCAGCAGCACCGATACGCCGCGCACGTTGCCGGCGGCCTCGGCCGCGTCCAACGCGAGCCGGTGCCCGTGCTCCCAGTCCTGATACAGGCACCGGTGGTCGTAGTAGGTCACCGGGCCGGACGCCAGCTCCCAGGCCAACTCGTCCAGTCCCCAGTCCACGGCCAGTTTCACCGCGCCGAGCAGGTTGTCGCGTTCCGCGTCGAACCAGCCGACCGGGTCGGTCAGCAGCCGGTCCACCACCGCGTCGGGCAGCGACCGGCGCGGCGCCGAACCGGGCTCGCCGACCAGCAGCCCGGCCGGCAGCCGATCGGTGCCGCGCCCGACCAGGTCGAGCCAGGCGGACAGCACCCGGATGATCGCGTCCCGCTTGTCCGCCGCCGGCAGCGGGGCGGCGATCTCCACGGCACAGGTCCTGATCAGGTCGTGCAGCCGGTAGCGCGGCTGGCCGATGGCGTCGGTGGCGGTGAGCCGCACCAGGCTGGCGTCGACGAGGGTGTCCAGCACCTCCTCGGCGTCCGAGCGGTCCAACAGCGGGCCGACCACCCAGCCGGGCAGGGTGTAGGGGCCGAGCAGACCCAGCAGGCTCAGCGCGCGCACCGCGTCGGCCGGCAGCAGCCGTAGGCTCAGTTCGACGCTGGCTCGCACGCTGAGGTCCCCGATCCTCAGCTCGGCCAGCCGCCGGGACTCATCCTCGATCCGTTCCCGCAGCACCCGCAGCGACCACGCCGGGCGGCCGGTGAGCTTGGCGCCTGCGATTCGGATCGCCAGCGGCAGGTTGCCGCAGCACTCGAGGATCGCGTCGGCCTCCGCCGGTTCCCGCTCGACCCGCCGCCGCCCGACAATTCCGGTGAACAACTCCCGCGCCTCTGCCGGGCTCAGCACGTCCAGGTCGATGTGCCGAGCGCCGGGAAGATGCGTCAGCAGGGTGCGGCTGGTGATCAATACGGCACAGCCATCGGCCCCGGGCAGCAACGGCAGCACCTGATCGGCGTGACCGGCATCGTCCAGCACCACCAGCATCCGGCGGTCCACCAGCAACGACCGGTAGAGCGCGGCCCGCTCGGACAGGCCGCTCGGGATCGCGCTGCCCGCGATCGAGAGCGCGCGCAGTGCCTCGGCCAGCATCAGCCCCGGATCCCGCGGCTCGTCCGATGTCCCGGCGAGGTTGAGGTAGAGCTGGCCGTCGGGGAAGATGGCGCTCGCCAGCCGCGCGGCGTGCGTCACCAGAGAGGACTTGCCGACACCGGGACCGCCCACGATGACGGCCACCGGAGCCCGGCTCGGCGCCGACCCGTCGAGTAATCGGGCGACCTCGGCCAACGCCTCCGCCCGGCCCACGAAGTCCGGTATGTCGAACGGCAGTTGACGTACCGGCATCGCCATGGCCGGCCCGGTGGCCGCAGCGTCAGGACTCTCCGGGGGTGTGTCCGAGAGACCCATCGCCGGGACCGGAGCCGCCAAGGCGGGATCGGCGGTCAGGATGCGCTGATGCAGCGCCTGGAGCGGCGGGGTGGGATCGACGCCGAGTTCGTCGGCCAGTGTCCGGCGCAGCCGCTCGTACACCTGCAGCGCCTCGCCTTGTCGTCGGCACCGGTAGAGGGCGACCATCAAGTGTTCGGCGACGTGCTCGTCGTAAGGGTGCTCGCGCAGCAGGGCGGTCAGCTCCTCGATGACCTCCCGATGACGCCCCAGGCCGAGTTCGATACTCAGGCACAGTTTGTGCGTGGCCGCGCGCTTCTCGTTCAGCCGCGCCGCATCGAGCTCCAGGACCCGGCTGGAGATGTCGACCAGGGCGTTACCACGCCAGCAGGCCAGCGCCCGCCGCAGCGCGTCAGCCGTCTCGAACGGGGCCGTGTGCCGTTCGGCGAGATGCCGCTCGTGGTCGAACTCCAGCAGGTCGAGCTGATCCGGGGCCAGGTGGATCTGATAGCCGCCGCGCCGCGTGCTGATCAAGGAGCCGGGTGCTCCGCACGCGGCAAGGTTGCGGCGCAGCCCGGAGACAGCGTCCTGGACCTGACGGACCGCGGTGGCGGGTGCCTTCCCGTCCCACATCACGGCGACCAGCCGTTCCATGGCGACCACGTTGTTGGCGTCGCCCAGAAGCGCGGCCAGCATCTTGGCCTGCCGCGGTCCGTCGAGCCGGACCTCGCGCCCGGTGATCTGGGCGTGTAACGGCCCCAGCACGCCGAATCTCATGTCCCCCCCGACACTTCACGATCAGCGCCGATCCCCTGGCCAACCTGGCACTAGGACGAATCTAGGACGGCCGAAGGACCCGTGTCCATAACGTCACCGTGGGGTTTCCAGCCCGTTCCCGCGCAACGAAGGGAACCAATGAAACGTTCGGTCAAGGCAGCAGTGGCGGCCACGACCATGACCGTCGCCGCTGTCACCACGACCGGAGCGGCCGAGGCCCATGGCTGGCCGATGGGTTGACAGGGCTGCAGCTTCTCACCGGGCCAAGCGGCCACCGCGAGCCGATTTGGCCACCTTGGTCCTACCGCTTCGCGCATGGCCGGCCAAGCGGCACTCGCAAGGCAGCAGCCCGACGTCGCCCTCTGGCGTTGCCGGGCCACGACACAGTCGAAGCCGATGCATACCCACAATCCGGGTGCACCGGCCACAAGAGAGGGGGACGACCATGTCCGCACTACCGAAGGTACGCAAGAGAGTCAGGCGCATCACCCAATTCGCTGCCGTGTGCGCGCTGGCGCTGGGCGGCCTCGCGGTGAACGCAGGCTCGGCGTCTGCAGATACGCCCTACTGCCGCGCCTCCGTCACCGAGCCGGTCGGCGTGCACCTGGACTCGTGCGTCGGAACTGACGGCTACGGGCTCTACGCCCATATCGACGTCAGCGTCGACTCCGGCGGTACCCCGGCCTACCCGTGCGCGCAGCTCTGGCGGGTCAACGGCGATGGCACGGAGAGCTTCGTGCACGACTACCAGTGCATGGGCTACTGGTACTACCCGGGCCAGGGGGGGTCCTGGTCCTCTGGCTCCTACCTCCCGCCGTCCGGCAGTACCTACGTGGTCCGTGTCGGCTACTGGGCGACGCTCAACGGCCACTACGGGTACTACGGCGACGTGGAGTCGCCCACCGTGTACGTGCCTTGAGAAGCGATTACCAAGACGTGTGACACGGCTGCCGCCCGAACTTTTGTGCGCATCGCCCTCGTTCAGGAATCGTTCGTTGGCACGCGCATAGGGGAAGCGCCTCCTGCACGGCTCGGTGATGTCACGTCAACGAAGCATCAGGAGGCCCTGCGCCTCACTGCGGTGTGGCTGCCCCACTCGCGTCCAGCTCTGGCATGTCGCTGTGCGACTGCCTCGCCGGCCCTTGGGCAATGCACAGGCCGTACGGCAGGCTCAGCGGCCGTACGGTGAGTCCGCCGGGATCATGCCGAGGCGGCCGGCCTGGAAGTCCTCGAAACGCCTGGGACAGTTCGGCGTGGGTGGCCATGACGAAGAGGCCGTACTGCATCATCGGCCCGCGGATCGGCAGCCCACCGAGCAGGAAATCCTGTATGGGGCCAGGACCGCGGCGGCGGCCTCCGCCGGCAGAGCGCTGCCGAACTTGCCGGCGCCCAGTGCGACCTCGGAGACCCGCAGTCCCGAGAGCTGCCCGAAGAACCGGTACCTCATGGCTCACCACTCCCAAACTGACTTTACAGGCCAAGGCGCACCCACCCGGGCCGACGCAGCAGGCAAGGCCGACGGCCGGCGCACCAACACGCGCGCCCGCATCCACCGGCCGGCGGCCTCGCCGCCGCGAACGCCGCCTGCCGCGGCCGCTGTGAAAGAGCACCCCGTCCACCTCGCCGCCGCGGACAGCGAACTTCTGCTGCGACAACAGACCGGCGACCCTCGCCGAGACCCACCCGTTCGCGATGCAGAACCGCAGGAAGGCGGCGAGGGCAGTCATCCCCGCATTCGCCGTGTTCCGCGAGCGCAGCCCAGGCCCACCACCACGTGTCCTACGGCTCCCCAAAAAAGGAGTCGCAGGAGCGGCTGCCCTCAGCCTCGACGCGCCTGCGAACGCTTGCCTGGGGGAAATGCCGCCGCACCTGGGGGATTACGGGGTCGTCGACAAACCGACGTGTCCAGTCAGCTGAGAACCATGAGCCCTGGCATCCGACGGCCTGATTGAGGAACAGCACGACGCTCCCGTACCGGGTCGGGGCCCCGTGGATGCCTCCGCCGATGCGGCAGCAAGGATCCCGGCGAACGCCATTGGCCATCGGAGCACATCCTGCGCAACGGGGACCCATCTCCAAATCCGCGTCGCCCGGCGATGCTCTCACCTGTCAGTCCAACGACAATTACGGGGGGAACACCCATGTCCAAACCAAGACCCGCTCACGCCCTTTCCCGCCTTGCCCTCGTGACCGTGACCGCGGTCGTCACAGGGCTGTGCATGATCGCGCCCGCCTCCGCGGACACTGGCACATACGACAACAATGGCAACGAGACACCCACCTCAACCGGCACCCTGGGCACCGGAGTCGGGCAGAAGCTGACCGGGGCCCAGATGGTCCAGCGTGCCAGGGACTGGGTCAGCCACCAGGTCACCTACAACCAGTCCGAGTCGTTCTCCGACAGCGAGGTCGGCGGTCCCTACCGCACCGACTGCGGCGGCCTGGTCGACATGGCCTGGCAGCTCACCAGCAGCCCGGTGGTGACCACGCCCTCGCCGGGCATCGACTCGCCCACCTACAGCACGAAGCTGTCCAGCTGGTCGCAGCTGCAGCCCGGCGACGCCCTGGCCGTGGCGAACGAGCACATCAACCTCTTCGCCGGCTGGACCAACCAGGCCAACGGCGACTTCACCTACATCGCCGAGGACAACCCCAGCGTCCGCACCGGCGAGTACTCCGCCAACATCCACGACGCCTATATCGACGGCTACCCCAATTCCTCGTTCGAACTGTTGCGTTCCAACAGCCTCGCCGCCGCTGTCCCCGCGAACTCGTACGGCAACACCACGGACAGCGGTTGGTCGGTGTACAACCCTGACACGAAGACGATGACGTTGTTCGGTCTTGGGTC
>CAYNNX010000349.1:0-7490 GCA_964398515.1 uncultured Streptantibioticus sp. | reverse complement strand
GACAGCCCGAACCTACGAACCCGGCAACGGGGGGCGGGAGGGCAATCGGCCAACGGCGACCACGACACCCCCGCGCCCGGAGGAACCCCCGAGGCGCTCGGGGGCGCCCCCTGGTGCGGGAATAAGCGGAGCCGTTCTCCGGTTCACCCCTCCGGCAGGAAGCACGGCAGACCGGGAGGCGACCCGACGTGGGTGACGAGCAACGACGCGCAGCGGAAGAGGCCCAGGCAGGGGCAGGGGTTCACGGCACAGCCCGCGGCACGGCTCCCGTACCCCTGTCCGTTCTGGACCTCGCCACGGTCGGCGCCGGGCTGACCGCCTCCGAGGCGCTGCGCACCAGCGTGCGGCTGGCCCGGCTGGCCGAGGCGCGCGGCTTCCACCGCTTCTGGGTGGCCGAACACCACTCCATGCCAGGTGTCGCCAGTTCGTCCCCCGCGGTGATCCTCGCCCATCTCGCCGCACACACCGACTCCATCCGCCTCGGCTCCGGCGGTGTGATGCTGCCCAACCACGCCCCGCTGGTCATCGCCGAGCAGTTCGGCACGCTCGAAGCGCTCGCCCCCGGCCGCGTCGACCTCGGGCTCGGCCGCGCACCGGGCACCGACGGCGCGACCGCGGCGGCCCTGCGCCGTACCGAGCGGCTGCACGAGGGCGCCGACGAATTCCCGCAAGCGCTCGCCGAGTTGATCCGCTTCCTCGACGACGACTTCCCCGACGGCCACCCCTACGCCCGCATCCACGCCGTGCCGGGCCCGGTGCAAGGCAGTGTGCCCGGCGGCGTCCAATCGCCGCACCGCCCGCCGGTGTGGCTGCTGGGCTCCTCCGGCTTCAGCGCCCGGCTCGCCGGAGCCATGGGGCTGCCGTTCGCCTTCGCTCACCACTTCTCGGCGCGGAACACCGTCCCGGCGCTCGAGCTGTACCGCGAGAGCTTCCGGCCCTCGGCCGCGCTCGACCGCCCCTACGCGCTCATCGGCGTGCAGGCGTTCGCCGCCGAGGACGCCGCGCAGGCCCGCCGCCAGGTGATGACCGGTGCCCTCGCCATGCTCCGCCTGCGCACCGGCCGCCCCGGCCTCGTACCGACCCCCGAGGAGGCCGAGGCGTACCAATTCACCCCGGCCGAACGGGACTTCGCCGAATCCTGGCTCGCCGACGTCGAGTACGGCACGCCCGAGACCGTCCGCGACGGCCTCGATGCCCTTGCCAAGCGCACGGGCGCGGACGAGCTGATGATCACGTCCAACGCCCACGGGCGCGACGCACGGCTGCGTTCCTACGAACTGATCGCGGACGCCTACGAGTTGCCGTGACCGGTCAGACGGGCTGGCCGATCGGCCTGATGATCACGTTGTTGACGTCGACACCGCGGGGTTGCCCGATCGCCCACACGATGGAGTCGGCGACCTGGTCGGAGGTGAGGAGATGTCCTTCCGGGAGGCTTCCCCTGCCCTCCCAGAACGGCGTCTCGACCCGTCCCGGAGCGATCAGGGTGACCCCGACACCGTCGCCGGTCACCATGAGCCTGGTGTTCTCGGCGAGGCCGGTGACCGCCCACTTGGTCGCCCCGTAGATGTTGCCCGGCGTGTTGACGAACCCCGCCACGCTGCCGACGAGGACGATCCGCCCGCGCGTCTCCTTCAGCGCCTCCAGCGACGCCCTGATCAGCAGCGCCGGTCCCAGCACGTTGGTCAGCACCATCTCCCGCCACCCGGCGGGATCGCCGTCGGCGAGCGTGTCGTGCGTGGCGAACCCGGCGTTGGCGACCACGGTGTCCAGCCGCCCGAACTCCTCGACGGTGGCCTCGACGGCCGATCGCACCGCGTCGTAGTCGCCCGCGTCACCGGCGAACGTCGCCAACTCCTTCGGCTCCCCGAGCTCCTGTGCGAACCGCCGAAGCCGATCCGCGCCGCGCCCGGTGACGCTCACCCGGTGCCCCAGCTCCAACAGCCTGCGCGCCGCCGCCGCCCCGATGCCGCTGCTCCCGCCGGTGATCAGTGTGACCGGAGAGTCCGTCATGCGTTCCCCCATGAGTGGTGTGTGCGTGATGGTCCGCGATTCCACCACTTGGAGTGCACTCGATGTCAACAGAGACTCGGCCGCCAGTGGTCCAGACCAACCGTCCCGCGCCGACCCCGACGCCGACCACGGGCATCACGGCCGTGGCGTGGGAGAGGTCGGCGGTCCACACCGCGGGCCTGGACGGCCAAGTGGTGGACGCAGGGCGAGGAGACAAGCGCCACCGGGCAGTGGGGGGTCTGGCAGGACCTCGGCGCCCGCTGACGCGGTAGCCGCTCAGCCGGTCAGGCTCCCCCCACCGCGACTCGGCGGGCGCGTCAGCGCTCGCCGAGCATCGCGGAGATCCGGTCCGGCGCCACCGGGCGGGAGTAGAACCAGCCCTGCCCGGTGTCGCAGCCGATCCGCCGCAGCCTCTCCGCCTGCTCAGCGTTCTCCACGCACTCCGCGGTCACGGTGAGACCCAGCCGGTGTGCCAGCTCGACCAGGGCCACCACGATCGTCTCGTCGGCGGGGTTCGGATCGTCGGGCGACTGGAATCCGCGCACAAACGATCCGTCCAGCTTGAGCGCGGTCACCGGCAGGCGGCTGAGGTACGCCAGGTTCGAGTAGCCGGTCCCGAAGTCGTCGATGGCGATCCGCACCCCCATCTCGTGCAGGGCGTGCAGGGCCCGCAACGGCTGGCCCGTCGATCCCATGACGGCCGACTCGGTCAGCTCCAACTGCAGCAGCGCGGGCGGCAGTCCGGTTTCCTCCAGCACCTTGGCGACGTCGCGCACCAGATCCGAGTCCCAGACCTGGCGGACCGCCACATTCACACTGACGAAAGGCGGTTCGTCCGGATGGTCCTTGTGCCAGGAACGTGCCCGGCGGCACGATTCGGCCAGCACCCAGCGGCCGAGCTGCACGATCGAGCCGTTCTCCTCGGCCAGGGAGATGAAGCGATTCGGCGCGAGCCGCCCGAAGCTGGGGTGCTCCCAGCGCACGAGTGCCTCCACGCCGCGCAGCCGGCCGCCGTCGAGCGCGACCAACGGCTGGTACTCCAGGGTGAACTCACCGCGGTCCACCGCCTGCCGCAGCGTGCTCGACAGTGACTGGCGGGCCATCCGGTGCGCGTTGCGCTCCGGGTCGAACAGCGCCCAGCGGTTCTTTCCGTCCGCCTTCGCCCAGTACAGCGTGGTGTCCGCGGCCTGCATCAGGCACGTCGGCGACGTCTCGTCGGCCGAGCGCTCGACCACCCCGATGCTCGCGGAGACCACCAGCCGGTGCCCGTCGAGGTCGAACGGGCGCTGGAGCGTGGCCAGTACGGAGTCGGCGAGCGCGGTCAGCTGCTCGGTGCCGGTGGAGTCCTCGACGAGCAGGGCGAACTCGTCGCCGCCCAGCCGGGCCACCAGGCGGCCGTTGTCCGAGGCGCAGGTCAGCAGCCGGGCGGCCACGGCGGCCAGCAGCCGGTCGCCGACGCCGTGGCCGAGCGTGTCGTTGACCGCCTTGAAGCCGTCGAGATCGAGGTAGCAGATGCCCACCCGGCCGGTGGTGGGGGAGCGCAGCACGGCCGAGAGGCGTTCGAAGAACAGCGCGCGGTTCGGCAGCCGGGTGACCGGGTCGTGCATCTGCAGGTGCCGCAGCCGGGCGGCGAGTTCGCGCCGCTCGGTGATGTCCTGCACCGACAGCAGGGCTCCCGCCGTGCGGGGCCGGGCGGGGCGCCGTGACGCTCCGGTGTTCGAGGCGCGGTCGGCCGGGGCTGCGACGGGCGGGCCGTCGGGGGTGTGGCGCAGCGCGTCGACGGTGACCTCGGCCCACATCGCCTGGCCGTCGGGGTGCTTGAGGCGGCGGGTGCAGCGCAGCCGGTCCCGCTCGCCGCTGAGGACCTGCGCGTACGCCTCCCAGGTGCGCTCGTCCCCGGCGAGGTCCACCAGGTCGGCCGCGCGCCGGTCGGCGAGCCCGGCCGGGTCCGAGCCGAGCAGGGAGCCGAAGGCGGAGTTGGCCGCCAGCAGATGGCCCTCGCCGTCGAGCAGGGCCATCGCGGTCCGGGCGGCGTTGAAGGCCGCGTGGTAGTCGCGCGGCAGCGCGGGGGAGGTCCCGCTTTTGGACCCGGGTGCGCATCCCGGCGCGGCTGCCGATGCGCGGCCGGACGAGCGTCTGGACCTGCGCCCGGACGGGCTTACGGAGTCCGCGATGTCACCCTCCGTAGTGCTTGGGGGATGTGTTGCGGGCTCGCTCTCCGGGCCGGCAGAGGGCCCGCCTTCAGCTTGCTCCCGCATCGCAGTCGTCTCGCACATGTAGTCGGGGAGGGACCGGGGCCTGCCCGAAGGCCGGTCCCGCGCTGGAAATGTGCCGATCATAGAGGTTCGCGGCGGAGGTGAGCCACTGTCACCGTGGTGATTCTCGGCACGCGCCACCCTTCGGACGCAATCGCCTGATCGTTCCTGTGTGGCTGCTGCTTCCTGCTGCACTCACCTGACCGATCCCGACCATGCGCTACGCAGAGTAATCAGGCGTGGACATGCGATCGCTGACTCGACCGGCCCAGCAGAACAGGGCATACCCCACTATTCCCGCCGAGAGTGAGTGAGACACAGTGCCCTTGGTCCGCACGGGGAGGTCGCGTGCGAGCACAACGCATAGCAGTCGCGCCCCGGCGCACGCCGTGGCGACGACGGCGCACTCTCCGGCGGGTGGTCGCCCTGACCGTCGGCTTCACCGCGGTGGTCGCCTGGACCCTGGCCGCGGGGCCCGCGCAGGCCGTTCCCCCCGGCGGCCCCTGCGCCCTGGAACGCACGGGCGCACACCACTCCGAGGGCGTCAGCGGCTGGAACCGCGGCTTCCCCCGCCCCCGCGGCGACCTCGACGCGGTGATGGTCTTCCTCTCGTTCCCCGACCATGTGCCGATCGTCTCGCCGCGTGAGCTGACGCAGGACCACTTCCCCGCGACCAGCCGTTTCTTCGCCCGTGCCTCCTTCGGCCGGTTCCGGCTCCACCCGCACGCCGTACCGCGCTGGTTCGCGATGCCGCAGGCCTCCACCGCCTACGGGATCCGCCGCGACTGGGCCGAGGGCCAGCGCACCCGGTATCTGCGGGACGCGTTCGCCGCGGTCGGCCGGGACGTGGACTTCCGGCGCTATCCGGTGATCTACCTGGTGGCCGACCCCGAGGCCCCCGGCGTGGACTCCGACGCCACCAAGGTCGTCAGCCTCGACCGGCCCCTGCACGCGGGCGGCGCCGCCGTCGCGCGGGTGGTCACCGTCTTCGAACACCATCCGCCCGACCGCAACGTGCTGGCCCACGAGACCAACCACGTCTTCGACCTGCCCGACCTGTACCTCCGGCCGGCCGCGGGCAGCGGCGACGACTGGGACACCCGGGTCGGCGACTGGGACCTCATGGGCAGCCAGTTCGGACTCGCCCCAGACCTGTTCGGCTGGCACAAGTGGAAGTACGGCTGGCTGGACCGCTCCCAGGTCGCCTGCGTGGCCCGCCGCGGCCGCATCACCGCGCGCCTCGCGCCCGTCGAGTCCCCCGGCGGCGGCACCCGGCTGGTCGTGGTGCGCACCAGCGCCGTCGGCGCGCTGGCCGCCGAGGCCCGCACCGCCCGCGGCAACGACGCCCACAGCTGCACCGAGGGCGTACTGCTGTACGAGGTGCGCACCGACGTCGACTCCGGCCGCGGCCCCATACGCGTACTCGACGGCCACCCCGGCACCGGCGGCTGCTACGGCGACTCGGTCTACCCGCCGCTCGCGGACGCGCCGCTGCACTCGGGGGAGTCGTACACCTACCGCTTCGGGCGCAGCGGCGACGACGTGGTGCGCCTGCGCGTCGGACCGCGCCGGCGCGACGGCGGCTGGACGGTCGCGGTGGAGCTGCGGTGAGGCGGCGATGAGGCGCAGGCGCCGCCGCCCGCCGCCCGGCGGGAACGCCGGGGTGAAGGCCACGGCGATAGCGGCCCTGCTCTCCCTGGCCGGCGGCGGCTCCGCGGTCGTCGGCGCCGACCCCTCCGCGGCGCCGCCGCCCGCCGCGCCGGCCACCCGCCCCTGCGCGCTGCGCGCCCATCCGGGGACCGAGATGTCGGAGGGCTTCCCGGTGGTACCCAGCCGCGTGTACGCCCGCGCCACCGGCGACCTGCGCGCCCTGACCCTGTTCATCGACTTCCCAGACGCGCCCGCCCGGGTCAGTGCCCGCGCCCGGTACGCCGAGTTCTTCCCGGCCGTACGGCAGTGGTACGCCCACGCCTCGTACGGCAGGCTGCGCTACCACCCGGTGCCGGTGCTGCGCTGGCTGAGGATGCCGAGGCCCTTCGCCCGCTACGGGGTGACGCGCGGCTACGGCTGGGGGGTGCACCGGGCGATGATGCGCGACCTGGTCGCCGTCGCCGCCGCCCACCACGTGACCTTCCGGGGCTACGACCTGGTCAACGTGATAGCCGCGCCCAACGCCGGGCCGCCCGCCGACCAGACCGTGCTCTCGGTCACCTGGACCGGCGCCACCGCGGCCACCGCCGCCGACGGCGCCCGGCTCGACCGGGTCTCCGTCATCTACGGCCACGACCAGGCGGGCTTCCGCGTCCTGGCCCACGAGAACGGCCACATACTCGGCCTGCCGGACCTGTACGCCGTCGACGACTTCCGCCGCACCGACACCCTCGCCGGGCAGTGGGACACCATGTCGCTGGACTGGGGGCTGCAAGGTGAGCTGTTCGCCTGGCACAAGTGGCGGCTCGGCTGGCTCGACGACCGCCAGATAGCCTGCCTGACCTCACCGGCGACCCGCGAGATACACCTCGCGCCGCTGGAGACCCCCGGCGGCACCAAGGCCGTCGTCGTCCCCTACGACCGTGAAACCGCCTACGTGATGGAGGCCCGCACGACGCGGGGCAACGACGAACAGGCCTGCACCGAGGGCGTGCTCGTCTACCGGGTGCGCACCGACGTCGAATCCGGCGCCGGCCCGGTCACGGTGGCGGACGCCCATCCCGCCACCGGCGCCTGCCAGTTCAGCAGTGCGGCCTTCAACTCTCTCAACGACGCGCCCTTTGCGACCGGCACCCGCTTCACCGACCGCGCGACGGGGCTGACCGCCGAGGTGCTCGCCCGCGACCTCGACGGCGGCTGGACCGTCCGCGTCACGCGTGGCCGCTGACCGGAGAAAACACCTCGGCCCGGGAACCGTGACCGGTTCCCGGGCCGTGTCTGTGCGCCGCCAGGGACTTGAACCCCGAACCCGCTGATTAAGAGTCAGCTGCTCTGCCAGTTGAGCTAGCGGCGCCCGCGTCGTTGTCGACGTCGTAAATCATACCTGACCTGGAGGGATGTTCTGGCCATGTGACCGGTGTCACAGGGTGTGAGGCGGTGCGAAGAGCGTGCGGGGCGGCTGCGGAAACGACTCCAGGCGCCCCTCCCGGAGGAGGAGCGCCTACGTCGCGCTGCTGGTGCGCCGCCAGGGACTTGAACCCCGAACCCGCTGATTAAGAGTCAGCTGCTCTG
>CAYNNX010000348.1:0-7503 GCA_964398515.1 uncultured Streptantibioticus sp. | reverse complement strand
CGCAGATCGATCCAGGGGATGGTCTCTCCGGGCAGCTGGTAACGCTCGGTCTCCGCAAACCCGTGCTTCATTGCAAACCGTAGACCGTTCTCATTTGAGGACAGGACCACGGTCTCGATCACCTCGGCACCGAGTTTCCGCGCCTGCTTCAGCGCGTGTGCATAGAGTTTCCCGCCGAACCCCTGCCTGCGGTGGGCGGCGAGCACACGGGCGATGACGGTAGCTGTCAACCTCTCGTCCGTAGGCGGGCGCACGGTCGTGCAGCCCACGAGGACATCACCGAGATACGCGACCTCGATTCGGTGCCGCTGAGCACGATCCCGCACGTCGTCCAGGGACAAGAGGTGGGTGGGAATGACCACGTTGTGGACGTATCGCCAGTCTTCGAGCTCGGCGTCATTGTCGGGCTGCTTGATGTGAAGGTCAGACATCTCCGAAGGAGACCGGGGCCGGCCTCGGGACGTCAACTCCTTTTGCCTGCCGGGCCTGACGCCACCGTGGGGAGGCCGCCTGCCGGTGGGCCTCACACCTGCCGGGACAGGAACGTCTCGACGGTCCGGCGGAAGTGGGGGGGATCGTCGAGCCACGGGTAGTGGCCGGCGCCCGGCTGGACGGCGAGTTCGGCCTGGGGGAACATCTCGGTGATGGCGGCGGCGACCCGGGGAAGCGGGCCGCCGTCCAGCTCGCCTGCGATGAACAGGACGCGAGCCTTCAGTTCGGCGATGGCTGCACGGGCGGCGGCGGGGTCGAAAGCGCCGGAGGACGCGTATACCGCCGCGGCCTGCTCATTGGTCTGGGCGACCTCGGCTGCGGCGTGCGCCTCAGCGGCCGCGTCCCAACGGCCGTAGAAGAACGGGGCGACGGCGTCCCAGTCGGCGTCCGTCCCGGTACCGGACCAGGCGGCGTCGAAGGCGTCGCTCGCGGCCGGGAACCACGGCTCGGCCGCGCGCAGGGCGGCCGCTTCCCGGCGTTGTTCCACGGTGAAGTCGATGCCCAGGGCGCGCGCACGGGCGGTGACCAGCGTGAGGGTACGTATGCGGTGCGGGTACCGGGCCGCGTGGAGAAGGGCGAGGTCACCGGCGGCGGAGTGCGCGAGCAGGTCGACGCGTTCCAACCCGATGTGGTCGCGGAAGGCTTCGACGTCCGCGACCTGCCGGTCGCAGCGGTACGTCGCCGGGTCGGCGGGAACGGCGGAGTCGCCGGTGCCGCGCAGGTCGAGCATGACCAGCCGGCGGTGTCGCGCCAGGCCGCCGAGATCGCCGAGGTAGGCGGAGGCCCGCATCGCGCCGCCGGGCAGGCACAGCAGCGGCTCACCCTCCCCCAGCACGTGGTAGGCGAGTTCGGTCCCGTCGGCGGCGGTGAAGGCAGGCATGGCGGAATCCTGGTGACCGCGTGACGATCACGGCAAGCCGTTTACGCGATGCGCGCCCGGTCGGCGGGACGGCATGAGCGCTCAGGCGGCGAAGCCGACCGCGGTGACGAAGGTGTAGGCGTCGTAGTCCGAGTCGAGGCCGTTGATGATGTCGTCCCAGATCTCGTCGAGCGTGTCGAGGTCGTCGTTGATCCAGGCGTCGACTATGTCGTCCCAGACGGTGCCGCGGATCGTGACGCTGCGGGGTGCCAGGTCGCGGCGGCGGGGGGTGAGGACGTTGGTCTGGTCGACGGGGTAGATCTCGACGCGGGTGCCGCGGCCTTCGGCCTTCAGGCGGCGTTTGAGGTCGGGCGCGACGTTTCGGCGGCGCAGGTCCCAGTACGCGTCGTCGATCTTGCGCAGGTTGGCGGGGCTGGGGGTGCGTTCCTCGGCGAGCCAGGCGAAGAGGGTGCGGGCGGTCACGTCGATGCCGGCGCGTTCCATGGCCTGGTAGCCCTGGGGGCTGGCGGTGAGGTAGCGCAGGCGGGCCGCCAGGCCGCGTTCGGTGTCGACGGGTGACTGGATCCCGGTGACGAGGTCGTCGAGCTGTCGCGCGAGCGCGATCTTGCCGGGGACGCCCTCGGCGCCGTACAGCCCGAACTCGCGCCAGCGGCCGGCCATCAGGCGTCACCGCCGATGGTGTATTCGTCCTTCATCTTCACTTCGCTGATCCTGCGGCCCTCGGGGAAGACGCGGCGCCAGTCGCCGGTCACGTGGAGTTCGTCGGTGCCGGCCATCTGCACCAGGAGCAGCCCCGCCTGATGGCCTTTCAGGCCCTTGAGCCACAGGTTGGTGAAGGCCTGCGAGCGGATCAGGTGCATCCAGTCCGGTCGGCGGATCTGGTGGTTGGAGCCGGATTCGCCGATCGTGGAGACGAACTTGGAGTACATCGCCTTCACGTACTCCAGCGTCACCGTGTCGTCTTCGGCGATGGCCTCCTCGCGGGCGGCGGCGAGGGCCTGGCGGAACTTCTCCAGGACGTTCTCCGTGCTGTGCGCGGTCCAGGCCTCGTGGATGACGGGCGGCTCGCACAGGCCGTACTTGGGTCCCGCGAGGCGCAGCAGCAGGCGGACGGTGGGGTCGGTGAGCCACAGGGGGCCGGGTTCGTCGCGGTTGCCGATCGGGTTGGGGATGTCCTGGTGCTCCCAGGCCGGCGGGGTGACGAGGTAGAGGCCGGACTTCTTGGGGTCGTACTCGCCGGTGGGGTCGTGGGCGAGCTGGCCGATCGGCAGGTGGGTCTTGAGCGCGCTGAGGTAGGCGCCGTTCATGTCCAGCACGGCGACGGTGTGCTCGGCGCCGCCCCTGCGTTTCAGCTGCGGGTTGCGCCACTTAGGCCGTGCCTCCCAGATGGCGTCGGGACCCGAGCGGGACTTCTTCCGCAGGATCTCCGGAAGCGGGGGGTAGGCGGTGTACTCGTAGCGGGAGCCGACGCGGGACGCGGCCAGCAGGGCCATGGCGTCCGGGATGGCCCGCTTGACGAGCGCGGTGGTGGCCTGGTCGATGTCGCCGCCGCTGCGGTCGAGTTGCTCGGCCACGCTCTGGGCGATCTGGTCGAGCAGGTCGGGCGCCGCTCCGCGCTCGCGGCGCTGTGCGGGGGCGGACGTGGTCTTCGCGGCGGTGACGGCCTGGTCCGCCGGGCCGTCGGCGGGGGTGGCAGCGTCGCGGAGGGGGTGGCCGCCGGAGTCGCCCCCGGAGTGGTTCGGAGTGTTCCGAGTGTTCGGACCGGGGGCCGCCTGGCACAGGCCGTGCAGGTGCTGGGGGCGTCCGGCGGCACGGTAGGGGGTGGGGCGGCCGCAGATGACGCAGGGTTCAGGCGTCGCGACCAGGGCGGTCCCGTCGGCCGACCGGTCCGGTCCGGCGGGCGCCGGGAGCGGGTCGGGCTGGGTGGAGGCGTCGGCGCGGTGGCCGTCCTCCGGCTCGGCGGCCGGCTGGGAGACGGGCGTGGGGGCCGGCACGGCCGCGGGCACGTTGTGAAGCGGAGCGGGTGCGGCGGTCGGCGCGGCTTCCGCGGGCGCGGTTCGGACCGCGGCGGCCACGGCGGTCGCAACACCGTCCGTCGACGGCTGCGGCGGCGTCTGCGCACGGCCGGCCCCCGAGACCCTGCGGCGTTCCGCGGGCAGGACTTCGCTCGCCCGGCTGGGGCCCGCGAGCAGGTCGAGAACGGGAATGGCCCAGTGTGCGGCGAGGGCGTCGACGTCGTCCAGCGTCCACGCCGACGGGCCGTTCTGGCGGCGGCTGACCTGTGACTGCGTCAGACCGATCCCGGCGGCGAGGGTGGCCTGGGATTCGCCGGTCGCGAAGGTGAGCGCGGCCACGGTCGCCCGCAACGTCTCCAGTGTGCTCAGCGCCATGCGCGCATCCTAGCAACCTCACGCCGAATCGACATGAGCAAAGCGAATTTCGCATGACAGATGAGGTGATTAGCGGCGTCGTACGCCCCGCTCGCGCCCGGCACGCCGCAGGTGTGCGGTTTCAACTGTTCCGGATGGGAGCCGGGGCGCTGAAACCGGGCCGGGATCGGGGGCACGGGATCAGGAACCGGGCCCGGTCGTGCGAGGGCGTGCCGGGCCCGAGGATGCGGGCCGCTGCCCCGCAGTGGGCCGTGACCGGACCTAAGCGGCGCAGAACTCGTTGCCTTCCGGGTCCCGCATGATCCACCAGTGCCCGGCCGGTCCTTTGTTCACCTCCCGGACGCGGGTCGCGCCCAACTCCTCCAGCCGTGCCACCAGTTGGCCGAGGCCACCGGGCTCACCGTGGACGTCGATGTGCAGGCGGTTCTTGCCGACCTTGCCCTCGGGCACGTCCTGGAAGAGCAGTCGGCGCCCGCGGCCGATGCCGCTGGTCCCGTCGAACGGATCGTCCGGGTGGCGGATGGCGGCGTAGCCACGGAAGATCCTGCGGCCGCGGTGCTCCGCGATCGCCTCCTCGCCGACGTGACCGGCGGCCAGCAGCTGCTCGATCAGAGCGCTGGGGTCCTCCACCTCATAGCCCAGCGCCGCGGCCCAGAAGTCCGCGAGTGCGGGGGCGTTCGCGCTGTCGACGACCAGCTTCCAGCTCAGTGCCATGTAACTTGTTATAGTGGTTACATGGACTCCGCCGCAACCCGCGGGCTCACGCTGCACTCCCACACCGGCGTCGCCTACCGGTTCGACCCCGGCGCCCTGTGCCTGGAACTGCTCACCACCGGAGGCCCCGGCCCCTTCCGCCGATACGAGGTGCTGCACCAGCCCGCCGACCTGGCCGCCTGGGCGGAGCGTTCACGGCTGACGCCCACGCCTGAACTGCGGATCTCCGACACCGAGGTGGCCGAAGCCCGCCGACTGCGCGACGCGCTGTTCCGGGTGGCCACCGCCCTCGCCCACGGCGGGTCACCCGCCCCCGGTGATCTGGCGGTCATCAACGAAGCGGCCGCCCACGCGCCTCTGGCTCCCGCCATCGGGCCGGACGGACAACGGCGATGGACCGGGACCGCCCGCGGCACGCACCTGCTCGCCACCGTCGCGCGCGACGCCGTCGAACTCCTCACCGGCCCCCTCGCACACCGCGTCCGGGTGTGCGCAGCCGAGGACTGCCACCTGGTCTACGTCGACACCTCGCGCCCCGGCCGCCGCCGCTGGTGCTCCATGGAACACTGCGGCAACCGCCACAAAGTACGCGCGCTGCGCTCCCGCCGCGCCGAAGAAGGATGATCCCGCCGCTCCTTACAGGCCATCTCGGCTTGTCAGTGGCCTTGCTGCTCGTATCGCCTGACAGCGTCCGAGGTGACGGGGGCGAAGAAGTTGACCAGGTTGCCGTCCGGGTCCCTGAACAGCAGCGAGCGGTTGCCCCAGGGCTGCGTCGTGGGCTCGTTGACGATCTCGACGTCGAACTTCCTGAGCTTTTCGTACTCGCGGTCGACATCGGCGACGCGGAACTCGACGATCACGCTCTGGTTGGCCGCCGGCCGGGGCGCCTGCGCACCGAGCCCCTGCACCGTGCGGGTGCTCGCAAGGGCGAGGGTTCCGCTCGCTGTGATGATCTCGGCGAAGTCGTCCGTAGACCGCTTCGCCGCCAGGCCCGTGGCCCTCTCGTAGAACTCGACGATTCGGGCGACGTCCTCGGTGACGATGCGGATCGAAGCGAAGTGCATGGCAACCTCCCGTGAGATCTGATGTGGCCGTGAGGCAGACTGTACGGTCGATACCGGACAGAAACCGCCCGGTATTCAGGAGGGACTTCTCGGCATGAGTCGCCCTACTGCCCGGGTGCTCGCACTCCTCGAAATCCTCCAGACAGGCGGTGTGCACCCCATCGCCGATCTCGCCGACCGACTGGGCGTGGACGCGCGGACGGTCCGGCGATATGTCGACCACCTGGCCGACCTCGACGTGCCTGTCGAGTCCGTGCGGGGACGATACGGGGGCTACCGGCTCGCGCGCGGGTACCGGATACCCCCGCTGATGCTGACCGACGACGAGGCACTGGCCACGTTGCTCGGCTTGATGACCGTGCGACGGGCCGAGCCGGCCACTACGTCAGCCACGGCCGCCGACCTCGCTGCCGCCAAGCTCCGTCGTGTGCTGCCCCAACCGCTCGGTCGACGCCTGGATGCGCTACTCGCGACGACGCAGTTCACCGCGCCCACCGGCGATGCCGCCACCGGGCCGGGCGGGCGCATCCTGCTGACCCTCGCCGAGGCCGCCTGGGACCGGCACCCCACCGAGATCCGGTACCGCGCCGGCGACGGGAGACGCAGCCGACGGGTTCTTCATCCCTACGGCCTCGTCGCCCACCGCGGCCGGTGGTATGTCACCGGCGCGGATTCGACCAGTGGAGAAGTCCGGACATTCCGCGTGGACCGGATTGAACACCTGCATGTGCTGTCCAGCTCGTTCGACCAGCCAGGGGACTTCGATGCCCAAGCACATGTCCTGGCTGGTCTCGCCGAGGCCCCTTGGACGCACGACGTCAGGCTTCGCGTTCAAGGAACCCGCGATCACATCCGGTCGCAGTTCCCGGAAGGGATCGCGATCGTCGACGAAATCCGTCCGACGCCGCAAACGTCCACGCAGCCGAAGGACGGCGACGAGCCGACCCGCAGTGAGAGTTGGTTCCGCATTCGACTCCGCGCCGAGCGGCTGGAGTGGATCCCGCCCTTGCTCGCCGCGCTGAACCGTCCGTTCGTTGTCGAGCAGCCGAGCGAACTGCGTGACCACGTAGCGGATTTGGCGCAACGCCTCGCTCAGTACGCGACCACGAAGGACGGACCGCCCTGATCACCCCGCGTTGATCACCGATGCAGGCGCCGAAGCCGAACGACTCCGCCCCGCCGTCGTGCAGGCCGTCCGCGCCTTGACCGAGACCGTCCAGCCACCTCGCACCCGTCCGGGCAGGCGTACACCGGGTGCCGGGGCGAAGAGCCGAACCCTCGATGCGAGAGGATCTCCCTCACCGACGCACCGCAACTTCGGCGATGAGAGGGGAACTTGTGTGACGGGGGAGCTGTGGACCTCGGTTTCTTCGCTGACCGGGGTGATACTCGGTGGCGGCCTGACCGCCTTCACCCAGCGCGCCGCGCAGCGGTCCGCCGAGCGGGCGGAGGGGCGACGGCTGGCGGAGGCGACGGCCGACGCGCGCCGGGCCGAACGACTGCAGGCGATCAAGGAGTTCATCGCGTGCGCCCAGGAGGCCGAGCGGTCCGCCTACACGCGCCCGGAGCCGTGGGGTGGCGACGAAGACGGCTGGATGACACGGACTCAGGCGGTCATGACCAAGCTGTGGACCGCCGGCGGCGCCGTCGAGCTCCTTTGCGACCCGGGCCTGCACGATCCGCTTCGAGCCTACGGACGAGCACTCAACCAGGCGGTGTGGCGGGAGATCGGCGATGTGGAGGTCAACGAGCACCTTGAAGAGCACAAGCTGGCCTTCATGACCGCGGCCCGCGCGGACCTGGGCCTCGGCTGACCCACCGGGCGTCGCCGCGGTCGCTGAGGCGGGGTCGAGGTCGATGCGGCTGACGCTCAGCGGGCCGGCGTGCGGTGCGAACGCCTCCCGGATCGGGGAGCACCGTGACATCCCGGCGATCCCGATCCGGGAGGGACGCAACTCATGGT
>CAYNNX010000347.1:0-7524 GCA_964398515.1 uncultured Streptantibioticus sp. | reverse complement strand
CCAGGAGCGTCAGGCGGATGGCGGCCGGGTCGACGCCGTCACGGCGCAGCTGGGAGACGAAGACCAGGTTGCCCTTGGACTTCGACATCTTCTCGCCGCCGAGCGCCACCATTCCGGCGTGCACGTAGGCCTTGGCGAACGGGAACTCCCCGGTGAGCACCTGCGCGTGCGAGGCGCCCATCTCGTGGTGCGGGAAGGCCAGGTCCGACCCGCCGCCCTGCACGTCGAAGCCCATGCCGAGGTGGTCCAGCGCGATGGCGACGCACTCGATGTGCCAGCCGGGGCGGCCCGGTCCGAGCGAGCGGCCGTCCCAGCTCGGCTCGCCCTCCCGGGCGGCCATCCACAACATCGGGTCCAGCGGGTTCTTCTTCCCCGGCCGGTCCGGGTCGCCGCCGCGCTCGGCGGACAGCAGGCGCATGGCGGCGGCGTCCAGGTTGGAGACGCCGCCGAAGTGGGGGTCGGACCCGACGGAGAAGTAGATGTCGCCGTCGAGCTCGTAGGCGGCACCGGCGTCCCTGAGCCGTTCCACCAGCGGGACGATCCCGGGTATCGCCTCGACGGCGCCGATGTAGTGACGCGGCGGCAGCAGCCGCAGCGCCGTCATGTCCTCACGGAAGAGTGCCGTCTCGCGCTCGGCGAGCTCGGTCCAGTCGACACCGGTCGCGGCGGCCCGCTCCAGCAGCGGATCGTCGACGTCGGTGACGTTCTGCACGTAATGCACTTGCCGCTTCGTGTCGAGCCACACCCGCTGCACGAGGTCGAACGCGGTGTAGGTGGCCGCGTGACCCATGTGGGTGGCGTCGTAGGGGGTGATGCCGCACACGTAGATGCGGGCGACAGGGCCGGGGTCCAGGGTGACCGGACCGCCCGTCGCGGTGTCGTGGAGACGGAGTTCGCGTCCCCTGCCGGGCAGGGCGGGAACCTCCGAAGCGGGCCAGGCATGCATGTCATGAGCGTAACCGGACGTGAGTTCCGGATACGACCCGGGACGAGGGCGGATGGCCGGAAAGGCGGGCTTGCTTTCGAGGCCGGAACGTGCATGCGCTCCGGCTCGATCAGGGGGCCTCGCCCGCGGCCGCTCACACCGGCGGCCACGGGATCGCCGGCCACCGTCCGCTCGGCTCCGGATGGCGCCCGGAGGCCAGCAGGGCGGCCACCCGCGCCCGCAGCGCCTGTGTCTCGGCTTTGGTCAGCAGCCGGGCGAGCGCGGCCCCCAGATCGCCGGTGAGCTCGTCGGACAGGCGGGTGAGCACGGCTGTCGCATCGGCGGTGAGGGGCTCGCCCGCCCAGCCCCACAGCAGCGTGCGCAGCTTGCCGTCCGTGTGGAAGGTCACGCCGTGGTCGATGGCGTACAGCCGACCGTTTCCGGTGGGCAGCAGATGGCCGGCCTTGCGGTCGGCGTTGTTGATCACGGCGTCGAGGACCGCGAGCCGCCGCAGCCGCTCGTCGTCGGCGTGGACCAGCAGGGCCGTCCGCCCCTCGCCGATCTCCGCCAGGCCTATCGCCTTCCACCCCGGCTCCGGCTCGTCGGCCTCCACCAGGGCGAGCAGTTCGTCGGCCTCCGGGGCGGTCTCGATCCACAGCTGGCACATGCCCTCCCCGAAGGGCCCCTCCCGCAGCACCGTGGGCGGCACCAGGTCCCAGCCGGTCGCCCGGGAGACCAGGTAGGCGGCGACCTCGCGGGCGGCCAGGGTGCCGTCGGGGAAGTCCCACAGCGGGCGCTCGCCCGCCACCGGCTTGTACACGCACCGCGCCTCGCGGCCGTCGAGCCGCACCGCGCAGTACAGCACCGCGTTGGAGGCCTCGCGGACCTGCCCCCGGACGGTGAGCTCACCCTCCGTGAGCAGCGCGACCGTCTCCGCGTCCCGCCCCGGCGCGGCCACGGCCCGCCCCGCGGCCCCGTCCACGGGCTTCACCCGGCTCGCCGGTACCCGTTC
Source organism: uncultured Streptantibioticus sp. (assembly GCA_964398515.1). Classification (GTDB taxonomy): domain Bacteria; phylum Actinomycetota; class Actinomycetes; order Streptomycetales; family Streptomycetaceae; genus CAYNNX01. The sequence continues at coordinate 5,587 of CAYNNX010000347.1, read as the reverse complement.
TGACGCGGGCATACGTGTCCTTCCGGGTCGAGGGGCAGGCTGCACAGCGGGCACGGGGGCCGGCCGGCGGAGACGACCTCCAGGGCGCGCTTGGCGAACGAGCGGGCCTGCGCTCCGCTCAGGCGCACCCGGAGCATCGGCGGCCCGTTCTCCTCGTCCTGCAGCAGCATCTCCTCGGCCGCCTCGAGGTCCTCCGAGGACTCGGCGTCGATCTCGACCAGTGCCTGGGCCTCCAGGATCATCCGCTCGTCGGCGGTGTCCCAGGCGAGCGCCATGGTGCCGACCCGGAACTCCGCCTCGACCGGGGCGTCCAGCGGGGCGGTGTCGGCGAGCTCGGCGGGGGCCACGGCGGGCACCGCGGCGCTTCCCCCGGAGCGCCGCACGACCTCGTCCAGGAGCTCGTCGATCCGCTCGGCCAGCGCTGCCACCTGGGTCTTCTCCAGCGCCACGCTCGTGGTGCGGCCTGCCGCGCTCGCCTGCAGGAAGAAGGCGCGCTGACCCGGCTGCCCGACCGTACCGGCCACGAACCGGTCCGGCTGCTCGTAGAAGAACACCTGACGGGGCACGTCCTGCTCCGTTTACTCGACTGGGTTGGTCAACTGTGCTAGCACGGGTGCCGCGGCACCACCCTACTGCGGAAGGCGATCACGGGGTGCCGGTGGCCCCGCCCACGACCGCGTCGCCGCCGCCGTCCGCCGCCCGCGGCACCAGGCCGCCGAACTCGCCGGTGTCACCGAGCCGCAGCAGGAACGGCCGCAGCGGGGTGTAGTTGACGGCCGTCACCGAACAGGGCTCCACCGACAGCCGCTGGAACATGTCGAGGTGCATGCCCAGCGCGTCGGCGGCGAGCGACTTGATGATGTCGCCGTGCGAGCACACCAGGTACAGCGCGTCCGCTCCGTGCTCCTGCTCGATGCGGGCGTTCCAGTCCCGTATCGCCTCCACCGCGCGGGCCTGCATGGCGCGCACCGACTCGCCGCCGACTCCGGGGAAGACGGCCGCCGAGGGGTGGTGCTGGACGGTCCTCCACAGCGGCTCGTCGGCGAGCTCGGCGAGTTTGCGTCCCGTCCAGTCGCCGTAGTGGCACTCGCCGAGCCGCTCGTCGGTGTGGACCGGGAGTCCGGGCCGGGCGTCGAGCAGCGGTTTGACGGTCTCGCGGCAGCGCTGGAGCGGGCTGGTCACCACGGCCGCCAGGGGCAGCCCGGTCAGCCGTGCGGCGAGGACGGCCGCCTGGGACGCGCCGTGCTCGTCGAGGCCGACGCCGGGGCTCCATCCCGCGAGCACCCCGTCGGCGTTGGCGGTGGACCGGCCGTGCCGGACCAGAATCACGGTGGGCATGCTCACGAGCGTACGACGCGGGTGCGACATCGCCTTCCCGGGGAGTGGTGCCCGGCACGGTCGTGGACCGGTGCCGAGGCGGCGAGGGCACCGCGACGGCGCAGGTGCGCGGCGCGAACACCGCACCACGGGCCGCAGTTGGCGCGGGCGGGCCCCGCACCGGCGGGAACCGGCCTTGCCGGTCGGCCCGTTGGGGCCGCTGACGGGTGAACCGGACGGCCGGATGTCCGCGGAGGGGCGCACGGGTCGCCGCGGGCGGCGCCCGGATGCCTCCGACGGTTCCGGGGGCGCCCCCTGCGTAACCCTTCGCGCCGCGTCGCGTTGAGCTCGGTGACGGCCGTGGCGGGGAAGACCCCCGAGCCCCCACCACGGCCGAAGAACCGCCGTCACACCGCGCCACGTGCCGGGGTCCGACGTCGGCACCTTCCCCCGCTGCCTCCCCCGCTGCCCTGATGCGAGCCCGTGTCGGTGCGGCTGGGTAAGGTCGCCGTAACGCCGGACGGCCGTCGTCGCCGAGGGCCCGACGGGAGTCCAGGGGACGGGAACGCGAAGCAGGTGGAGATGTTCAGCAAGGCCGTCAGGGGTCGTCCTGCCGTGGGGCGGCTGGGCCCTCCGGGCTCGGACTGGTCACCGTACGCGCGGCTGGACGACGCGGCCCGTGCCTACTTCCTGCACGCGGACGTGGCCCTGGAGGCGATCCGCGGCGTGCTCGGGCGCCGCCGGGTGCGCGGCTTCACCCTGGAACGCGTGGTGGACCTGACGGAGTCCGGTGCGTCGGTGTGGCAGGAGGCCGCGGTCTGCGACGGACGCCGGCTGATCCTGTGGCACAGCGAGGAACTGGCCGACGAGGCTTCGCCCGGCGGGACCGTGCTCGACTCCTCGGTACAGGTCCTGCCCCTGGACGCCATCGCCCACGTGGGCATGCGCACCCTGGTGGGCCGCGACGAGCTGGGCCGCCGCGTCGACCGCGGGGTCTACCTGGTGCTGGCCACCGCCACCCCGCACGAACTGAGCGCGGTGCGCGGCGACCCCGAGTCCCCGGTGGCGGCGGCCCGGCTGCGCCCGGAGGCGTTCCGGTTCAGCAAGTCGCTGGAGGACGGCGGCGCGGGGCAGATAGCCCGGCTGATCACCTTCGGCCGGCTCCTGGGACAGCTCGTCCCCCGCTGACCCGCCGGGCGGCCGCGAGGGCGCGGCGCGCCCCCGCGTCGGCGGCGCGGCTACGCCAGACCCGCGTGCTCCAGGGCCGCCACGCCCGCACGCAGTGCGGTGAGCCGCTCGTCCAGGGTGAAGCCCGCCGGGGAGAGCGTCAGGGTGTTCACGCCAGCGTCCGCGTAGGCGCGCATGCGCTCGGCGATGCGCTCGACGGAACCGAGCAGGCAGGTGGAGTCGATCAGTTGGCGCGGCACGGCCGCCGCGGCGCCGTCCTTGTCGCCGGCCAGGTACTTGTCCTGGATCTCGGCGGCCTCCTTCTCGTACCCCATGCGCTGAGCCAGCCGGTTGTAGAAGTTCTGCTTGCGGCTGCCCATGCCGCCGACGTACAAGGCGGTGTACGGGCGGAACAGGTCCGCCAGCGCGTCGACGTCGTCGCCGACGACGATCGGCAGGGTCGGGCAGACGTCGAAGCCGTCCATGGTCTTGCCGACGCGCTCGCGCCCGGTGCGGATGGAGGAGAACGCGGTCTCCTCCAGGTGCTCGGCGGCCGGGAGGATCAGCAGGGCGCCGTCGGCGATCTCGCCGGTCTGCTCCAGGTTCTTCGGGCCGATGGCGGCGATGTAGAGCGGGATGTGCTCGCGCACCGGGTGCACGGTGAGCTTGATCGGCTTGCCCGGGCCGCCGGGCAGCGGCAGCGTCCAGTGCTCGCCTTCGTGGGTGAGGCGTTCCCGGGACATGGCCTTGCGGACGATCTCCACGTACTCGCGGGTGCGGGCGAGCGGCTTGTCGAACTTCACCCCGTACCAGCCCTCCGAGACCTGCGGGCCGGAGACGCCGAGACCCAGCCGGAAGCGGCCGCCGGAGAGCGAGTCGAGGGTGGCCGCGGTCATCGCGGTCATCGCCGGGGTGCGCGCCGGGATCTGGAAGATCGCCGAGCCCACGTCGATACGCTCGGTCTGGGCGGCGACCCAGGAGAGCACGGTGGCCGCGTCGGAACCGTAGGCCTCGGCCGCCCAGCAGACCGAGTAGCCCAGGCGGTCCGCCTCGCGCGCCACCTCGAGGTTGTCCGCGTCCATCCCCGCGCCCCAGTAGCCGAGGTTGATCCCGAGCCGCATAGCGCACCCCTTACTGATCAGTAACGTCGTCGTCTGCGGGGAGCGTAGCGCGGTCCGCGCGGCCCGGCGCCTGTCGGGTGTGCCACACCGCTCCGTACCGGTCCGTCGGCCAGTAATGTCACCCGGCATGGAGCAAAGGCATCTCGGCCGCACCGGACTGCGCGTGTCCCGGCTGGGGCTGGGCACCCTCACGTGGGCCCGTGACACCGGTGAACGCGACGCCGCCGACCAGCTCAAGGCGTTCTGGGAGGCCGGCGGCACCCTGGTCGACACCGCCGACGTCTACGCGGACGGCGGTGCCGAATACCTGCTGGGACGGCTCCTGGAAGGCCTGGTGCCCAGGTCGGACCTGGTCATCGCCACCAAGGCGGGCAGCGTGCCCGACCCCGACCGCCGCTTCGACTGCTCCCGCGGCCATCTGCTCTCCGCCCTCGACGCCTCGCTGCAGCGCCTCGGCACCGATCACGTCGACCTGTGGCAGGTGCACGCCTACGACCCGGGGACGCCGCTGGAGGAGACCCTCCAGGCGCTCGACATCGCCGTCTCCTCGGGCCGCGCCCGCTACGCCGGGGTGTCCAACTTCTGCGGCTGGCAACTCGCCAAGGCCGCGACGTGGCAGCGCTCGGTGCCCGGCCGCACCCCGCTGGCGAGCACGCAGATGGAGTACTCGCTGCTCCAGCGCGGCGTGGAACGCGAGGTGCTGCCCGCCGCGCTCGACCTCGGCGTCGGGCTGCTGCCCTCCTCGCCGCTGGGGCGCGGCGTACTCACCGGCAAGTACCGGCACGGCATACCGCCCGAGTCCCGCGGCGGCTCCGACCATCTGGCGCCCTTCGTCGCCCCTTACCTCGACGAGACCGCGCGGCTGATCGTGGACGCCGTCGCCACGGCGGCCGACGGGCTCGCCGTGACCCCGCTGCAGGTGGCGCTCGCCTGGATCCGGGACCGCCCCGGCGTGGCGGCCCCGATCCTGGGCGCCCGCAACGCCCAGCAGCTGAACCAGGCGTTGTCAGTGGAGGCCCTTACGCTTCCGGATGAGATCTGCCAGGCGCTCGACGACGTGTCGGCGCCGGTGCATCGCTATCCCGACCACGACTGGAGCACGCTGTGAGTACGGAACGCCGGGCAGACGGCGCCGACGCCGCCGACGCGGCACCCGGCCCCGCCGAAGGGCACTCCGCCGAACTGGCCCGCCTCGCCGAGGCGGTCCGCAGGATCGAACGCGGAGACCGTACGAACCTGCCCGGCGACCGGGAGGCTCCCCGCGGGCCGCAGGAGCCCGGCGCCGGGGAGCCGCCGCGCCCGCGGGCCGCACGCCCCGAGGCCGCACCCCCGCACCCGGTCGCCCCGGCGGCGGCGCGAGCCGCGCTCTCCGGCGAGCCGGTCGAGGCGGCCCGCCAGGTGCTGGGCGAGGGCGGCGCACCGCAGGCCCTCGCGGAGGCCGCCGTCGAGGCCCTCGGCGAACGCGCCGGCGAGCTGCTGCGCGAGGACCCCTGGCGCGTGCTGTCCCTCCCCGGTGTCCGGGTGGACCAGGCCGACGGGTTCGCCCGCACCCTGCTGGGCGCCGAGTGCACCCCGGGTGACGTGCGGCGCGGCCGGGCCGTCGTCGGCCGGCTGCTGGAGCGCGCCGCGGAGGCCGGGCACACGGCGCTGGAGTGGCCGGTGTTGAGCGCCGCCCTGGGCAGGCAGTCCGTTCCCGACCCCGAGGACGTGCTCCGACGCGCGGTGGAGGAAGGCCAGTTGATGGTCTTCCACGACGAGGAGGACTCCTCCGCGGCCTCCCCGGCGGCCGCCTCGGACGACGAGGAGGCGCCGGCCACCGTGCTGCTCGCCCTCGACCGCTACGCACTGGCCGAGGAGTGCCTCGCCGACGGCCTGGTCCGGCTGCTCAACACCTTCGGGACGGGCGAGGACGGCGGGGAGACGGACCGCGAAGCCGGTGAAGAGGAGGACGCCCCGGTCGGCGGCGAGTGGGCGCAGGCCGC
>CAYNNX010000346.1:5765-7529 GCA_964398515.1 uncultured Streptantibioticus sp. | reverse complement strand
CCCACTCACCGGCCACCATCGACCGCGCCCGCACCGCGGTGCGCTCCATCGCCGGAGCGTCGAAGAGCCGCTCCAGCACCGCGTGGACCACCGTCCCGCGGGTCGCCGCCTCGCTGGGCTTCTCCGGCAGCTTGTCGATCACCCGGAACCGGTACAGCAGCGGGCACTGCATGAAGTCGCCGGCCCGTGAGGGCGACAGAGACGACGGTGGCCGCGGGGACGGCGCGGGCCGCCCGCCGGCGGACGGCTCGGCGCTGGTGCTCTCGGCGCTGGTGCTCATGGCAGAAGACCCTAGAGCCTGCCACTGACAACCGTGCGCGGTCCCGTCGTTACCATCGACGGCAGACACCCCCGCACTGCATGATCAGTCCGGCGGGTCCATCGATCGAGGGGCAGTTAGGCCAGTGGATGACAGCGGGCAGCCGCGGACCGGCGGCGGGGGAGCGGACCCGGGACCGGCACCCGGGGGCGGTCGGGACGGCAGGCGCCCGCGGGAGAGGGGCGGCATCCTCATGGGGCGGCCGTTCGGCGTGCCGGTCTACGTCGCCCCGAGCTGGTTCCTGGTCGCCGCCCTGATCACCTGGGTCTTCGGCGGCCAGCTCGACCGGATCCTGCCCGGGCTCGGCGCCGCCCGCTACCTCGTCTCGCTCTTCTTCGCCGTCGCCTTCTACGGCTCCGTCCTCGTCCACGAACTCGCGCACACCGTCGCCGCACTCCGCTTCAAACTGCCGGTGCGCCGCATCCAGCTGCAGTTCTTCGGCGGCGTCTCGGAGATCGAGAAGGAGTCGGACAGCCCCGGGCGCGAGTTCGTCCTCGCCTTCGTCGGCCCGCTGCTCTCCCTCGTCCTGGCCGGGCTGTTCTACCTCGGCATGCGTTATGTGGAGCCCGGCACCGTCCCCGGCGTCCTGCTCGCGGGCCTCATGGTCAGCAACCTCATCGTCGCCGCCTTCAACCTGCTGCCCGGCCTGCCGCTCGACGGCGGGCGGATGCTGCGGGCCGTGGTATGGAAGATCAGCGGCAGGCCGATGACCGGCACCGTCGCCGCCGCCTGGAGCGGGCGCGCGCTCGCCGTGGCCGTACTGATCGGCCTGCCCCTGCTCTCCTACGCCGACGGCGGGGGCGCGGCCACCGCCACCGGGGCCGACTCGCTCACCGACGCCCTGCTCGCGGCGATCCTGGCCGCCATCATCTGGACCGGCGCCGGCAACAGCCTGCGCATGGCCCGGCTGCGCGAGCGCCTGCCCGACCTGCGTGCCCGCACCCTGACCCGCCGGGCGGTCCCGGTGACGGCCGAGACCCCGCTGTCCGAGGCGCTGCGCCGGGCCAACGACGCCGGTGCCCGGGCCCTGGTCGTCGTCGACGGCGCGGGCGACGCCACCGGGCTGGTCCGGGAGGCCGCCATCGTCGGCGTCCCCGAACACCGGCGCCCGTGGGTCGCCGTCAGCGGCCTCACCCAGGAGCTGCGGCCGGGCATGCGGGTCTCGGCCGAACTGGCCGGCGAGAACCTCCTGGAGACCCTGCGCGCCACCCCCGCCACCGAGTACCTGGTGGTCGAGCCGACCGGGGAGATCTACGGTGTGCTGGCCACCGCCGACGTGGAGCGCGCCTTCGTCGCGGCCATGGCCCAGCCGTCCCGGCGATAGGCCCACCCGTCACCCGACCGCCACCCCCCACGGGCGCCCTCCGGGCGGCTCGGCTGCCACCCGTCACCCGACCGCCGCCCCTCACGGGCGCCCTCCGGGCGGCTCAGCTGCCACCGTCGCC
>CAYNNX010000346.1:0-5665 GCA_964398515.1 uncultured Streptantibioticus sp. | reverse complement strand
CCTCACGGGCGCCCTCCGGGCGGCTCAGCTGCCACCGTCGCCCGACCGCCGCCCCCCAAGGACGCCCTCCGGGCGGCTCAGCTGTCCTCCGTCACCCGACCGCCGCCCCTCACGGGCGCCCTCCGGGCGGCTCGGCAGCCCTCAAACCTCCGATACCCTGGTCACATGTCCGAACCGACCGGTGCCGCCCGCCGTCGCGGGCCCTTCCAGGTCGGGGACCAGGTCCAGCTCACCGACCCCAAGGGACGCCACCACACCTTCACGCTCGAAGCCGGGAAGAGCTTCCACACCCACAAGGGTGCCTTCCCACACGACGAGCTGATCGGCGCTCCCGAGGGCACTGTTGTGCGTACCACGGGGAACATCGCCTATCTCGCGCTGCGTCCCCTGCTCCCCGACTACGTCCTGTCCATGCCCCGCGGCGCCGCCGTGGTCTACCCCAAGGACGCGGGGCAGATCCTGGCGATGGCCGACATCTTCCCCGGCGCGCGCGTCGTCGAGGCGGGGGTGGGCTCCGGCTCGCTCAGCTGCTTCCTGCTGCGTGCCGTCGGCGACCAGGGCATGCTCCACTCCTACGAGCGCCGGGCCGACTTCGCCCAGATCGCCACGGAGAACGTCCGCCGCTACTTCGGCGGCGACCACCCGGCCTGGCAGCTGACCGTCGGAGACCTCCAGGACAACCTCTCCGACACCGACGTCGACCGCGTCATCCTCGACATGCTCGCGCCCTGGGAGTGCCTGGACGCGGTCTCCAAGGCCCTCGTCCCCGGCGGCCTCCTCTGCGCCTACGTCGCCACCACGACCCAGATGGCGCGCACCGTGGAGGCCATCCGCGAGCACGGCACGTTCAACGAGCCGAGCGCCTGGGAGACCATGGTCCGCACCTGGCACATCGAGGGCCTCGCGGTCCGCCCGGACCACCGCATGATCGGCCACACCGGCTTCCTGCTCACCGCCCGCCGCCTCGCCGACGGCGTCGAGCCGCCGCTGCGCCGCCGCAGGCCCTCCAAGGGCGCCTACGGGGAGGACTACGCCGGCTACGGCGCCGACAAGGAGGGCTCCGGCGGCAGCGGTCGCGCGGGGACCACGCCGCCGACCGCCTGACGCCTCCACCACCGGTGCGCCGCCGCCGGGTTCCGTCCGTGAACGGAGACCGGCGGCGGCTCGCTTTTTCGTTGGTTTCGTTGATCGAAACCCCGGACCCGGTGGTTCCGGGGGCGTGTGACGTGTGGCACGATGCTGCCCTCCCCCTCGGATCAAGCCCCAGGAGACAGGCGCGTGCAGCCCTCGGCAGGCTCTGACCTTCCCCACACGCGAACCGGCTCGGTGCACTGGCTCGTGACCGCCGCGGCCCTGGCCGCCGTGATCGGAGCCGGCGCGCTGGTCCAGCCCTCGAACGCCTCCGCGTCGGCCACCGCACCCGCGGCGCACGCCCCCGACGCGGCCGCCGCCCACTACCCGTTGCGCTGTCCCACCGCCACGGTCGACGTGCTCCAGGCGGCATCCGCCGACCTCGACGGCGGCGGGCGCCCCGAAACCGTGGCCGTGGTGCGCTGCCACACCGACTTCGGCACACCGCCCACCGGCGTCTACGTGCTCACCGCGGGGGCCGCACCCGGCGCACCGCCCCGCGTCACCGCCACACTGCTCGACCCGGCGCAGGACCTCAGCGTCAAGGACTTCGCCATCACCGGACGCACCGTCTCGGCGACCCTGCTCGGCTACTCCTCCGACGCGGTACCGCGCTGCTGCCCGGACCGCGCCCGCGGCTTCACCTGGGTGTGGCGGGACGGCCGGTTCCTTGCGATCCCGGGTCCCCACGCGGGGAGTGTCTGAGCGGTCACACTCCCCTCGGGAGGCGGTGCAATCCCCCTTGGGGCCTGGGTAGGCGGCCCCCTGGTGTCACCCTGCCCTTAGGAGGCGGCAGGCCCGTAAACCTCGACCTGGTCGGCGGCCCGCCGCACGTGGATGCACTCGCCCGGGCACTCCTTGGCCGAGTCGATCACGTCGTTCAGCAGCGGCAACGGCACAGGAACGGCAGCCCCGGCCTCGGTGCGCAGCTCGTCGTCATCACCCTTGACATATGCGAGGCCGTCGATGTCGAGCTCGAAGACCTCGGGAGCGTACTGGGCGCAGATGCCGTCCCCGGTGCACAGGTCCTGGTCGATCCAGACTTCCAGCTGCTCGCCGGCCGTGTCGCTCACGGGTATCTCGCCTGCCGTTCTTCCATCGGGCGGTGCCGTCCAGGGACCGCCCGGAGCCCGGGAATAACAGCTCCTGACGGCTGTTGACCGAATCGACGATACAACCGGTCGCTTTCCGATGTTGATGGGTGGGTATCTCCCTGGCGTGGGGAGGTGCGCAAGGGTGAAGATCGGACACACCCCGACCCGGTTTGTGATCTAGGGGTTTCAACCCCGACCAGGCCAGGTAGGGTCTGAAAGCGTCCAGCTCCCCCTGGAGGAGGTGAGGACCGTGGCAGCCCACGACGACGACATCAACCGTGGCAACCGGCCCGCACGGGGTTCGGAGGACCCCGCGAGCCAGGTGGCCTTTCTTGAGCAGGAGATCGCCGTCCTGCGACGCAAGCTCGCCGACTCTCCGCGTCACACGAGGATTCTCGAAGAGCGGATCGTCGAGCTGCAGACCAACCTGGCAGGCGTGTCCGCCCAGAACGAGCGCCTTGCCAACACGCTCCGTGAGGCCCGCGATCAGATCGTGGCCCTCAAGGAGGAGGTGGACCGGCTCGCCCAGCCGCCCGCCGGCTTCGGGGTGTTCCTGCAGGCCAACGAGGACGGTACGGCGGACATCTTCACCGGCGGCCGCAAGCTGCGGGTGAACGTCAGCCCGTCCGTCGAGTTGGACGAACTCCGGCGCGGCCAGGAGGTCATGCTCAACGAGGCCCTCAACGTGGTCCACGCCATGGAGTTCGAGAGGGTCGGCGACATCGTCACCCTCAAGGAGATCCTGGAGGACGGTGAACGCGCCCTCGTCATAGGGCACACCGACGAGGAGCGCGTGGTCCGGCTCGCCGAGCCGCTGCTGGACATCACCATCCGCGCCGGTGACGCCCTGCTGCTCGAGCCGCGTTCCGGCTACGTCTACGAGGTCGTCCCCAAGAGCGAGGTCGAAGAGCTCGTCCTCGAAGAGGTCCCCGACATCGACTACGACAAGATCGGCGGACTCGGGAACCAGATCGAACTCATCCGTGACGCGGTCGAACTCCCCTACCTCTACCCGGACCTGTTCAAGGAACACCAACTCCGGCCGCCCAAGGGCGTTCTGCTCTACGGCCCCCCCGGCTGCGGCAAGACGCTCATCGCCAAGGCGGTGGCCAACTCCCTTGCCAAGAAGGTCGCCGAGGTCACCGGCCAGCCCCAGGGCAAGAGCTACTTCCTCAACATCAAGGGCCCCGAACTGCTCAACAAGTACGTGGGCGAGACCGAGCGCCACATCCGCCTGGTCTTCCAGCGGGCCCGGGAGAAGGCGAGCGAGGGCACCCCGGTCATCGTCTTCTTCGACGAGATGGAGTCGCTCTTCCGCACCCGCGGCTCCGGCGTCAGCTCCGACGTGGAGAACACCATCGTCCCGCAGCTGCTCGCCGAGATCGACGGTGTGGAGGGCCTTGAGAACGTCATCGTCATCGGCGCCTCGAACCGCGAGGACATGATCGACCCGGCGATCCTGCGCCCCGGCCGCCTCGACGTGAAGATCAAGATCGAGCGCCCGGACGCCGAGGCCGCCAAGGACATCTTCTCCAAGTACCTCACCTCCGACCTGCCACTGCACGGAGACGACCTGTCCGAACACGGCGGATCCTCGGAAGCCACGGTCAGCGCCATGATCCAGTCCGTCGTCGAGCGGATGTACGCCGAGTCCGAGGAGAACCGCTTCCTGGAGGTCACCTACGCCAACGGTGACAAGGAGGTCCTGTACTTCAAGGACTTCAACTCCGGAGCGATGATCCAGAACATCGTGGACCGGGCCAAGAAGATGGCGATCAAGGACTACCTCGACCACCAGCAGAAGGGTCTGCGCGTCTCCCACCTGCTCTCCGCCTGCGTGGACGAGTTCAAGGAGAACGAGGACCTGCCGAACACCACCAACCCGGACGACTGGGCCCGCATCTCCGGCAAGAAGGGCGAGCGGATCGTCTTCATCCGCACCCTCGTCACCGGCAAGCAGGGCGCGGACACCGGTCGCTCGATCGACACCGTCGCCAACACCGGGCAGTACCTGTAGGACGGCATCCGGCCGCGGGTACCGGGCATCCGGTACCCGCGGCCGGGCGCATTCTCCGCCGGTTTCCGGCGCCCGTCCGCCTGGCGGACCGGGCCGTCGAGCGGCCGGGCCGAAGCCGAGGAATGAGCAGAATGATCTCCCGACCGCCGTCCCCGCGTTCTACGCTCTTCGGTACCGCGCCATGCGGTACCGCCGCGGGGCGGTACCGGGCAAGGAGGGCCGCATGACCGTACGGCGAGTAATGGGTATCGAGACGGAGTACGGGATCTCCGTCCCCGGTCACCCGAACGCCAATGCCATGCTCACCTCGTCCCAGATCGTCAACGCCTACGCCGCGGCGATGCACCGGGCGCGGCGCGCCCGCTGGGACTTCGAGGAGGAGAACCCGCTGCGGGACGCCCGCGGCTTCGACCTCGCCCGCGAGACGGCGGACGCCAGCCAGCTCACGGACGAGGACATCGGCCTGGCCAACGTGATCCTCACCAACGGCGCCCGGCTCTACGTCGACCATGCGCACCCGGAGTACAGCGCCCCCGAGGTCACCAATCCGCGGGACGCCGTGCTGTGGGACAAGGCGGGCGAGCGGATCATGGCCGAGGCCGCGGAGCGCGCGGCGGGGCTGCCCGGGGCGCAGCCGATCCACCTGTACAAGAACAACACCGACAACAAGGGCGCCTCCTACGGCACCCACGAGAACTACCTGATGCGCCGGTCGACCCCGTTCGCCGACATCGTGAGGAACCTGACGCCGTTCTTCGTCTCCCGGCAGGTGGTCGCCGGCGCGGGCCGGGTCGGCATCGGCCAGGACGGCAGCGAGCACGGCTTCCAGATCAGCCAGCGCGCGGACTACTTCGAGGTGGAGGTGGGGCTGGAGACCACGCTGAAGCGGCCCATCATCAACACCCGCGACGAACCGCACGCGGACGCCGAGAAGTACCGCCGGCTCCACGTCATCATCGGCGACGCCAACCTCTCGGAGATCTCCACCTACCTCAAGCTCGGCACGACCTCGCTGGTCCTGTCCATGATCGAGGACGGCTTCATCGCCGTCGACCTCGCCGTCGACCAGCCGGTGCGCACACTGCACCAGGTCAGCCACGACCCCACACTGCGACACCTGATCACACTGCGCAGCGGCCGCACCCTGACCGCCGTCCAACTGCAGATGGAGTACTTCGAGCTGGCCCGCAAGTACGTCGAGGACCGCTACGGCACGGACGCCGACGAGCAGACCAAGGACGTCCTGGCCCGCTGGGAGGACGTGCTGGGGAGGCTGGAGAGCGACCCGATGAGCCTCTCCGGCGAGCTCGACTGGATCGCCAAGCGCGAGCTCCTCGAGGGATACCGCAGGCGCGACCGCATCGGCTGGGACGCGGCCCGGCTGCACCTGGTGGACCTGCAGTACGCCGACGTACGCCCCGAC
>CAYNNX010000345.1:0-7531 GCA_964398515.1 uncultured Streptantibioticus sp. | reverse complement strand
CAGCAGCCCCGCCGTCCCCGCGCCGCCGCCCGACGCGCCGCCGCCGGCCGGAAGCTGCCCGCCCGTACCGCAGTCGCCGGCGCGGCGGGCGGCGGGGGGACAGGACGAGGACGCCGACGGACCGGGTGCCGGTGAGGCGCCGGAGCCGTGGTGCGGCGACGAGGGGTCGGGGGCGCCCGCCGCCGGCGAGGAGGGCCGCGCGTAGTCGGGGGTGCTGCCGCGGGACGGGGTGGGCTCGAACCGGGTCCAGCCGATCCCCTCGAAGTACAGCTCGGGCCAGGCGTGCGCGTCCTTCAGCCCGATCGACCAGGAGTTGTCCGACTGCAGCGTGCCGGGAACGAAGCCGACGTCGACCCGGGCCGGGATTCCCAGGGTGCGGGCCATCGCCGCCATCGAGAAGGCGAAGTGCACGCAAAAGCCCCGCTTGTCGTGGAGGAAGCGCACGATCGCGTCGGATCCGCTGCCCTCGGCGACCCGGGTGTCGTAGATGAAGCCCCCGCTCGTGGCGAACCAGTCCTGGATCCGCACCGCCCGCTCGTAGTCGTTGGCCGCGCCCTGCGTGACGCGCAGCGCCGTCTGCCGCACCTCGGGCGGGAGGGAGGCGGGCAGCCGGGTGTACTCCTGCCGCACCCGCGGCGCGGCGGGGGGCGCGTCGGCCAACTGGCGTGCCGTGGGCTGCACTTGGAGGCTGGCCACCTGGTACTGCGCACCCGAGGTGGTCTGCCCGCGGTCGCCGACGAGCGTGCGGCCCTCCGGCTCGTAGCGCCAGTCGCCGCGGACGCGCACCCGGGTGGCCGGGTAGGGCATCGGAAGGTAGTTCTGGACGTAGCCGGGGGCGGCGGCGATCGAGGTATCGACCTCGGTGACCTGCACGGAGGAGCTGAGCCCGGCGGGGGTCGGCAGGGTCGGCGGCACATCGGTGACCCGGCGCTCCGACGCCCGCCACGACGTGCCGTCGAACTGGTCGAGCGTGATGATCCGCAGGTACATGTCGGCGGAGTCGTCGGAGGTCGTGCGGTAGCGCAGGACCTCGCGGTCCTGGGTCTGGTTCAGGCTCGACTGCAGCGACACCAGAGGATTGACGGCCGCGATGGTGCCGCCCATCGGGCCCCGCCCTGCGCCGCGTTCGGCCGGGTCGATCAGCCCTTCGCCCATCGCGGGCAGCACCGCGGGCGCCACCAGCGCGATCCCCAGCGCCAGTGCCCCGATCCGCCGCCCGGCACGCGCAGGCGCGACGGCCCCGGGGGCGGCGCCGGGCCCCGCGGGGTAGGGCGGACGGCGGGACGTCGAGGTGAACACCCGCCCCCAGCGGGAGAGCCGGTCGCGGCCCTCCGCGAGCAGCAGCAGCAGATAACCCGTCGCGGCGAACAGGAACCACAGCCAGCGCCCGCCGCCTTCGCCGAGCCCGGAGGCGACGGAGTACAGCGCGAGCAGCGGCAGCCCGGCGGGCGCCGCGCTGCGGAACGTCACCGCCAGCGTGTCCACCGCCAGCGCGATCACCACGACCCCGCCGACCAGAAGCAGCCGGATGCCGGCGGTCACCGGAGCCGGCGTCGCGAACTGCCCCACGTCCTGGACCCCTTGGGCCAGCAGACGCCCCAGGCCGCCGATCGCCTGCGGACCGGGGATCAGCCCGAGCAGCGCCCGGCCGGGCACGAAGACGAAGGTCATCAGCATCAGCGAGACCGACGCCTGCGCGGCCACCGTCACCGCACGGGCCAGCGGCACCCGCCGGGTCGCCGCGCCCACCGCCGACTGGGCCATGACCAGCAGCGCCGCCTGCACGAACCACGTGGTCGGCGTCGCCAGCGGCAGCAGCGAGCACGCCGTCAACAGCGAGGCCGCCGCCGCGCACACCGCCAGCCGTCCGCGTCCGCTCACCGCGTCCCCTCCTCGTCACGCGCCGCGGCCCGGGGTCCGCCGCCCGTCGCGAACCCCCGTCTCACCACGCCGTCGCCCGTTCTCCGCTGCCGTGGGCCCGATCGGCCCGGCGCCACAGGTCGGCGAGCACGTCGCCGGGGCTCACCGGCAGGGCCGTCCACCCCGCCTCGCGCAGTCTGCGCAGCGGGCGTTCGGCGTCCCGGCCCTTGTCGTGACCGTCCAGCACGAACGCCACGGCCGCGCCGGTACGCTGCCGCATGCGGCTCACGGCAGCCGCCTGCTCGTCGTCGAGTTCGCCGAGGAAGGCGACGAGCAGGCCCTCGGCCCCGCCGCGCAGCACCTCGTGCGCCCGGGACAGCCCGTCGCCGTCGGAGTGCTCCACCACGGCGAGCGCGTCCAGCAGCAGGCCGGCGGCCTCCGAGGCGTCACCGGACGATCCGCCCAGGCCGCCGGAGCCGAACGAGGCCTCCGCCGCCGGCACGCTCGTCCCGGTGTCCGTCACCAGGCGGGCGGCGTACCCGCGTTCCAGCATGTGCAGGGCGACCGACGCGGCGCCGGTGACCGCCCATTCGAACGCCGAGTCCGGGCCGGCGCCCGGGTAGGCGATGCGCCGGGTGTCCAGCAGCACCGTGCACCGGGACCGGTGCGGCTGCTCCTCGCGGCGCACCATCAACTCGCCGTACTTCGCGGTCGAGCGCCAGTGCACCCGCCGCAGGTCGTCGCCGTAGCGGTAGCCGCGCGGGATCACGTCGTCCTCACCGGCCAGCGCGAGGGCCCGGCTGCCGCTGTCGCCGTACCCGGCGGCCTCGCCCGCCAGGCGCACCGCCGGCAGCTTCTCCACGCGGGGCACCACGGTGAGCGTGTCGTACGCGGCGAACGAACGGGTCAGCTCGCACATCCCGAACGGATCGGTCAGCCGCAGCTGCAGCGGCCCGAGCGGATAGCGCCCGCGCAGGTCGGATCGGACCCGGTAGGTAACCTCCCGGTGGCCGCCCGGCTCGAGCCGGTCCAGTACGAACCGCGGCCGCGGCCCCAGCACGTAGGGCACCCGGTCCTGGAGCATCAGCAGGCCGGTCGGCAGGCGGGAGACGTTGTCCACCCGCAGCCGGACCCGCGCCTGCGACATCGCCGGCACCCGGCTGGGGGTGAGCCTGCGGCTGCTCGCCACCCGGTAGCGCGTGCGGTACAGCACCGCGACGCAGACCAGCGGCAGCACCGCCAGCAGCAGCCCCACCCGCAGCAGGTCCGGCTGCCCGAGGACGTACGCGCAGATCCCCGCGGCCACCCCGGCGGCCAGGAACGACCGTCCCCGTGTGGTGAGTCCGGCGAGCGCGCCGCGCAGGCTGCCGCCCTCGTCCTCGCCCGGATCGGCGGGTGGCATCACAGGGCCCGGCCGCCGGACGGCCGCCGTCCGTGCGGGTCGGGTACCGGGGTGCGCCTCACGATCTCTGCCACCACGTGCTCGGGGGTCCGGCGGTTCAACTGGGCCTGTGCGGTGGGCAGCAGACGATGTGCCAGGACGGCGCCGGCCAGCGCCTGCATGTCGTCGGGGAGCACGAAATCCCGCCCGTCCAGCGCCGCCGCCGCCCGGGCCGCCCGCACCAGGTGCAGCGTGGCCCGCGGCGAGGCGCCCAGCCGCAGATCGGGGTGGTCACGGGTGGCGGCCACCAGGTCCACGGCGTACCGCCGCACCCCCTCGGCGACGTGCACCCGCCGTACCGCCTCCACCAGCTTGACGATCTCGTGGGCGTGGGCGACCGGCTCCAGATCGTCCAGCGGGTTGACCTCGCCGTGCACGTCCAGCATCCGCAGTTCGGCCTCGGCGGAGGGGTAGCCGATCGACACCCGCGCCATGAACCGGTCCCGCTGCGCCTCCGGCAGAGGGTAGGTGCCCTCCATCTCCACCGGGTTCTGGGTGGCGATCACCATGAAGGGGCTGGGCAGTTCGTAGGTGCTGCCGTCGATGGTGACCTGGCGTTCCTCCATCGACTCCAGGAGCGCCGACTGGGTCTTGGGCGACGCCCGGTTGATCTCGTCGCCGACCACGATCTGCGCGAAGATCGCGCCCGGTTTGAACTCGAAGTCCCGCCGCTGCTGGTCGAAGACGCTGACCCCGGTGATGTCGGAGGGCAGCAGGTCCGGGGTGAACTGGATGCGCCGCACCGAGCAGTCGATGGACTTCGCGAGCGTCTTGGCCAGCATGGTCTTGCCGACCCCCGGCACGTCCTCGATGAGCAGATGCCCCTCGGCGAGCAGCACCGTCAGCGCGAGCCGTACGACCTCGGGCTTGCCCTCGATCACGTTCTCCACCTGCTCGCGCACCCGGGCGGTGGTGGTGGTCAGATCGCTGAGGCTCGCTCGCGCGTCATAGGTCGTCACTCGGCCCTCCTAGGCCCGCGGACCCCCGGATCGCGAGGGTCCCAAGGGCCGCTCGCGTCCAAGGCGGACCGGCCCTCCCCGATGTCATGAGCGGCGCCGGGCACCGGCGCCGCTGACCGCATTCTTCCCTTCCCCCGGGCTCCGCGTCACGGGCCCGCCGTAATCGGCCTGTTACCGGGACTGCGGCTCGGGCGTGATCTCCCGCAGCAGTCCGGTGTGCACGTCGAAGACGAAGCCGCGCACGTCGTCGGTGTGCAGCAGGAAGGGGGAGGTGCGCACCCGGTTGATGGACTGCCGCACGTCCTGGTCGACGTCGGTGAAGCCGTCCACGGCCCAGGTCGGGCGCTGTCCGACCTCCAGCTCCAGCTCGGTGCGGAAGTCCTCGGTGAGGGACTCCAGCCCGCAGCCGGTGTGGTGGATGAGCACGATCGAGCGGGTGCCCAGCGCCCGCTGGCTGATCGTCAGCGACCGGATGGTGTCGTCGGTGACGACACCGCCCGCGTTGCGGATGGTGTGACAGTCGCCCAGCTTCAGACCGAGCGCGGCGTGCAGGTCGATGCGGGCGTCCATGCAGGCGACCACGGCGACCTTCAGCACAGGGCGGGCGTCCATGCCCGGGTCGTGGAAGTCGGCGGCGTACCGCCGGTTGGCAGCCACCAGTCGGTCGATGACGCCTCCGGCGGTGGCGGGGTCCGATGGAGTGGGCGCTGATATCGACATGGCAAAGACGGTAATCGGCGGCGACCTTCCACGTCCTGTTCGCCACGACCGGAAAACCCGGCAAAGCCAGTCAATCGCCCAACCTGTGAGATAACCCACAGGGGTACTACGCGCTCCTCCCTTCGGGTGAAGTGTGCGCCCGGGGCGTGCGGTGGTTGCGGGTTTGTGCCGTCGTGCGCGTCCGCCACGTCGTGCGGTCCCGTTGCCACCACTCCTGGCCTGCGGTTTTCTCACCCTCCTGGCCTACCGGGCGGTCCGGGAGACGGTTGACGGTGGGGCCTTGTGGAGTAAAGTGGCGCGAAGTGGAGAGCGACTGCGGGAGGTGCGGATGTTCCTCGGGACGTACGCGCCTCGGCTGGACGACAAGAGCCGGCTGGTCCTTCCCGCGAGGTTCCGGGAGCAGCTCGCCGACGGTCTGGTGATCACCAAGGGCCAGGAGCGCTGCCTGTGCGTCTGGCCGGCCGCCGAGTTCCGCGCGGTCACCGAGCAGCTGCGGCAGACCCCGCTGACCTCCAAGGCCGCCCGGGACTACATGCGCGTCCTGTTCGCCGGGGCCGCCGACGAGATCCCCGACAAGCAGGGCCGCATCACCGTCCCGCAGCCGCTGCGGGACTACGCGGGCCTGGTCAGGGAATGCGCGGTGATCGGCGCCAACAACCGCGTCGAGATCTGGGACGCCGCCGCCTGGGAACACTATCTGGCCGCCCAGGAGGAAACCTTCTCGGCGCTGTCGCAGGAGGTGCTTCCCGGCATAGTCTGACGGCGCCCGCCGCGCCGGACCCACCGGCGCCCCGCGCGCCACACCGGACCGGTAGACCCACCGGAACCGCCGCCCGCGCACGGTGTACGTGACGCCGGGCCTCCTCCCGCTCCCGGGCCTGCTGGTGCTCCTTCCCCGGCGCCAGAGGGCCACTTCCCCCACCGAGCGGGCGGGGACCCGAGGCCACGTCCACCACCTCGAACGTTTCGCTGTCCCGACCAAGAGGGCCCAGATGAGCACCACCCCCGACGCCTCCTTCCCGCAGCCCTGGCAACGGCCCGGCGACGACGGGAGCGAGCCGCGTCACGTCCCCGTGATGCTGCGGCGGTGCCTGGATCTGCTGGCCCCCGCGCTCACCCGTCCCGGCGCGGTCGCCTTCGACGCCACCCTCGGCCTCGGCGGCCACAGCGAGGCGCTGCTGACCGCCTTCCCGCAGTGCAGGCTGATCGCCACCGACCGCGACCCGGCCGCGCTCGAACTCGCCGGGGAGCGCCTCGCCCCCTTCGGCGACCGGGCCACCTTGGTGCACGCCGTCTACGACGAACTGCCCGAGGTCCTCGACCGGCTCGGCGTGCCGGAGGCCGACGGGGTCCTGTTCGACCTCGGCGTCTCCTCCATGCAGCTCGACGAGGCCGAACGCGGCTTCGCCTACGCCCAGGACGCCCCGCTCGACATGCGGATGGACCAGAACACCGGTATCAGCGCCGCCGAGGTCCTCAACACCTACCCGCCCGGCGAACTGGTACGGATCCTGCGGGCCTACGGCGAGGAGAAGTACGCCCGCAAGATCGTCGAGGCGATCGTGCGGGAGCGGGAGAAGGAACCGTTCACTACCAGCGCCCGGCTCGTCGAGCTGATCCGCGGCGCACTGCCGCAGGCCGCCAAGCGCACCGGGGGCAACCCCGCCAAGCGCACCTTCCAGGCGCTGCGCATCGAGGTCAACGGCGAGCTGAAGGTCCTGGAGCGCGCCATCCCCGCCGCCGTCGCCGCACTGGCGGTGGGCGGCCGCATCGCGGTGCTCTCCTACCACTCCCTCGAGGACCGGCAGGTCAAGCAGGTCCTGGCCGCGGGGGCCGCCAGCACCGCCCCGCCCGGCCTGCCCGTGGTCCCCGAGCGCTACCAGCCCCGGCTCAAACTGCTCACCCGCGGTGCCGAACTGCCGACCGACGAGGAGGTCGCCGAGAACCGGCGGGCCGCCCCCGCCCGGCTGCGCGCCGCCGAACGCATCCGCAAGGACCTTCCCGGCCCCGGGGAGGGCGCGTGAGCGGCAGGCCCACACCCACGCTCGCCCGGATCTTCCTGCCCGTGACGGGACCGGGCGGCAGGCGGGCGGCCAAGGCGCCGTTCGTGGTGCTCGTGGTGGTGCTGCTCGCCGCCGGCCTGATCTCGCTGCTGCTGCTGAACGCGGCGGTGAACCAGGACTCCTTCCAGCTGACCAGGTTGAAGAAGGAAACCACCCAGCTCACCGACGAGCAGCAGGCCCTCCAGCAGGAGGTCGACCGGGACTCGGCCCCCGGATCCCTGGAGCAGCGGGCGCGGCAGCTCGGCATGGTCCCCGGCGGCGACCCGGTCTTCCTCGGCCCGGACGGCACGGTGCGCGGCGCGCCCGGCGGCTCCGGCTCGGCCCCGCCGCCCTCGGCCCCCGGGCGGTGACGGCGGTGGCGCAGCGTCCGCACGGTCGTCCCGGCCGC
Organism: uncultured Streptantibioticus sp.; assembly: GCA_964398515.1. GTDB lineage: Bacteria > Actinomycetota > Actinomycetes > Streptomycetales > Streptomycetaceae > CAYNNX01. The sequence goes on along the minus strand of CAYNNX010000345.1, from coordinate 100 downwards.
CGTGACGACCGGAGGGTGAACCCGTGACCGAGCAGAGGCCGCCGCGGCGGGGCCTGGTACCGCGGCCCGCGAGCGGCGAGGCGGCCCGAAGCCTGCCAGG
>CAYNNX010000344.1:4421-7553 GCA_964398515.1 uncultured Streptantibioticus sp. | reverse complement strand
GCACGGTACCGGCGTACGCGGCGGTGATGGGGCCGACCTTGACCTTGACACCGCCGCGGTAGGTATCCCCGTCACGGCCTTCGATCGCAGCGCCCGGCAGGCATGTGACGACTCGTTCCACGTCGTTGATCAACGCGAACACCTCGTCCGGCGAGGCGTTCACCGTGATTTCATTGTCCAGAATCATCGAGATTCCCCTCCCTCGGCGCCGGCTCCGGCACCGACTGCGGCGCTGTGGCACGTTCGCGGCTCGCCGCGGCGCCGTCTGGCACAGTCGTCGATCGCTTCGACGATGGTCTGGTAGCCGGTGCACCGGCACAGGTTGGCGGAGACGACCTCACGGATCTCCTCCTTGGTCGCCTCCGGGCGCTCGGCGAGGAATCCCTCGGCGAGCATCAGGAAACCGGGCGTGCAGAAGCCGCACTGCAGCCCGTGGTGGGCGGAGAACTCCTGCTGCAGGTCGCTGAGCTTGCCGTCGGTGGACAGCGACTCGACCGTACGGATCTGCCGGCCCTCGGCCTGCGCGGCGAACATCAGGCACGCGCGCACCGGGGCTCCGTCGAGCAGGACGGTGCACGCACCGCAGATCCCGTGCTCGCACCCTACGTGCGTGCCGGTGAGCGCGAGGTCGTGCCGGAGCACGTCGACCAGGGTGCGGCGGGGCTCGACGACGAGGTCCTCGTACTGCTGGCCGTTGACGGTGAGGCTGAGCAAAATCTTGTCGGTCATGCCGTCGCTCCAAGGGGCTCCAGGGCGCGTTGCACCGTCTCCGGTCTGATGGGTGTGTCGTCGAGTTCCACTCCGGTGCGGCGCAGCGCGTCGTTCACCGCGTTGAGCACGGCCGCCGGGGCGCCGATCGTGCCGCCCTCGCCTGCGCCCTTGGCACCGCTTTCGGTGAACTCGCACGGCGTCTCGAGGTGGTAGATGGCGATTTCGGGGATCTCATTGGCGGTGGGCACCTTGTAGTCGATGAAGCTCGCGCACGACGGCTCGCCCTGCTCGTCGTAGGTGACCTGCTCGAACAGCGCGCCGGCGATGCCCTGGGCTATGCCGCCGCGGCATTGGCCCTCCACGACCTGCGGGTTGATCGCGACTCCGCAGTCCTCGACGCAGACATAGCGCAGGATCTCCACCTGCCCGGTGCCGGGATGCAGTTCCACCACCACTCCATGGGTGGCGTTGGAGAAGGTGCCGTCGCCGAGAACGTCGAAGGTGGCGCGGGCCATCAGTCCGGGCTCGGCGTCCTTGGGCAGCAGGTGGGCCTTCAGGTAGGCGACGTCGGCCAGTTCCTGGTACGACAGGGCCCGGCCGTGGTCGTCCCGCCGGCGGACCCGGCCGTGGGCGATCTCGACGTTGTCCGGTGTGGTGTCCAGCAGATGTGCGCCGAGGTGCCGGAGCTTGTCCGCCAGTTTCGCCGCGGCACGCCCGACTGCGCTGCCGCCGATGGTCGCAGACCTGCTGGCGAACGAGCCGAACCCGTAGGTGATCCGGTCTGTGTCGCCCTGGTGGATCTTGATCTTGGCGATGTCCAGGCCGAGCCAGTCCGCGACGATCTGGGCCAGCGTCGTCTCGTGGCTCTGGCCATGGCTCATCGTCCCGGTGGTGACCACGACACTGCCGCTGGTGTCCATCCGGACCTCGGCGATGTCAAATCCGGGCACCACGGACATCTTGCGCTTGGCGAACGCCCCGGTGCCGTAGCCTGTGCGCTCACTGAAACAGGAGTATCCGATCCCGAGCACGCGACCCTGCCCGGCCAGTTCCTCCTTGCGCCGGTACCAGCCCTCCTCGTTGAGCACCTGTTCGCAGAGGTTCAGAGATTCCAGGTACGACCCGGGGTCGTAGGTGACGTCGTTCACCCCGGTGTTGGGGAACTTTGTGATCAGGTTCCGTCGCCTGATCTCGACCGGATCCAGGTCCAGTTCGCGGGCGGCCCGCTCGAACAGCCGCTCCACGACCATCACGATCTGCGGCCGGCTGACCCCCCGGTACGGCGCGGTCGGCGCCTTGTTCGTGGTGATGGCACGGCCGCGGACCCGGTAGGCGGGTACCCGGTATACCCCTGGCATCTCTGCCGAGGCCATCAGGGGTTCGATGCCGGCGGTGAACGGGTAGCAGGAGTAGGCGCCCATGTCGCACACGACATCGGCGTCCATGGCCAGGATGTGCCCCTCGGCGTCGAAGGCCGCGCGGACGTCGTACCGCTGTTCGCGGGCCAGGAACGAGGCGGTCAGCGCGTCCCGGCGATCTTCGATCCACTTGACAGCCCGGTTCAGCCGCAGGCATGCCGCCCCGACGGCGATCTCCTCGCGGCCGACCACGCATTTCTGCCCGAAGCCGCCGCCCATATCGGGCACCAGCACCCGGACGGCGCGTTCGTCGAGGCCCAGGCAGCCGGCCATCACCGTGCGAACCTGATGCGGAACCTGGGTACAGGTCTGCACCAGCAGTTGTTCCTCGCGGGCATCCCAGCTCGCGAGAGCGCCCCTGGTCTCCAGCGGCAGGGCGTTCTGCCGGCCGGTCTTGGCCCGCACGTTCACCACGCAGGGTGCCTCGGCGAAGATCTGGTCGATGCCCGCGGTGGCGAACATCGAGACATCGACCAGGGTGTTCGCGGTTGCGGCCGCGTGGACGAGCGGTGCGCCCGGCGCCAGGGCCTGCTCGTCGGAGAGCACCGGCACAGCGGCCTGGTAGGTCACCTTGGCGGCCTCCAGTCCGTCCTCCACGGCATACGGATCCTCGGCGATGACAATGGCGATCGGCTCGCCGACATAACGCACCGTGTCCTTGGCCAGGACGGGCATGGCGGTGGGCACGAACTCCGACAGCGGCCGGTCGAGCACCGCCGTGATATCGCCTATCTCCAGGTCGTAGGCGGTGAACGCGGCCACCACGCCGGGCACGGCCAGCGTCCCCGACAGGTCGACCGCGGTGATCGTACCGGCGGCGACGGTGCTCCGGACGAACTGTGCATGCAGCATGTGTGGAAGGTGGATGTCATCGACGAACCTGCCCTGCCCGGTCAACAGGCGGGGATCCTCGCGGCGCGCGACCGAGGCACCGACCCACGTGCCGGGTGCGGGAGCCGCGTGCCCGGCACGGTACCCGGTGGGAAGTGACCGTGCGTGTCGC
>CAYNNX010000344.1:0-4411 GCA_964398515.1 uncultured Streptantibioticus sp. | reverse complement strand
GGTATGGACTTGCTCATCGCTGCATCGCCTCTTCACATGCTTGTGCCACCAGGGTCCGGGTAAGGAGCCTGCGGTACCGCGCGCTGCCGTTGCCGTCACTGGGCGGATCGATGGCCGCGGCGGCGGCATCGGCGCACTCGGCGAAGAGCTCAGGGCCGGCCCTGCCGCCCCGCGAGAGCACCGCCTCGGCCTCCGGGATCCGTACCGGGGCCGGGGCCACTCCGCCGAGAACGACCCGCCCGCTCCGTACGATCCCCCCGTCCACCCGCAGGTCCACGGCCGCGGCCACGGTAGCGAAATCGCCACGGCGCTCGGCGAACTCGGTGAGTGCCGCGTGCGGCGCCGGGCGCGGGAAGACGACCTCGGTGATCATTTCTTCCGGTTCGAGCACGGTGGAGTAGAAGCCGAGGAACATCTCCTCCGCCGGAATGACGCGCTGCCCGCTCGGGCCTTGGGCGACGACCTCGGCCCCCAGCAATACCGCGAGCAGACACCACTCGGCGGTGGCGTCGGCGTGGGCCAGGCTGCCGCCGACGGTTCCCCTGGTCCGGATGGGTAGGTGACCGATCCACCGCATGGCATCGCGGATCACCCCGAACTCCAGCGCGAGCTGCGCCGCCGATGCGGTCTCCACCGCGTGGTGGGTGGTCAGCGCCCCGATGCGCAAAGCGCTGCCTTCCGGGCCGTCGCGTTCCGTGCGGATGAAGGCGAGCTCGGAGCTCAGGCCGCCGAGGTCGATCAGATGCGCGGGGCGAGCCAGCCGGAAGTTCATCATCGCCACCAGGCTCTGGCCGCCCGCGATGAACTTCGCGTCCGCACCCAGTTCGGCGAGCAGGCCGACGGCCCCGGTGATGTCGCGGGCCCGGTGATAGGTGAACGAAGCGGGTTTCACGATCCTTCCAATCTGACGTCGGTTCTCACCACAGGCGGCGCGGAAGGATCATCTGTGGAACTGGTAGGAGAAGGTCTCCTGGTCTGCGTCGTGCAGCGGAGTGCCGCTCCACAACAAGTCATAGGACATGTCGGACTCGCCGCTGAACTGCCTCAGCTTGGCGTCTCGCTCCCGCTGCTGTGGCCCGTCCGGCAGGTGGTAGAGGGACATGTTGCGCCAGGCCGCGTTCTGCACCATCCCCGCGCGCTTGGCCCGCCGTGCCACGTAGCGCATGAGAGCGCCCCGCACCCCTTCGACCGGCACCGAGCCGAGCTCCTCGGCCAGCACCGCGGCGTCCTCCATCGCCTGGGAGCCGCCCTGCGCCTGGTAGGGCAGCATGGCGTGGCAGGCGTCGCCCAGCAGGGCGACGTGACCGTCCACCCATACCGGGTCCGGGCGGCGGTGGTACATGGCCCACGCTGAGGTGTCGCCTTCGGCCTTCGAGAGCATCGCGGCGACCCGGTCGTCCCAGTCCGCGTAGGCGTCGACGAGCTCGTCCACCGTGGCGGGTGCGGTCCATTTCTCGGCCACCTCCGGCGAGGACGGCACGATCGCGACGACGTTGAGGTACTCCCCACCCCGGATCATGTAGTGCACGAGATGCCGGTCCGGCCCGTACCAGATGGTGCTTTGGAAACGGTCCACCAGCCAGCGGGTCGCCGGGTCCGCAACGATCTTGTCTCCTGGGATGAGCGCGCGGTAGGCCATCTCACCGGAGAACGCCAGCGTGTCCGGCATGCCGAGGGCGTCTCGCACACTCGACCGGATGCCGTCGGCGCCGATCAGCACGTCCGACACATGACGCTCGCCGGTGGCCGTGACCGCGACCGGCCGGGCGGGATCGGCCTGGTCGATGGCGACGACCTTGGTGCCGGTGCGCACCTGGACGACGGGGCCGGGCCCATCGGCCGCCAGGCACGCGTCGAGCAGGACCCGGTGCAGGTCTGCGCGGTGGTAATGCCAGTAGGGGGCGTTGTACTGGCGCTTGCAGAACTCGCCTAGCGAGGTGAGGCCGATGATGCTGCCGTCCTTCCAGCGGCGGCGCACCTGGTCCAGCGGCTCGGTGTGGATGGCTTCCAGCTGTGCGCGCAGCCCCAGCCCGATCAGGATGCGGCTGGCATTCGGCGCGGTCTGGATCCCAGCGCCCACCTCACCGAGTTGCGCCGCCTGCTCCAGCACGGTGACGCGGATGCCGCGCTGACGCAGCGACAACGCGGCGGTGAGCCCGCCGAGACCACCTCCGACGATCATGACGTGGTACGACTGGCTAGCCACAATTACTCCTCCAAGCCTTCAAGCCGCGATCATTGGCGGCCGGCTCGACCAGGCCGGGCACCAGGGCGGTCGTCATGGCCAGGTCGGGTGTCCCCACGACATGGCTCACAACCTGCCGGTCTTCCGCTGCCACGAAAGGCCGGGCTGCCGCCCCGGAGATAATCCGAACACGGACGATGTGGAAAAATCAAGTTTCCGGACGGGATTTAATGCCGATGCAACCTGGCCGAACCGGCCTAGGTCACTGGTCTGCGACCAGCCCTTCCCAGTGCGCGGCCAGCAGCGTGAGCTCGCGCAGCAGACGCTCCCGCGCGGCGCCGTCGTAGCCCTGCAGCAACTGTTCATTCAGCTGCTGGGCACGCCGATTCACCTCATCCAGCCGCTGCGCCCCCTCCTCGGTCAGGTAGAGCAGCTTGCGCCGGGCGTCGTGCATCGCCGTCTGCGACAGGACCAGTCCATTCTTCTCGAGCCGGCGAACGATGTCGGCCATCGTGGACCGATCGAGCGCCACCGAAGAGGCGAGCGACCCCTGGTCCGCGCCGGGGTAGTTGTTCACCGCGGTCAGCACGGCGAACTGCGGGCCGGTCAGGGTCGGATCCACCATCCGCACCCATGCCGCGATGTATGCCTGATACAGCCGTCTGGCCACGAAGCCAGGGGCGGCCAGCAGCTCGGGAGGAGTCGTGATCCGTGCTCCTCCGTCTACCCCGGCCGCCCTAGACTGACCCTTTCCACCCGCCATGCGTCTAGCTAATCACGGGCCGGGTACCTCGGATTCCACCCGGATTGATCGGTGATCCGGGCCAACACGGCCGTCACGCGTGCGGGCGCAGGGCGAGGAGCCGGCGCGCGAGGTCGTCGAGGGGGAGATCGTTGACCGTGCGGATAACGGCGACGGCGTCATCGGGAAAGGACTCCAGGCCGTGGCAGGCGCCGGCGATGGCGCCCGCGATCGCCGCGATGGTGTCGCAGTCACCGCCGAGAGACGCGGCGAGCAGGCACGCCTGCCACGGGTCATCCGGATACAGGGCCAGGACCGCGAACGCGGCCGGCACTGACTCCTGTGTGGCGACGCTGGTACCGACGAGGGCGTAGATGTCGTCTGCGGCGGCCTCGGCGGACCGGCCGGTGACGAGTCCGGTGGCCCATCGGATCCGGGCGGCGATGTCGGCGGCGGCCACCCAGTGACCGCGGCGGCTACCGGCCGCGGCGGCGCTCTCCGCCTGCACGATCGCCTCCTTGACATCAGCCCCGTCGATTCCGGCGCTGACCGCTGCCGCGACCGCTGACGCGCCGGCCAGGGCGACACTCGTGTTGTGGGTCACCCGGCTGGCCTCGACGACCCGGTCAACGAGCGTGCCCGGGTCGCCGCCGGCGACGATCCCGACCGGCGCGATCCGCATGGCGGCACCGTTGGTGTCTCCGTAACGGCCGGCCTCATCGACTGGCGTGCCGGAGGCGACGGCGGCCACCGCGCGCCTCGTCGAGGGCCCGAGCAGGTCCAGCGAACCCCGCCGGCGCATGCTCTCTTCCCACTCCAGCAGGGATTTGGCCAGTGCGTCGGGATCCACGTGCCCGGCGCCGTCGATCAGCAGTCGCGCGAGCAGGACGGCCTGCTCTGTGTCGTCGGTGACCGCTCCCGCCGGCATCCCGGCGGCCAGCGGATGATCGGAGGCGGCGGGAGCGAATCCGGTGAGCACACCATAGGCATCCTTCACCTGCTCCCGGGAGAGCAGCTGGGTCGGCATGCCCAGCGCGTCGCCGATCGCCAAGCCGTAGAGAGCGCCGGCGGCGCGGGCCTGCACCCCGGTCACAACGCGCTCCCGAACCGAAGGTGCGGCTGGAACCGGAGCGGGTCGAGCAGGCTTTCCACGTGCTCCACCAAATGCTTGAGCGCATGCGCATTCGTCATGACTATCCTTGTTCTTATACCTGTCCATACATGTCCAGTCAATGGCTAGCAGTGGTACAGGTGGACCGGCTGAGCCATGGTCGGAGCCTCCGCCCCTTCCACGGCTCGTCGTTCAGGCGGTTCAGGTATCAGTCGTGCAGAAGCTGCCAGGCCTCCGGGCTCCACGAAACCCAGGCATCATCGCCTGGCCGTAGGTCATCGAGCACTGCTGGACATTCCGCGACCAGCCGGCTCGAGCCGAGCTGCAAACCAACGCGCGACAAACTCCCAGCGAAACTCACGTAGTCGACTAC
>CAYNNX010000343.1:3044-7578 GCA_964398515.1 uncultured Streptantibioticus sp. | reverse complement strand
ACCGAGGGCTTCACCTGGGCCACGACCGGCCTGCTGGTCGGCGTCTCCCTGGGCAACACCGCCGACGGCTGGGTGGTGGACCACCTCGCGCCCGGCCCGGGGTACCACGTGCCCGCATTCGCCGCGCTCCTCGCACTCCTGCTGTCCGCACTGGTGATCCCGGTGATACCGGCGGATTGCGAAGCCGGGGACGTGCGCCGGCAGCGGGCGCGCCCGGCCGCGGACGAGGAGGGCGTGTGGTGACCGCTCATCACACGACCAGCCGTCCCGCGTGCCGCCCGCCGCGGCGCCGGCGACCCCCGCGTGGCGGCCGGTGGGCCGCTCCCCGGTGAAGAAAGAGCACGCGCCGGGACCGACCGGCCCTGTGCGGCACACCGCGGCACGTTCAACCTGGAAAGAGCCGGGATGCGTGGTGTGGAGGGAGGTGTGCACTGTGGCCGGCCGCGCGATGGACGATGCCCCCGGCCCGGGGGCGGGTGCCGGCGCCGAGGTGTGCGAGACACACATCGCGATCATCTTCTTCGTCGGCGACCGGGCCTACAAGCTGAAGAAGCCGGTGGCACTGGGCTTTCTGGACTTCTCCACGTGCCAGGCGCGCAGGAGGGCGTGTGAGCGCGAGCTCGCCCTCAACCGGCGCTTCGCACCGGATGTGTATCTGGGCCTGGCCGAGTTCCGCTCCCACGACGGCGCCCCTCCCGAGCCGCTGGTCGTGATGCGCAGGATGCCTGCCGACCGGCGCCTCGCGCAGCTGGTGCGCGAGGGGCGTGACGTGGAAGACGCCCTCAGCGGTGTGGCCCGTCTTCTCGCGGCGCGGCATGGGTGCGGAGAGCGGCGCCCGGAGGTGGACGCCCAGGGCGGTAGCGGCGCGCTGCTCGCCCGCTGGGAGGACAGCCTGGATCAGGTGCGTTCGCTCACCGAACCCGGCGGCGTCGAGTGCGAAGGCGGAGACGTCCGGGAGGAACTCGCGAAGGCCGAAGTGCTGGTCCGCCGGTATCTGGGTGGGCGGCAGCGGCTGTTCGACAGCCGTGTCGACCAGGGCCGGGCGGTCGACGGGCACGGCGACCTCCTGGCCGACGACATCTTCTGCCTCGATGACGGCCCACGCGTCCTGGACTGCCTGGAGTTCGACGACCGGTTGCGCTATGTCGACGGGCTGGACGACGCGGCGTTCCTCGCCATGGACCTGGAGCGGCTCGGCGCGCCCGAGGCGGCGGCCTTCTTCCTGACGCGCTACAGCGAGCTCTCCGGGGATCCGGCCCCTCCCTCGCTGTGGCACCACTACGTCGCCTACCGGGCCTTCGTCCGGGCCAAGGTGGCGTTCATCAAGGCGGAGCAGGGGGAGCCGGACGCGGCCGAACAGGCGCGCCTACTCGTCGCCCTCACGTTGCGCCACCTGCGGGTCTCCGCGGTGCGGCTGGTACTGGTGGGAGGCCTGCCGGCCACCGGGAAATCCACCCTCGCCGGTGCGCTGTGCGACCGGCTCGGCATGACACTGCTCAGCAGCGACCGGATGCGCAAGGAACTCGGCGGCCTCCCCCCGGAGCAGCCCGCCCCGGCGGACTTCGGCAGCGGCATCTACACGCCGGAGTGGACCCGTAGAACCTACGCCGCGCTGCTCGACCGCGCCAGGACGCTGTTGTCGAACGGGGAGTCCGTCGTACTGGACGCCACGTGGAGTTCCGCCGAGCACCGCGAGGCGGCGGCGGAGGTGGCCGCCGGAACCGCTGCCGACCTGGTGGCGCTCAGGTGCGAGGTACCGGCCCGCGTGGCGGACCAGCGGCTTGGTGCCCGCGGACCCGGCACGTCGGACGCCGACCGCGAGGTGGCGAGGCGCATTGCGGAGCGGTGGGAACCGTGGGCGGAGGCGGTCCGCGTCGACACGAGCGTTCCGCTTCCGGCCGCGGTCGATGCCGCGGAGGCGGTCGTCCGGCCTCCGGACACCATGCCGGTGCCCGCCTTCCGCCGCCCCCGCCTGGATCCCGTCTGAAGGCAGCACACGTACGGCGTCTGCCGCAGCCCGCTGCGTGGCATCACCGCGAACGAAGGTCGCCGATCCCCGGCCCGGGACGTTCGGCCCCTCCAACGCCGACCCCGAACGGGGAAGTGTGGGTCCGAGGGAACCGCTTCGGAAGCCTCACACGGGGACGGAGGCCGCGGCGGGAGAGCCGCATGGACGGCGTCCCCGGAACGGAGGCCCAGCGCCCTACGGACTCAAGGCGCAGGAAGACGCAGAAACGCAGGAAGAGGAGGAGGTCCCATGCCCACCACCGGACTCCACGCCTTCGACCGCACCGTGCAGACCGCAAACTCCTGGTTGCACGAGGTGGAGGAGGTGTCACAGAACGACGACCGCGAGCACGCCTACCGCATCACACGTGCCTGGCTGCATACTCTGCGCGACCGGCTTCCGGTCAACGTGGCCGCGAAGCTCGGCGCGCAACTGCCCATACTCCTGCGCGGCGTGTACTACGACGGCTGGGATCCCAGCCACGTGCCCGTGAAGTACGACTACGAAGCCTTCGTCAACCGCTTCTCCCACGAGGCGGCGATCAGCGAGCCCGAAGTCGCGGAGGCGTCACGTTCCGTCACCACGGCGATGCGCCACCAACTGTCGCCGGGGGAACTGGACGAGGTGTTCAAGGCCCTCCCCATCGACCTGCGTGTGCGCCTGGGCGAGGAGGCGTAGTCCCGCACCGACGCGGTGCTGCGGCCGTGCTGTGGCCGTGGTGTCATGGGCGCAGGGCGCAGCCGGTGCGCGCTTCGGCGGCGAGCCGGCCCCGCGCCCACGGTGGGCGGGCCGCACGGCTGTGCGCGAGGGACCTTCGGCCCTCCGCGATCGGCTCGCCGACCGACACGCTCGACAGTGAAGAGAACCGGGGCCGGACGGCTGCAAGGTGTGGGTGACGATGCGGGTTCGGTACGTAATGAGCACACCGCCGGCCAGCGTGCCGCCGACGGCCACGCTGCGCGACGCGGCGCAGCGCATGAGCGATGCGGGCGTCGGGGCGTTGCCCGTGGTCGAGGCCGACGCGGTGATCGGTGTACTCACCGACCGTGACCTGGTGGTACGGGCGATGGCCTGCGGCCTGTCCGGGCAGACCCGGGTCGAGACGGTGATGTCCACCGACCCCGTGACCGTGGAAGCCGACTGCGCTGTCACGGTCGCGTTGCACAGGATGCGGTCGATCGACGCCCGGCACCTTCCCGTGGTGTCGGAGGGAAGACTCGTGGGCGTGGTCTCGTTCGACGACCTGTTCTGGTATCTGAGCCGCCAGCTGACGGATCTCGCCGCCGTGGTCGACGTCGCAAGGAGGGCCCACGCCATCAGGCCGGCCGAACATCAACTGTGACAGCGGTCCTCGTCCACGGCACTCGGCTCGGTGTACCCGGCTTCGCCGAGCCACCTGGGGAGGACGCCACCCCGGCCCGGGACGTGACGCGCCTTCCCGTAGCGCTGACGGGTACCCGGGGGAGAGCTGCCCGCTTCGTCCGCCGACGCCGTGGCCGTGTGGCAGTCATGGCGCGGCGTGATCGGTTTCCGCAGGGGAGAGCAGGTGGGGCGCATTGGAGATCACCAGGACGTGGCGGTTGCGCCACAACCCGATGCGGCGCCGATCGGACGTGGCGGAGGCCTGGATCGGCCTGGCGACCGCTGCCGCCGTGACGATGATGGCCCCGCTGGCCGGAGTGGTGGCCGCCGGACACACCGAGGCGGCGCTGCGGCATCAGGCCCAAGGCCGGCACGCCTGGCATGCCGTCCTGACGCAGGACGCGGCCGCCGTCTACACGGCCGACTCCAGCGGTGTCGCCATCGGCCACACCTGGGCGGCCGTGCGCTGGAAGGGGCCCGACGGCGCGCTGCACACCGGCCGGGCAGAGGTGGCGGTCGGCCAACGGGCCGGCAGCAGTACGGTCGTCTGGACGAACGACCGCGGCCGGATCACGCCGAGGCCGCCCGGCAGGACCGCTGCCGCCGTGGAGTCCGGGATCACCGGAGCAGGGGTCGCGGGCGGCGCCTGCCTGGTGCTCCTCCTGGGGCGCCGCGCCGCGCTGGCCTGCCTGGACCGCAGCCGCGAGCGCCAGTGGGAAGACGAGTGGGCGGTGATCGAACCGCGCTGGAGCCACCGGGGCGCCTGACATCCGGTTACGAGCCCAAGAGAAAACCCGGCGTCCGGGTTTCCGCCGGTTCCGGGACGTTCGGCCCAGGCCCGGCCACCGCGGCTCCGACATGGTGGAAGCAGGGTACGTGCCGTTGGAGGGCGTCATGACCACGACGACGAACCTGCTCGACGTCCTGCCGGACGCCGGGCGCGACAGGCTGATGAAGCTGGCGCGGGAGGTGTCCTTCCCGGCCGGCGCCCACATCTTCCACGAAGGCCATCGAGCCGACCGGTTCTGGATCATCCGCACCGGCGCCGTCACGCTCGACATGCATGTTCCGGGCCGTCGCTCGCCCGCCATCGAGACGCTGTACCCGGGTGACCTGCTCGGCTGGTCGTGGCTAGTGCCGCCGTACCACACGCGGATCGACGCG
>CAYNNX010000343.1:0-3034 GCA_964398515.1 uncultured Streptantibioticus sp. | reverse complement strand
GGCCGAAGCACTCAGACCGGTGCTGGCGCTGGAGTTCGACGCCGAGGCGGTGCGTGGGATGTGCCGCGATGACCCCGCGCTCGGCCAGGCGCTGACGTACGGCGTCGCGCAAGTGATAGGTCACCGGCTGCAGACGGCCCGCGCCCGGCTCGTAGAGCTGTACGGCGCCTACGGCGAGGATCTGGCGCCCTGACGGCCACGGTAATTCACGGCGCCGCCCGCAGGGTCAGGCTTCGGTTTCGTGCCGCTGCCGACCGTAACCCAGCGCCCCGATGTCCACCGCGGCAAGGTGGATCAGGCGCTCTCCCAAGGAAGCCAGCGCCCGACCCGCCGCGAGTTCGTCGCCGATCTCGGGTACCGACACGTCGCCGGGGTTGCGATGCGCCTCAGCGCGTGCTTCCAGGACGTTGCCGCCGGTGTCCAGGACGACCCGGGCCACGGTGTCCCGACCGTGCTCGGACAGGTAGAGACGCACCTTCCATTCCTTGGCGGACAGACCCTCCGCACCGGCAGCGGCGAACACGGCCTTCGTCTCCTTTGTTGCTCTCTCAGCGGCTCTTCCCCCGACCCCGCCCGCACGGGGGCCGTCGGCCCGATCGTCGCCGTGCCGACTGCTTCCACTGTGGTTCCCGCCGACGCGTCGCCGCTTGGGCCGACAGGCCCTTCCCGCGGGCGTTCGGTCAAGCGGCACCCGACGGCCGCAGGCCGATCGGCCCCTGCCGGAAGCGCCGCCGGACGGCAATCGTGAGAGGTGAAGTGCCCGCGGCGGGAGCATCCGCACGGCCGCACCGCGCGCGGGCCGGGCAGGCCGGATCGTCACGCCCGGAGGGAAGGCTGAGGGCATGGAAACTCCTTCCGCTCAGAGCGTCGTCGTCGGCGTCGACCGGTCGCAACCGTCCGCCACGGCGTTGGACTGGGCCGCTGACGAGGCGGTCCGGCGGGACAGCGAGCTGCACATCGTCCACTTCGTCAGCGCAGGCGCCGCACACCGCCCGTCGCGTAACCGGCGGGAGGCCGAGGACGACCGGACATCGGCTCAGGAGTTCCTGGAGGAAGCGGCGCGCAAGGTGCAGCAGAGCCGCGCAGGGCTGCTGGTCACATGGGATGTGCTGAGCGGGGAGCCGGCGCCGGGGCTGATCGAGCTGGGCGAACACGCCGCCTTGGAGGTCGTCGGGGCGCGAGGGTTGAACCGCTTCGCCGCGCTTCTGCTGGGCTCGGTGAGCCAGCGGCTGGTCGCGCACGCGGCGTGCCCTGTGGTCGTGGTGCGTTCCGGCCTGCCCGCGGCCGAGGCATCGCCCGACGGGCCCGTGATCGTCCTCGGGGCCGCGCCCGGCGAGCCGTCCGGCGTCGTGTGGTTCGCCTTCGCCGAAGCGGCCAGGTGGCGGGCGCCGCTGCGTGTGGTGCGGGCGTGGGCATACCCGCAGACCTACCCGGGTTACATCTCCGTCGCGCAGGACGAGGCGGAGCAGCGCGACGCCGAGGAGGGCAGGGAGCTGATGGATGTGCTGGCCGCCGCACGCCACGCCTACCCCGGTGTGACGGTGGTGGAGGACATCAGCCTGGCGGAGCCGGAAGAAGCCCTCGTCGGAGCGTCGCGAGGGGCGCACCTGGTGGTCGTGGGAGCACGGCGCAAGCGCCCACCGCTTTCCATGCCCCTCGGCCCCGTCACCCAGCGGGTCCTCCAACACGCCCACTGCCCGGTCGCGGTGGTACCGGTGTGACGGCCGCCCGTCCGGACGGACAGGGGTGCGCCCGGATCACGCCGGGCGCACCGTCGCGCACAACGGTCGCAGCTCGGTTCCAGGGCGGCGCTACTCACGGGCTCGTTCGGACACGGGCGCCCCCCTTTCCCGTAGGGTCTGCCCATGCTCCTGTGGATCAACGGCCCCTTCGGCGGCGGCAAGACGCAGAGTGCGTACAGGATCGGTTCGCCGAACACATCTGGACCGATCGGCTGACGATCCAGCAGAACACGGTCACCGGACGTGTGGACGATCCTGGTGATCGGTTGCTCCGGCACACCGGGCGGCTGCCTGCTACGGCCGTGTGAAGGTCATGTGCGTGACACCGCTGGGAGTCGTCACGGACTCGATGCGGAAGCGCTCCTCGAGTCCTTCGAGTCCGTCCCACAGCCGCTCGCCACGGCCCAGGACGATCGGGACGACGGTGACGTGCAGATGGTCGATCAGGTCCGCGGCCAGGAACTGGCGCACGGTGCTCGGTCCGCCGCCGATCCTCACATCAAGGCCGCCTGCGGCCTCGCGCGCCTGGCGGAGTGCCTCCTGCGGCGTGGCGTCGATGAAGTGGAACGTGGTGCCTCCTTCCATCTCCACCGCGGGGCGGGGGTGGTGGGTCAGGACGAACACCGGTGTGTGGAACGGCGGATTCGGTCCCCACCACCCGGTCCACTCGTGGTCCTTCCAAGGCCCGCGCTGGGGCCCGAACTTGTTCCGCCCCATGATCTCCGCACCGATGCCGGCACTCCACGTGCCGGCCACGGCGTCGTCGACTCCGGTGCCGCCGCCGCTCCCCTCGTGCATGTCCTGGAAGGTCCGGGTCTGGAAGAACCAGTCGTGGAGCCGTCCGCCGGCATGGCCGAACGGCGCATCGAGGCTCTGCCCTTCACCGGTGCCGAAGCCGTCAAGGGAGATGGAGAAGTTGTGGACCCGCACACGGGACATGGCAGAGCCTCCTGTGTCTCGCCGGAGAGCGATCGCACACCGCTATCGGTCAGGTGCGAGCCTGGCCCAGTCGATGGCGCGATGCAACCACCGGGGCGCGGCCTGTGCGACAGACCGGCTCGCGGTGGCCGGTCCGGCCCGCGCCCGCCGGTGGACCGATGACCGACGCCGAGGGGTTCCCGTCGGGACCCGGTCGGTCACTCCTCGAGGACGGCCAGGTCCAGCAGCTGGAGTCGGACGGGGTCGGCGATCACTTCGTACTCGGTGATCCTCCCGCCTTCGATGGTGAACGTGAGGGCGAGAAGCAGCCGGCCACGCGGGGCCACCACCGCGCCCACGGCCCCGTTCACGAG
>CAYNNX010000342.1:0-7582 GCA_964398515.1 uncultured Streptantibioticus sp. | reverse complement strand
GGCGGCGGAGACCACGGCCTCCGGGGTGAGACCGAACTCCCGGTACAGCACCCGGTAGTCGGCGGAGGCGCCGAAGTGCTCCAGGGAGACGATCCGGCCGGCGTCGCCGACGAAGCGGTGCCAGCTCATGCCGATCCCGGCCTCGACCGCGACGCGGGCCTTGATGTCGGGCGGCAGCACCGTGTCGCGGTACGCCTGGTCCTGCTCGTCGAACCACTCCACGCAGGGCATGGAGACCACGCGGGTCGGCACGCCCGAGGCCTGCAGCGTCTCGCGGGCGGCGACCGCCAGCTGCACCTCGGAGCCGGTGGCGATCAGCACGACCTGCGGCCGGCCGCCCTCGGCGTCGAGGAGCACGTAGCCGCCCTTGGCCGCGTCGGTGTCGACCTCGTAGGTGGGCACGTTCTGCCGGGTCAGCGCCAGGCCGTGCGGGGCCGGCTTGGCGGTGTGGCGGCGCATGATCTCGGCCCAGACGGCCGAGGTCTCGTTGGCGTCGGCCGGACGCACGATGTTCAGCCCGGGGATCGCGCGCAGCGCCGAGAGGTGCTCGACCGGCTGGTGGGTCGGGCCGTCCTCGCCCAGGCCGATGGAGTCGTGCGTCCACACGTAGGTCACCGGCAGCTTCATCAGCGCGGCGAGCCGGACCGCGGGGCGCATGTAGTCGGAGAAGACCAGGAAAGTGCCGCCGTAGATACGGGTGTTGCCGTGCAGCGCGATGCCGTTCATGGTCGAGCCCATGGCGTGCTCGCGGATGCCCCAGTGGACCGTGCGGCCGTAAGGGGAGGCCTCCGGCAGCGGGTTGCCCTCGGGGAGGAACGAGGACGTCTTGTCGATGGTGGTGTTGTTGGAGCCGGCCAGGTCGGCCGAGCCGCCCCACAGCT
This sequence comes from uncultured Streptantibioticus sp., assembly GCA_964398515.1. Classification (GTDB taxonomy): domain Bacteria; phylum Actinomycetota; class Actinomycetes; order Streptomycetales; family Streptomycetaceae; genus CAYNNX01. The sequence continues at coordinate 6,701 of CAYNNX010000342.1, read as the reverse complement.
CGGGGACGACGCTGCCGAGCGCCTTGAGGACCTCGCCGGAGGCCTTGCGGGTCGCGATGTCCTTGCCCGCCGGGAAGACCGGAAGCTTCTGCTCCCAGCCGGCCGGCAGTTCGCCCGCGGTGATCCGGTCGAACTCGGCGGCCCGCTCGGAGTTGGCCTCCCGCCACTTCTGGAACCGCTTGTTCCACTCGGCGTGCGCGGCCCGGCCGCGGTCGGCGACCTGGCGGGCGTGGGCGAGGACCTCCTCCTCGACGGCGAAGTGCTTGTCGGGGTCGAAGCCGAGGACGCGCTTGGTGGCCGCGACCTCCTCCTCGCCCAGCGCCGAGCCGTGCGCGGCCTCGGTGTTCTGGGCGTTGGGGGCGGGCCAGGCGATGATCGTGCGGGCCGCGATCATCGACGGGCGGGAGGTCTCCGCCTGCGCCGCCTTGAGCGCCTCGTACAGCGCGTGGACGTCGAAGTCGCCGTCGGGTGCCTGCTCGATGCGCTGAACGTGCCAGCCGTACGCCTCGTAGCGCTTGAGGACGTCCTCGGAGAACGCGGTCTCGGTGTCGCCCTCGATGGAGATGTGGTTGTCGTCGTAGAGGGCGATGAGGTTGCCGAGCTTCTGGTGGCCGGCGAGAGAGGAGGCCTCGGCGGAGATGCCCTCCTCCAGGTCGCCGTCGGAGACGATCGCCCAGATGGTGTGGTCGAACGGCGACTCGCCCTTGGGCGCGTCGGGGTCGAACAGGCCGCGCTCGTAGCGGGCGGCCATGGCCATCCCGACCGCGTTGGCGATGCCCTGGCCCAGCGGGCCGGTGGTGGTCTCCACGCCCGCGGTGTGGCCGTGCTCCGGGTGGCCGGGGGTGCGCGAACCCCAGGTGCGGAAGGCCTCCAGGTCCGCCAGCTCCAGGCCGTAACCCGACAGGTAGAGCTGGATGTAGAGGGTCAGGCTGGTGTGGCCGGGCGACAGGACGAACCGGTCACGGCCGGTCCAGTCCGGGTCGCTGGGGTCGTGCCGCATCATCTTCTGGAAGAGCAGGTACGCGGCGGGCGCCAGGCTCATGGCCGTGCCCGGATGGCCGTTTCCGACCTTCTGGACAGCGTCCATGGCCAGAACCCGGGCAGTGTCCACGGCCCGCTTGTCCAGATCGGTCCACTCGAGGTCTGTGGTGGTCGGCTTCGTGCTCACCCTGGGTCAGGGCTCCTCTCCGCATTTCTGGGGCGCCGGAAGGCCCTTCGCCGCCCGGCGTTTTCGAGCCTACCCCTGGAGGGGGAGGCGCTTGGGCGACGTCTCACGCAACAGAAGGGGTACTTTGTTCATTCCGGGCACATAGTCTCCACGGCTCCCCGCGGCCTTTGTGACCGGGGTCGGTTCGGCCCGCCGGGCCTGCCCGCCGCGGCGGGCCTCGGACGCCGTACCGCCAACACGGGTGCCCCCCGCGACTGGCCGCGTAACCGCAACGTCTAAAGTGGCGTGGTACGCGCAAGGACTTACCCGGTATCCACAACTGGGGGGACCTTGCTGGACTTTTCCTTATTCCTCCCAGAGGTGTTCGTGACGGCCGTCGACTCCCGACCCTCCGGGGTCATCGGGGCGAGCCCCAGGCACCGGCCGTTCGGGGCCCGTGTCAAGGCGTTCGTGGCGCTGACCAAACCGCGCATCATCGAGCTCCTGCTCATCACCACGGTTCCGGTGATGTTCCTGGCGGCCGGTGGCGTGCCGGACCTGTGGCGGGTGGTGCTGACGATGGTCGGCGGCTACATGTCGGCGGGCGGTGCCAACGCCCTCAACATGTACATCGACCGCGACATCGACGCCCTGATGCACCGCACCGAACAGCGGCCGCTGGTCACCGGCATGGTCGCGCCGCGCGAGTGCCTGGTCTTCGGCATCGCCCTGTCGGCGGTGTCCACCCTCTGGTTCGGCCTCCTGGTCAACTGGCTGTCGGCCGCGCTGTCGCTCACCGCGATCCTCTACTACGTCTTCGTCTACACGCTGTGGCTGAAGCGCCGCACCGCGCAGAACATCGTCTGGGGCGGCATCGCCGGCTGCCTTCAGGTCTTCATCGGCTGGTCGGCGGTGCGCAACGAGCTCGCCTGGGCGCCCTTCGTCCTCTTCCTGGTCCTCTTCTTCTGGACCCCGCCGCACTACTGGCCGCTGTCGATGAAGGTCAAGGACGACTACGCGCGGGTGGGCGTGCCCATGCTTCCCGTGGTCGCCGGCAACGTCGTCGTGGGCCGCCAGATCGTGATCTACAGCTGGGTGATGGTGCTGGCCTCCCTCGCCCTGTGGTGGCCCGTGGGCGCGACCGGCTGGCTCTACCCGGTGGCCGCGGCCCTGCTGGGGGCGTTCTGGCTGAAGGAGGCGCACGGGCTGCACGCCCGGGCCAAGGCGGGCGTGGTCGGGCCGAAGCTGAAGGAGATGCGGCTCTTCCACTGGTCGATCACCTACGCGACCTTGCTGTTCGTCGCCGTGGCCATCGACCCCTTCGTGCGCTGACGCCCCTTCTCCTGCTTGCTACTTGCGAGTAGCATCCTGGTCATGGCAGAGACCTCCACCCCTGAGCAGCCCGCCGCCGACGCCCGCGCCGAGCGCCGCGCCGCCAAGCTCTCCCGCCGGATCACGGCCTTCGCCAAGGAGCACGGCGGCAGCGCCGAAGGCCAGATCGCCTACATCGGCGAGATCGGCTCCCGCATCGTCCTGGTCGGTGCGGACGGGCAGTGGGGCGACCTGGTCGCACCCAGCCACGAGATCGCCCGCAAGGCCGTCGAGAGCTCCGGCATCACCCTGCACGAGGAGTTCGGCGGCGAACTGGCGGCCAAGGTCCGCACCGGCCCCTACGAGTGGCGCCGGATGGCCGGGATCCAGCTCGGCGGCAGGTAGGAATCGGCTGAAGATCGGCTGAAAGCAGTCGCTCAGCGGCGATGACCGGGTGACGCTTGGCGCAACAACCTGACAGGCTCCCCTCCCATCAGCACCATGGGACACACCAGGCGCGGCGGTGAGGAGAGACCAATGGACGCGGGGGCGGTACGGCAGGACGCGGGGCGGGCCCGGCAGGAGGCGGCCCGGCTGGGCGCCGAGGGCGTCGAGGCCATCGCCCTGACCTGGGTCGACAACGCCGGGATCACCCGCGTCAAGACGATCCCGCCGGGCCGGCTGCCGCACGCGGTACGGCACGGCGTGGGCATGTCCCCGGTCTTCGACGTCTACACCTCCGACGACGCGATCGCGCCATCGGAGCACCTCGGCAGCCCGGACGGCGACCTCAGGCTCATCCCCGACCTCGACCGGCTGACGGTGCTGGCCGCCCGGCCCGGCTGGGCCTGGGCGCCCGTGGACCGCTACGACCAGCAGGGCGTACCGCACCCGGCGTGCCAGCGGCTGTTCGCCCGCCGCATGACGCGGCAGGCCGCGGACCGGGGACTGGCGCTGCGCATGGGCTTCGAGACCGAGTGGATCGCGGCCCGCCCCGGCCCCGACGGCACGCCGGAGCCGGCCTGCGAGGGCCCGGCCTACGGGATGACCCGGGTGACGCTGCTCTCGGACTACCTGCGGGACGTGGCGGCGGCGCTCGCCGCCGAAGGCGTCCTCGTGCTGCAGCTGCACCCCGAGTACACCGCCGGACAGTTCGAGGTCTCCACCGCCCCCGCCGATCCCGTGGCCGCCGCCGACGAGCTGGTGCTGGTCCGCGAGACCGTGCGGGCCGTCACCGCCTCCCACGGGCTGCGGGCCTCCTTCGCCCCGGCGGTCCTGCCCGGCCAGGTGGGCAACGGCTGCCACCTCCACCTCAGCCTGCGCAGCACCGCCGACGCCGCCGACCTGTTGCGCGGCGGGGACGGCCCGTACGGCATGACGGCCACCGGGGAGTCGTTCCTCGCCGGCGTGCTGGACGCGCTCCCCGCGCTGCTGGCGATCGGGGCGCCGTCGCCCGCCAGCGCCCTGCGGCTCGTCCCGTCCCACTGGGCCGGCGCCTTCCAGTGCTGGGGGCCGGAGAACCGCGAGGCAGCCCTCCGCTTCGTCCCGGGTCCCCCCGACGAGGCCGGCAGCGCCAACGCCGAGGTCAAGTGCTTCGACGCGGCCGCCAACCCCTACCTGGTCACCGGCTGCGTCATCGCCGCCGGACTGGCCGGGATCGACGCGGGGCTGAAGCTGCCCGACCCGGTCACCGGCGACCCCGCGCACGCCGGGGACGTCGTACGGCTGCCGCAGACGCTCACCGAGAGCGCCGACCTGCTCCAGCACCACCCGGTGCTGTCGCGGGCGCTGGGCGAGGTGCTCCTGGAGGCGGTGCTCGCGGTACGCAGAGCCGAGGCCGGGCAGTTCGCCGGCCGCGACCCGCAGGAGACCGCGGCGGCCTTCCGGTGGCGCTACTGATGCTGCGACTGCCGCCCCTGGTGGACCACCACTGCCACGGCGTGGTCCGCGGCGACCTCGGGATCGGCTCCTTCGAGCCCTATCTGACCGAGGCCGGCTCCCCGGCCGCGCCCGGCACCACCTACTTCGACACCCAGACCGGCTTCGCGGTGCGCCGCTGGTGCCCGCCGCTGCTGGACCTGGAGCCCCACTGCCCGCCCGCGCACTACCTCGCCCGCCGCCGCGAACTGGGCTCGTACGAGACCACCCGGCGGTTGCTGCGCGCCACCGGCATCGGCACCTACCTCGTCGACACCGGGCTCCCCGGCGACCTGACCGGACCCGACGAACTCGCCATGGCCGGGGACGCGCGCGCCCGCGAGGTCGTGCGGCTGGAACGCCTCGCCGAACAGGTCGCCGACGCCTCCCGCACCCCTCACGGCTTCATCACCGCCTTCGCGGAGGCCGTGCACGGCGCCGGACGTCACGCCGTGGCGTTCAAGTCGGTCGCCGCCTACCGGCACGGGCTGGCGCTCGCGCCCAAGCCGCCGGGACCGGCCGAGGTGCGGCACGCGGCGGGGGCCTGGCTCGCGGGGCGCCCGGCCGGCGACCGGGTGCGCGACCCGGTGCTGCTGCGGCACCTGCTGTGGACCGCGCTCGCCACCGGTCTGCCCCTGCAGCTGCACACCGGTTTCGGCGACCCCGACCTGCGGCTGGACCACGCCGACCCGGCGCTGCTCACCGACTTCATCAAGGCCACCGAGGGGCTCGGCGCCGCCCTGGTGCTGCTGCACGGCTACCCCTACCACCGGCAGGCGGCCTACCTCGCCCACGTCTTCCCGCACGTCCACACCGACGTCGGCCTCGCCCTCACCCACACCGGTGCCCGGGCCGAGACGGTGCTCGCCGAGGCGCTCGAACTGGCGCCCTTCGGCAAGATCCTGTTCTCCACCGACGCCTACGGCCTGCCGGAGCTGTACGTCGTCGGGGTCCGCCTGTTCACCCGGGCCCTGGAGCGCCTGCTGACCGGCTGGGTCGAGGAGGGCGACTGGTCGGCGCCGGACGCCGAGCGGGTCGCGGCGATGATCGCGGCAGGCAACGCCCGACGCGTCTACCGCCTGTCAGACGGCAGCGGTAACGGCTGACTCCTGCGCGGGGACCGTGGCCCCCACCGCCTCGCGCGGCCGTGCGCGCAGCGCCAGCGGCACCCGCAGCACCGCGATCCAGACCAGGCACGAGCCGAACATGTGCACCCCGACCACGACGGAGGGCAGGTGGGTGAAGTACTGGACGTAGCCGACGACGCCCTGCGACATCAGCACGGCGAACAGCTCGACGACCCTGCGCCGCGCGGCACTCGGCCCGCCCACCGCGCGCAGCGCGAACCACAGGGCGATCGTCAGACCCGTCACGATGTAGACGAAGTCGACGTGCAGCTGGGTGATCTCCCGCCAGTCGACGGGGATGCGGTGCACGTGGCGTGCGTCTCCGGCGTGCGGTCCGGCGCCGGTGACGGCCACCCCGACCACGATCAGCACGGCCGACGCGCCGACCAGCAGCCACGACAGCTGCCGCACCGGCCGGGCCACCAGATCCCGGGCCGGGCCGGTGCCCTCGCGGGTGCGCTGCCACATCACCACGGCCACCGTGAGCAGCCCGGTCGTGGACAGGAAGTGCGAACCGACGATGTACGGGTTGAGCCCGGTCAGCACGACCATGCCGCCGATCACGGCGTTGCTCATCACCAGCCAGAACTGCGCCCAGCCCAGCCGCGTCAGATCACGCCGCCACGGGGTGCGGGAGCGGGCCGCGATGATGGCGACGCCGACGAAGGCGCACAGCACGTAGGTCAGCGTGCGGTTGGTGAACTCGATGATCCCGTTGATGCCCATCGCCGGAGTCGGCGTCAGACTCTCCGGGGTGCACGTCGGCCACGTCGAGCAGCCGAGTCCGGACTGGGTGAGCCGGACCACGCCGCCGGTGACGACGATGACCACGCCCATCACCACGGTGGCGAGCGCGGCCCGCTCCAGGAACCTGGGCGACGGCTGCCACCGGTCGGCGATCAGCGCGAGGGGATTGAGCGATTTCGGCACCCCCTCATCGTAGGGGGCCGCTTGTGCATTCATTCACGAGGGGTGGGGGCCGTCATTCCCAGCGGAAGAAACGCCCCGCCGCGCCCAGCCCCAGCACGGCCCAGACCGCCAGGATGCCCAGGTCGCCCCACGGCACCCCGGCACCGTGCTGGAGCACCCCGCGCAGGCCGTCCGACAGCGCCGAGATCGGCAGCAGGTGCAGCGCCTGCGCCACCGCGTGCGGGAACTTCGCCAGCGGCACGATCACGCCGCCGCCCACGAGCAGCAGC
>CAYNNX010000341.1:6545-7603 GCA_964398515.1 uncultured Streptantibioticus sp. | reverse complement strand
CCGCGCAGCCCGCGCACGCCGGGCACGAGGACCCGCAAAAGCGCGGACACGCCCAGTACGCTGAGTAACAGACCACGTCACAAGGGGAGTTGGAAGCCGTCTTGTCCCTCGCAGAAGACCTGCCCCTGAACGCCGCGGATCCCCGGCGGCCGCTGGCGCTCACCCGCTCCGCGGTCGACCGCGCGGCCCACCACCGCCTCGACGAAGCCTGGCTGGCCGCCGCCTGGAGCCACCCGACCACCCGCGTCCTGGTCGTCTCCGGAGGACAGGTCCTGGTCGAGGACACCCCGGACGGCCGCACCGAACTCGTCCTCGTACCCACCTTCGAAGCCCCGCCCAGCGAGAACCACCGCTACTTCCTGGGCACCGACGCCGACGGCGTCAGCTACTTCGCCCTGCAGAAGGACGCCCTGCCCGGCCGCATGGACGACGCCGCCCGCCCGGCCGGGCTGCGCGAGGTCGGCGGCCTGCTCAGCGACCGCGACGCCGGCCTGATGGTGCACGCCGTCGCCCTGGAGAACTGGCAGCGGCTTCACCGCTTCTGCTCGCGCTGCGGCGAACGCACGGTCATCGCGGCCGCCGGACACGTACGCCGCTGCCCGGCCTGCGGCGCCGAACACTACCCGCGCACCGACCCGGCCGTGATCATGCTCGTCACCGACGAGAAGGACCGGGCCCTGCTCGGCCGCCAGGTGCACTGGCCCGAAGGCCGCTTCTCCACCCTCGCCGGCTTCGTCGAACCGGGGGAGTCCGTCGAGCAGGCCGTCGTCCGCGAGGTCGCCGAGGAGGTCGGGGTCCGCGTCGGCGAGGTCGGCTACGTCGCCAGCCAGCCCTGGCCGTTCCCCTCCAGCCTCATGCTGGGCTTCACGGCCAGCGCCACCAGTTCCGAGATCCGGGTGGACGGCGAGGAGATCCACGAGGCCCGCTGGTTCTCCCGCGAGGAGTACCGGGCGGCCATCGAATCCGGCGAACTGCTCGCCCCCACGGGCGTCTCCATCGCCGCCCGCCTCATCGAGATGTGGTACGGCCGCCCCCTGACCGGAGGCTGACGCCCGGGC
>CAYNNX010000341.1:0-6445 GCA_964398515.1 uncultured Streptantibioticus sp. | reverse complement strand
CGCCCGGGCCGCAGCTCAGGCCGCGATCTTCGCCTTCACCTGGGCGAGCGAGGGGTTCGTGAGCGTCGTGCCGTCCGCGAACAGCACGGTCGGCACCGTCTGGTTGCCACCGTTGGCCTTCTCCACGAAGGCCGCCGACTCCGGGTCCTGCTCGATGTTGATCTCGGTGTACGCGATGCCCTCGCGGTCCAGCTGGCTCTTCAGGCGGCGGCAGTAGCCGCACCAGGAAGTGCTGTACATCGTCACAGTCCCCAGCATCGGTCCTCGTGCTCCTTCGCGTTCGGCCGTCACAGGCCGTGGTCGGTCGTGTTCGCAGTGGCCCCGTCCGCGGGTACCGGACGTAGAACGTCCGCCCACCCCCGGCCATTCCCGCGTTCATATGACCATTACGGGGGCCTTGTGGATAACTTTTCAGAGCCCGAGAGCCGACCTGGCAGCATGGCGGGGTGACTGCACAACCGGAAGCCTCCTTCTTCCCGGCCGCACCCGACTCGGCCGACGCGGTGCTCGACGGACTCGACCCCGAGCAGCGCGCGGTCGCCACCGCACTGCACGGGCCCGTCTGCGTCCTCGCAGGCGCCGGCACCGGCAAGACCCGCGCCATCACCCACCGCATCGCCTACGGGGTGCGCGCAGGCATCCTCCAGCCCTCCAGCGTCCTCGCGGTCACCTTCACCACCCGTGCCGCCGGCGAGATGCGCGGCCGCCTGCGGCAGCTCGGCGCCGGCGGCGTCCAGACCCGCACCTTCCACGCCGCCGCCCTCCGCCAGCTCCAGTACTTCTGGCCCCGCGTCGTCGGCGGCGAGCTGCCCCGGCTCGCCGACCGCAAGGTCCAACTCGTCGCCGAGGCCGCCGCCCGCAGCCGCATCCGGCTCGACCGCACCGAACTGCGCGACGTCACCGGCGAGATCGAATGGTCAAAGGTCACCCAGACCGTCCCCGAGGACTACCCCGTCGCCGCCGCCAAAGCCGGCCGCGAAGCCCCCCGCGACCCCGCCGAGATCGCCCGCATCTACACCGCCTACGAAGACCTCAAACGCGACCGGTCCGTCATCGACTTCGAGGACGTGCTGCTGCTCACCGTCGCCGTCCTGGAGGACCGCCCCGACGTCGCCGACCAGGTCCGCGCCCAGTACCAGCACTTCGTCGTCGACGAATACCAGGACGTCAGCCCCCTCCAGCAACGCCTGCTCGACCTGTGGCTCGGCGGCCGCGACTCGCTGTGCGTGGTCGGCGACGCCGGCCAGACCATCTACTCCTTCACCGGCGCCACCCCCGACCACCTCCTCGGCTTCCGCAGCCGCTACCCCGAGGCCACCGTCGTCCGGCTCGTGCGCGACTACCGCTCCACCCCCCAGGTCGTCCATCTCGCCAACGCCGTCCTCGCCCAGGCACGCGGCCAGGCCGCCGCCCACCGCCTCGAACTCGTCGCACAACGCGACCCCGGACCCCAGCCCTCCTTCACCGAACACCCCGACGAACCCACCGAGGCGGAAGCCACCGCCCGCCAGATCAGACACCTCATCGACACCGGCGTCCGCCCCAGCGAGATCGCCGTCCTCTACCGGGTCAACGCCCAGTCCGAGGTCTACGAACAGGCCCTCGCCGACGCCGGCGTCCCCTACCAGCTCCGCGGCGCCGAACGGTTCTTCGAACGGCCCGAGGTCCGCGAGGCCGGCATGCTGCTGCGCGGCGCCGCCCGAGCCGCCGCGAGCTCCGACCCCGCACTCGACGACGCCGACCTGCCCGCACAGGTCCGCGCCGTCCTCGCCGCCCGCGGCTGGTCCCCCCAACCCCCCGCCGGCTCCGGGGCCGTCCGCGACCGCTGGGAATCACTCGCCGCCCTCGTCCGCCTCGCCGAGCAGTTCACCGCCGCCCGCGCCCCCGCCGACGCCCCCGCCACCCTCGCCGACTTCGTCGCCGAACTCGACGAACGCGCCGCCCTCCAGCACGCCCCCACCGTCGAAGGCGTCACGCTGGCCTCGCTCCACGCCGCCAAGGGCCTCGAATGGGACGCCGTCTTCCTCGTCGGCCTCACCGAAGGCACCCTGCCCATCACCTACGCCAAGACCGACGAACAGATCGAAGAGGAACGCCGCCTCCTCTACGTCGGCATCACCCGCGCCCGCCGCCACCTCACCCTGTCCTGGGCACTGTCCCGCTCACCCGGCGGACGCGGCGGACGCCGCCCCTCACGGTTCCTCACCGCACTGCGCCCCGGCTCCACCCCCCGCGCCGCCGTCCCAGCCGCCCGCGGCGGCGTCGAACGCGCCGCCGCCCGACGCCGCCGCGGCCCGGTGCACTGCCGGGTCTGCGGGCGCGCCCTGTCCGACGCAGGTGAGATCAAACTGATGCGCTGCGAGGACTGCCCCTCCGAACTCGACGAGGCCCTCTACGAACGCCTGCGGGAATGGCGCAGCGCCCAGGCGAAAACACTGGGCCAACCCCCTTACTGCGTCTTCACCGACAAGACGCTGCTGGCGATCGCCGAGTGCGTCCCCGGCGACGAGACGGAGTTGAGCCGGATCGCCGGCGTCGGCGCACGGAAACTCCACCGCTTCGGCGCCGACGTGCTGGCGCTGTGCGCGGGCGAAACCCCTGGCAGCACAACAGAAGCACCCGGAATCCCGGATTCCGAAGAAACGACCGAACGCCCTGTTACGGATTCGTCGAATAAATAGTTTGCGCCCGCCGCGGGAATCCTCATAGCCTGCGGTAGCACGGTGGCCGAGGCTCTTCCGGGAGCCGAGGAAGCCGTGGTGTACTGGGTCGGCACGACCCGGTACCACGCACCACCCGTCCGATCCGCCACGAGACGCCGAAAGGAGGCGAGCCCGATGACCAGCTTCACCACGATCACCAAAATGACCGGTCGCCCGGCCATTGCCTCCTGCCTGTCCGGCGTCCGCTCGCTGCTCCCCGCCTCCGGCATGCCCTCCGCCCTGCTCGGCGACGGCGCGTTCGGCCGCATCAGCGAGCGACCGACCCAGGCACCGGCGGCCGAAGCGGCGCAGGCGACCCGCTATGCGCTCGCGGCCAATGGTGCCGGACTGCGCCAGCAGTGGGTCGACGGCGGCTTCACCGCCAAGGAAGCGGACGTCACCGGCAATGCCACGACCGTAGCGACGCAGCACCACAGCACGAAGCGGGCCTTCCGCGGGCTCGAACCCTGGAGAGATCCAGCCTGATAGGCCATCAGGTCGGCACCTTCCAGGGCCGCGGAACCCGTGAACCGGGATCCGCGGCCCTTGTGTTTGCGCAAGCGACCAGGCGAAGGGGCCTCGGGACAGCACCGACCCGGTACCGACCACGCCCGGCCCACCGGCCGGACCGACAGACGAGGAAGAGACAGACCGTGCACACGGAAACGCGCAGCCCGTCCGTACCGCACTCCGAAACGATCCCCCCGCCTGAAGCCGCCCCCCAGGAGGCCCCTTTGCTGCCGCTGTCCGAGCTCGACGACGAGATCGAGCGCCTCGGCGTACCCGTACCCTGCCGGTCCTACGACCCCGAGGTCTTCTTCGCCGAAACCCCCGCCGACGTCGAGTACGCCAAGTCGCTGTGCCAGACGTGTCCGGTCCGCGAAGCCTGCCTCGCCGGCGCCAAGGCACGCCGCGAGCCGTGGGGCGTGTGGGGCGGCGAACTCTTCGTCCAGGGCGTCGTGGTCCCGCGCAAGCGGCCGCGCGGCCGCCCGCGCAAGAACGAGGTCCTGGCATGAGGCTCCATGCCGCCGCCGGGACCATCGACCACCCCCTGACGCACGACCCGCAGAAGCAGGCCCAGATGTACCAGTCCAACCACGGGGCGCCGCCGAGCGGCACCTCCACCCGCAGCACCGGCGCGGCCGCATCGCGCCAGAACAGGACCCGTGAAATGCAACTCATCCCAGAAGCCCTGGCCCGCGCCCATATGCGCGAACGCCTCCACCAGGCGGAATCCGAACGCCAGGGCCGCCGCCTCGCCCAGGCCCGGCGACTGCAGCGGCGCGCCGAACGCGCCTCGCTGCGGGCACGCCGCGCCCTCGCACTCGTCGTGATGCAGTAGGCGCGGCCCGTAACCCTCGTTCACCCCTCCGTCGCACCGCGGGGCCGGTCCCTCCCAGGACCGGCCCCGCGGTGCGTTGCGTCCGCTTCCACCCGGCCTGCGGAGGTATCGTCACCAGGTGGATCAGAAGACTCGCGAACCCGCTTCTGAATACGGCACGCCGTCACGCGTGGTGTGCGCCCGCTGCGGGGCAGCCGCCGACCGCCTCCCGGTCACCTGGACCTGCTCCGTCGAAGGCGGCGACCGCCGCTACTTCTGCGACACGTGCGCCCGCGCCAACATCCGCGCCATCGAAGGACGCCTCGACTCCGCCTGGTGGTAGCGGCCCGGCGGCCCCAGCGGCTCCTCCCGGCGGTCACGCCCCCGCCGACAGTCCGGCTCCGGGCGGCGCCGGGCCGCCACCGCCTGCCCGGCGCCCACCGCCCGGCGCCTCAGGCCGACTCCATCTCCTCCGGCTCGTCGAACCCCGGCAGCCAGTCCAGCAGTTCGTCACGCAACCGCACCGTGGCATCCAACTGGCACAGCACCCCGATCGTGCTCAACGTCACCCGGTGGATCAGCAGATACGCCGGAGGCAGGTTCAGCTGACGCCCCAACTGATGCGCCGGCGAGCGCGGATCGGCGATCCGCGCCGCCTGCGTACGCATCCACCCCCGGCCGAAGGTGAACTCCTCCACCCGGGCGGGCTCGATGATCGGCAGCAGATACTCCAGCACCGCATCCGGATCCAACTGGATCGACGGCTTGACGAACCCCTCCTGGCGCAACATCGCGTGCACCGACTCGGCGTCACCCTCCAGCGCCAGCCGCAACGCCGTACCGATCGGCAGCGGCAACCCCTCCGGCAACCGGTCGACCGTCCCGAAATCCAGCACGCCGAGCCGCCACCCATCCGCCGGCCCGTCGTCCACCAGCAACCGGAAGTTCCCCGGATGCGGATCTGCGTGCAGCAACCCCGTGCGGGCAGGCCCCGCGAACAGGAAGCGCGCCAGCAACTGGCCCGCCCGATCCCGCTCCGACCGTGTACCGTTCGCGATCACCTCAGACAGCGGCACCCCGTCCATCCACTCGGTGACCAGGACCTGATCAGCCTGATGGACCACATCCGGCACCACCACGTCGGCGTCGTCGGCGAACTCCACGGCGTGCACGTGCTGCGCCTCGGCCTCCAACTCGTAGTCGAGCTCCTCCGAGACCCGCTCGCGCAACTCCGCGATCAAGGGCTTGACGTCCATCCCCGGGATCAGCGGGCCGAACAGGCGTGCCACGCGGCCGAGTTGCGACAGATCCGACAGCAGCGCCTGACCGGCCCCCGGATACTGCACCTTGACCGCCACATCACGCCCGTCATGCCACACCGCGCGATGCACCTGGCCGATCGAAGCGGCCGCCGACGGCTTGTCCTGGAACGACGCGAACAGGTCACGCCAGTCCTCGCCCATCGCCTTGGCCAGCACGTCGTGCACCGTCCCCGCGGGCATGGGCGGCGCCGCGTCCTGCAGCTTCGTCAACGCGGCGCGGTAGGGGCCTGCGACATCCTCGGGCAGCGCGGCCTCGAAGACGGACATCGCCTGGCCGAACTTCATGGCACCGCCCTTGAGCTCGCCGAGCACCTTGAACAACTGCTCGGCGGTGCGCTGCTGCAGCTCACTCGCCACGATCTCGGCCGGCCGCCCCCCGATCCGCTTGCCGAGCCCGAGCGTCGCCCGCCCCGCGAAACCGAGGGGCAGCGCGGCCAGCTTCGCGGTACGGGTCACTGCCTTGCGAGGAAGATCCGACATGTGCCCCTCTTTCAACGTCGGAAAGTCCGGGGATCCCTCCCCGGCGAAGACGACAACTCCCGTGCCAACCACGCGCGGGCGGGATGGTCACCCGGCCATTGTCGCGCGCCTCGGGGGCCGCCCCCCTCCCCCCGCCCCCTCCCACCCCCGCGCCCCCTTCGAACTGTCACGCCACGGCTCGAACTGCCACGGCCCGGTGCCGGATAGCTCACGCCGGCACGGCGATCGCGCACGACGCCAAGCCGGTGCCGTGCGGCGGTCCCCGCGCGAGCCGCCGGCCGGCGATGCCGGGCCTGAGGCTGCACGCGAGTCGCCCCTCGGCGATCCTGAGCCCAGGGCTGCGCGCGGTCCGCCGGTCGGCACTCGTGCACCCAGGCCCGCGTGCAAGCGGCTCCTCGGCCCTCCTAGGGCGAGCCCTGAGCCCGAGCCGGCGGTCAGGGCTCCCGCGCCCAGCCCTGTGCCCGCGTCGCCCCTCGGCGCCCCTAGGCCGAGCCCTGAGCTCGAGCCGCTGGTCAGGGCTCCCGCGCCCAATCGTGCGCCCGCGTCGCCTCTGGGCCCAACCCTGAGCCCGAGCCGCCGGTCAGGGCTCCCGCGCCCAGCCCTGCGCCCACTTCGCCCCT
>CAYNNX010000340.1:0-7625 GCA_964398515.1 uncultured Streptantibioticus sp. | reverse complement strand
AGTCGCGGGCGACCTCGCCGATCACGATCAGCTTGTCCGGGGTGATCTCGCCGCCGGGGATACGTGGCACCACCGAATAGGAGCCGTTGCGCTGGATGTTGGCCAGGAAGTGGTCGTTGCTGTCCTGCAGCGCCGCCTGTTCGCCGTCGAGCACGTACCCGTCCGCGCCGATCGCCGGTGCGAGCGAGGCGAGGATCGAGGCGACCGCCGGCTTGCAGATCTCGCATCCCTCCCCGCCGCGCGCCTCGGGGCGCCCGTGCCGGTCGAGGAGTTCGGCGTAGGAGGTGACGCGCAGGGCGAGCACGATCTCGTAGAGCTCGGCACGGGTGTGCGCGAAGCAGCCGCACAGGCCCTTGTCGACGGCGACGCCCGAGGCCTCCAGTTCGGCCTGGACGAGGGTGGTGAGCGCCTTGACGCACGAGCCGCAGCCGGTGCCCGCGGCCGTGCACTTCTTCACCTCGGGGACCGTGGTGCACGCGTGCTCGGTGACGGCGGCCCGGATGGCGCCCTTGGTGACGCCGTGGCAGTTGCAGATCACGGCCTCGTCGGGCAGCGCCTGCGGGCCCATCGCGGCCGGCGCCGGGTCCGCGCCGGCGGGCAGCACCAGCCGCTCGGGGGCCACCGGGGGCACCGTGCCGGTCAGCGGGCGCAGGGCGTCGTACGCCTCGGTCTCCCCGACGAGGACGCCGCCGAGCAGGGTGCCGTCCGCGCCGATCACCAGCTTCTTGTAGATCCCGGAGCGGGAGTCGCAGTAGGCGACGTCCAGGGCCCCCTCGGCCGTGCCGTGCGCGTCGCCGAAGCTGGCGACGTCCACCCCGAGCAGCTTCAGCTTGGTGGAGGTGTCGGCGCCGGTGAACGAGGCCCCCTCGGCGCCCGCGATCGCCTTCGCCGCCGTGCGGGCCATCTCGTAGCCGGGGGCGACCAGGCCGTAGACCCGGCCGTCGGCGGCGAGGGCGCACTCGCCGATGGCGTAGACGCGCTCGTCCTCGGTGCGGCAGCGCTCGTCCACCACGATGCCGCCGCGCTCGCCGACCGGCAGGCCGCATTCGCGGGCGAGCTGGTCGCGGGGGCGGACCCCGGCGGAGAAGACCACCATGTCGGTCTCCAGGGTCGAGCCGTCGGACAGCGTCATCGCGGTGACCTGGCCGGACTCGCCGGTGACGATCTCCTGCGTGCCGACCCCGGTGCGCACGTCCACGCCGAGCGCCTCGACCTTGCGCCGCAGCGCCGCCCCGCCGCCCTCGTCGACCTGCACGGGCATCAGGCGCGGCGCGAACTCCACGACGCTCGTGGCGAGTTCGAGACCGGTGAGGGCGCCCGCCGCCTCCAGGCCGAGCAGCCCGCCCCCGACGACCGCGCCGGTGCGCGACCCGGCCGCGTACTCCTCGATGGCCAGCAGGTCCTCGATCGTCCGGTAGACGAAGCACCCCTGCGCCTCCCGGCCGGGCACGGGCGGCACGAAGGGGTACGAGCCGGTCGCCAGCACCAGCGTGTCGTACCCGACGACCCGCCCCGCGGCGGTGGTGACGGTCCGCGCGGCGCGGTCCACGGCCGTCACCGGGTCGCCCAGGCACAGCTCGATCCCGTGCCGGGCGGCGAACCGCGGGTCGCCGAGGGCGAGTTCGCCGATCGAGGTCCCCGAGAAGTAGGAGCTGAGCCGCACCCTGTCGTACGCGGGACGGGGTTCCTCGCCGAGCACCACCACCCGCGCCCGGCCCAGCACGCCCTGGTCTTCCAGGGCCTCCAGGAACCGCTGTCCGACCATCCCGTGGCCGACCAGCACGATCGTGGGTGTCGTCATGAGCATGAGCCTCCGTCGTCGGTGAGCAGGTGCGCGGGGTGGGAGGGCACCGGTTCGGCGCCCTCCCAGGCCCGGGCGAGGGTGGCGACGCTGCCGAGGTCGCCGAGCAGGATGCCGCCGACCAGCCGGTCCCCGCGCAGCACGACCTGCCGGTACGTGCCCCGGGTCGCGTCCGTGATCCGCACGACGTCGTCGCCCGCGGCCGGCTTGGGGGCGCCGAAGGCCGCCATGTCGAAGGGCGTACCGGGGCCGGGAAGGGTGAGCCGGGTGAGCGCGCGGGTGCCGGGGTAGCCGGGGCCGCCGTCACCGGTGAGCACGCGGGCCAGCAGGTCGGCCTGGTCGTGCGCGGCGCCGGCCAGGCCGTAGACCACCCCGTCGTGCTCGGCGCAGTCGCCGACGGCGTGGATGTGCGGGTCGCCGGTGCGCAGCGCGTCGTCCACCACGATGCCGTTCGCCACCTCCAGGCCCGCCGCGCGGGCGAGCCCGGTGCGCGGACGCACCCCGCAGGCGAGCACGACCAGCTCGGCGTCGAGTTCGTGGCCGTCGGCGAGCCGGACCGCCCGCACCCTGCCGCCGGTGGTGGCCAGCCCCCGTACCCGGCACTCGGTGTGCACCTCGACGCCGGAGTCCTCCAGGTGGGCCCGGAGCAGCGCGGCGGCCTCCTCGTCGAGGTGGCGCTCCATCAGGTGGCTGCCCTGCTGGGCCAGGACCACCCGGGTGCCGCGCTCGGCCAGGGCCCGCGCGGCCGACACGCCCAGCAGCCCGCCGCCGACCACGACCGCCGGCACGCCGGGGGCGGCGGCCCGCGACAGCGCCAGGCAGTCGCGCATCGTGCGGAACGGGTGGACGCCCTCCGGCAGCGGGCCCTCTGCGGTGATCCCGCGCAGCGGCGGCAGCACGGGGTTGGAGCCGGTGGCCAGCACCAGCGTGTCGTAGCCCAGGGTGGTGCCGTCGGCGCAGCGCACGGTCCGCGCCGCGCGGTCGAGCGCGCAGGCCCGCACGCCGAGCCGGACCAGGCAGCCGGGGTCGGGCAGGGTGACCACGTCGGCCGGGTACCGCCCGCTCAGCACCCCGGCGAGCAGCACCCGGTTGTAGGGGGCGTACGGCTCCTCGCCGATCACCGTCACGTCGGCTCCGGCCTGGACCAGCCGGGTGGCGAGCCGTAGCCCTGCGAGTCCCGCGCCGACCACCACCACCTGGTGGCGGCCGCCGCGTCGGGGGCGCTCGGGGGGTGGGCCGCAGTGCTGACCGGGGATGGGCATACTCGGAAGCTTGGGGGAGAGCTGTTACCCGCCCGGTTCGCAGCCGTTTCCCGTTCGCAACGGCGACCTCAGCACGGCCGGGTAGGAGATGTGAGCGTCGGGTGACGGGCTGCCGGCTCCGGGCTCGGGGGCGGTCATAGCACGTAGCCAGATAGCAGGGCATATCAGTACATGTGCCCTATGTGAAGTTTGGTGAGAAGGGACGCAAAGGAGTGGAAATCTCGCTCCAAATTTCAGTAAACCGAGCCGAACGGATTTCCGTCCCTCTCTTGAGAAGGACTACCTGAAGAGAGAGCTACGACCGTGGGACTCACGTCCAATGTGTTCTTCATAGTGCTGGTGATCGCCGCCGTCGCGGCGGGTGCACTGACACTGTGGCTGTGGCCGCGTGCCGCGAAGCGGGGACTCATACCCTGGCTGGGCCGTCTCGGGCTGCTCGCGTTGACGCAGGCCATGATCTTGTGCGTGATCCTGGTGGCGGCCAACAACAACTTCGGCTTCTACTCCTCCTGGAACGACCTGCTCGGCCAGGCCGACGGCAACCAGATCATGGAGGCCGGCCACTCCAGCGGCCGCCCGGTCGGACTGGCCGTCCGCGGCAAGACCGACGCCGGGCTCAAGGGCGGCAAGGAGCGGGCCGGCGAGGTCGAGGACGTCCAGTTCCGCGGTCTGGCCTCCGGGCTCGTCACCGACGGCTTCGTCTACCTGCCGCCGCAGTACTTCCAGAAGGGCCACGAGAAGGACAGGTTCCCGGTCGTCGTCGCTCTCACCGGTTACCCGGGGGTCGCCAAGAACCTGATCACCGGCCTGAAGATACCCCGCACCGTCTCCGACGACATCGTGGCCAAGCGCATCAAGCCGACGATCTACGTCATGGTCCGTCCGACCGTCGTCCCCGGCCGGGACACCAACTGCACCGACGTCCCCGGCGGCCCGCAGGCGCTGACCTTCTTCAACCAGGACCTGCCGATCGCGCTCTCCGGCACCTACCGCACCGCCGACACCCCCGGCTCCTGGGGCGCGGTCGGCGACTCGACCGGCGGCTACTGCGCGCTGAAGTTCCCGATGACCAACCCGCTGCGCTACGGCGCCGGCGCCGGTCTGTCGGCCGACTACTTCGCCCGGCAGGACGGCGACACCGGCGACCTGTACGCGGGCAGCGCCCAGGTCAAGCGGGAGAACGACCTCACCTGGCGGCTGCAGCACATGCCGGCCCCGCCGGTCTCGCTGCTGATCACCACCAGCAAGAAGGGCGAGAACGACTACGGCCCCTCGCTGAAGTTCGCCGCGGCCGCCAAGCCGCCCACCCAGGTCACCAGGCTCGTGCGCGACGAGGGCGGGCACAACTTCAAGACCTGGCGGGCCGAGTACCCCGAGGTCATCCTCTGGCTCGACAAGCACCTCCCCGACCCGCAGGCGCCGGGAGCGCAGCCGCAGCGCTGACCCGGACGGCGGAATGCGGCACGGCCCCGGATGCCGCGGGCACCCAGCGCCGCGCGGCGGGCCGGGAATACGAGGTGGGCGGCCGCGCGCCCCGAATACGACGCGGGCCTGCCCGCGGATTCCGGTGAGCCGGATTTCCGTGGAGCAGGCCCGCACGCCATGGTCCCCCACTATTCCTGTTATTGCCTGTCCCTTGTTACTTATCGGTCTTATCGGCCGCCCGGGTGAATTTCCGGTGCGACGGATATGCGCCGTACTCGCAAAAGGGGAGCCTCCGGCCGCCGACGCGATCGCGGCGGCCGAAGACGTCCCGGGGCGGGCGGATCAGTGGTTGCCGGCGCCGTTCCCGGACAGGATCGGGAAGTGGTCCAGAAGGTGCGACAGCTGCGCGTCGCCCTGGTGCACGCTGGTGTTCTCGGTGCACTGGACGTTCTGGTTCTGGCTCAGGACGTCCTGGATGGCGATCGGAACCGCGGCCACCCCCGTGATGGCGCTGACGACCTGGACGTCCTTGATCGGGATGCCGAAGCACGGCTTGTTGAACGAGCCCTGGATCAGCCCGATCTGCGGGCTCATGTACCCGCCGGTGGTGGTGTTGCCGTACGCCTGCGTCGCGCCGTTTCCGTTCGCGGACCGCTCCCCGTGGTCGTTGCCGATGGCCATGGCCGGGGCGGCGGTGGCGCCCACCGTGGAAAACACCACTGCAGCCGTAGCGAGAATCTTGTTGATCACGCGATTTTCCTTCCGATCCTGGTGCGCCCCGCTACCGGAGCAGACTGAACAACTGAGACCGGAAGGAGAAGTTCTTATCGTTCACTCTCCCGGATCAATTCCGTCGGCATAGGCCGCGATAGGCGGAAGAAGCGTCACTGCAGGAAGAAGAAGACGAAGACGAGCACCGCCAGAGCCACCGGCAGGCCGATGACGATGAGCGGTCCGATCCAGCGCTGACCGGCATCGGGGCGCGCGGGCCGGATCGGTGCGATGGTGATGAGCGGTTCGTCGGGGTCGTCCGGCGCCATGCCTCCCCCATCGCCCAGCCGTATAAGGTCATGTCGATCGTACCGGCGCGGGGGCCGTCAACCGCGGGGACGCGACGGGGCGCGCCGCGCGGGCTTCCGGGTCGTTCCCCCGAAAGGCCTGGCGGGTCACTCCTGCGAGGCCGCCTCGACCCGCACCGCGCACACCTTGAACTCCGGCATCCGGGACGTGGGATCCAGGGCCGGGTTGGTCACCGTGTTCGCGCGGCCCTCGCCCGGCCAGTGGAACGGCATGAACACGGTGTCGGGCCGGATGTCCCGGCTGACCCGGGCCGGTGCCACCGCCCGGCCGCGCCGGCTGGTGACGGCCACCGGGTCCCCGTCGGCCACCCCGATGCGGTCCGCCAGCCGCGGGTGCAACTGCACGAAGGGCCCGGGGGCGGCCTCGGCGAGCTGGCGCACCCGGCGGGTCTGGGCCCCCGACTGGTACTGGGCCAGCACCCGGCCCGTGGTCAGGTGGAGCGGGAACCGCTCATCCGGCTCCTCGGCGGCCGGCCGGTGGGAGACCGGGACGAAGCGGGCCCGGCCGTCGGGCGTGGCGAAGCGGTCGAGGAAGAGCCTGGGCGTGCCCGCCTCGCCCTCCGGGCAGGGCCAGAAGACGCCGTCCTCGGCGGCGATACGGCGGTAGGTGATCCCGGAGTAGTCGGCCGGACCGCCGGCCGAGGCCTGCCGCAGCTCCTCGAAGACCTCCCCGGGGTCGGTGGGGAACCCTTTCTCCCAGCCCAGGCGCGCGGCCAGCCCGTGCAGCACCTCCAGGTCCGTGCGTACCCCCGCGGGCGGGTCGACGGCCTTGCGGCGCAGGATCACCCTTCCCTCCAGGTTGGTCAGCGTGCCGGTCTCCTCCGCCCACTGGGCCACCGGCAGGACCACGTCCGCCAGCGCCGCCGTCTCGGAGAGCACCACGTCGGCGACGGCGAGGAACTCCAGCGACCGCAGCCGCTCCTCGACGTGCGCGGCGCCCGGCGCGGAGACCACCGGGTTGGAGCCGCTGAGGAAGAGCGCCTTGATCCCGCCGCCCAGGTCGTCGAGGAGCTCGTAGGCGCTGCGGCCCGGGCCCGGCAGCGACTCCGGGGCGACGCCCCACACCCCGGCGACGTGCGCGCGGGCGGCCGGGTCGTCCAGCCTGCGGTAGCCGGGGAGCTGGTCGGCCTTCTGGCCGTGCTCCCGGCCGCCCTGGCCGTTGCCCTGACCGGTGAGGCAGCCGTACCCCGACAGCGGACGGCCCGCCCGGCCGGTCGCCAGGCACAGGTTGATCCAGGCGCCGACGGTGTCCGTGCCCTTGGACTGCTGCTCCGGACCGCGGGCCGTGAGCACCATCGAGGCGGGCGCGTCGCAGAACATCGCGACCGCCTCGCGCAGCCGGGGCACCGGGACCCCGGTGATGCGCTCCACCAGCTCCGGCCAGTGCGCCATGGCGGCCGCCCGCGCCTCGGGCCAGCCGGTCGTACGGTCCCGGACGAACTCCTCGTCCACCCGGCCCCCGTCGACCACCAGGTGCAGCAGGCCCAGCGCCAGCGCCAGATCGGTGCCGGGCCGCGGCTGCAGATGCAGGTCGGCCTGCTCGGCGGTGCGGGTACGGCGCGGGTCGACGACGATCAGGGTGCCGCCGCGCTCCCGCAGCCGGGTCAGGTAGCGCAGCGCAGGCGGCATGGTCTCGGCGAGGTTGGAGCCGACCAGGATCAGGCACCCGGTCTTCGCCACGTCCGCCAGCGGGAACGGCAGCCCGCGGTCGAGGCCGAAGGCCCGCTGGTGGGCGGCGGCCGCCGACGACATGCAAAAGCGCCCGTTGTAGTCGATCTGCGAGGTGCCCAGCACGACCCGGGCGAACTTGCCCAGCGCGTACGCCTTCTCGTTGGTCAGCCCGCCGCCGCCGAAGACCGCCACCGCGTCCCGCCCGTGCACCCGGCCGGCCCGCGACAGCCCCTCGGCCACCGCGTCCAGCGCGCTCGGCCAGCTCGCCGGGGCCAGCTCACCGGAGACCGGGTCCCGCACCAGCGGGCCGGTCAGCCGGGAGCCCGGGGCCAGCAGGGCGGGGGGGGTGGGGCCCCAGGCCCCCACCACGCCCCCGGATAGACGGGC
>CAYNNX010000339.1:0-7636 GCA_964398515.1 uncultured Streptantibioticus sp. | reverse complement strand
CGCCCGCGCTACTTCGCCGGGCAGATGACCAGCTCGGGCCCCGGTCATGCGCGCGCCCCCTCTCCGAGTGCGGTACCGGCGGGATCTGCGCAACGGCCCACACGCCCCGGCCGACCGCGCCTCGGGCGGTCGGGCTCCGGGACCGTGGCGGCCGCCCGCGCGGTCTGCCCGGCGCCGACGCACGCCTGCGCGCCCTTGCGGTGGGCCGCCGCCACCGCGGGAACCCGCATCCGGCCCGCCCCTCGCAGTCCCGACGCGGTGTCCGCGCGCACCACCTCCAGGAGCCCGCGCGCCCTCAGACGGCGCAGGACCTGCTCACCGCCCGCCGCCGAACAACCAAGCAGCCGAGCCACAGTTGCGGCGGCGCGGCCGCGCCGGGTGGTCACCGATCCGCCGCACAGCCGCGTCCAGCCGTCGGCGCGCGTCTCGAGCACCACCATCAGCAGGGCCAGCCGGTCGGTGGCGGCCCCCCGCCCCTGACGCCCCGCCAGCAGGCCCGGCGGCGTTCCGGTCCCCTGGCCCCAGCCGGGCGCGAACAACGCCTCCAACAGGCGCAGCAGGGTGGCCAGTTCGGGCCGGGTCAGCGCCAGCGCCGCCGAGAGGCTGCTGCGCGCCCGCCACATCGGCATGACCACGCACTCCAGGCCTTCCGCCCGGCCCAGCGCATCGGACGTGATCCGGCTGCGCAACGCCCGCGAGCCGCGCAGGGCGGGCAGGACGGCGTGTTTGACGGTCGATTCCGACACCCCGAGCCACCGGGCGAGTTCCCCGGTGCGGATGCGCGTGGTGCCGTCGCGCGCCCGGGCCTTCGCCACCAGTACCACCGCCGCCAGCCGCGCCGCGTCGGCGAGCCCGGCCACGCAGGGGTCCCTCAGCAGCGCGCGCACCGCGCCGCGCAGGCGCCGCCGCATCGTGGCCGACAGCAGCAGGGCGTTGTGCGGATCCGGCGCCGGGGGCGGCGAGGGTGCCTTCGCGTCCGCTGTCACTACGCCCATCGGGTCACCTCGGGCGGGACACGCGCCGGGATCGCTCCCGGTCGCGGAACGGCGTGCGAGGCTGAGCAGGCACGCACACACCTCGACGGGGTGGTCCTTGCGGGCTGTTGCGGGCCGTCATGGCCGAACGGCCGCCGCGGGCACGGCGGTTGGCCGTTGCGCAATGTGGCGTGGTGGCGTGTGTCGAAGATGGGCAACGCCAGCCAAGCCATGGGACGGGCAGCTATGCTGTACTCCTGAGGGGATGAAGTGAACAGGGCAATACCCGTCGGCGCTCGGTTGGCCTGGGGAGGCAAAAGGCGAGCCCGATGGGTGACTGATCCAGCTATCGACAGATCGGTCCGGTGGTCACTTCCTTCCATGAGCGGTGGCCGGTGTGGGGTCATGCAGCTCAGCGCGGTGGAGGCCGGGGCTCTGAAACTCGGCCTCCACTTCGTGCCTGAGGCCGGTGGTGCCGGCGGTGGCTGCTGGCGGCAGTCACCGGCTCGGCAATCAGGTCGGTATGCCGCGCGGGCCGTCGCGGGAGCGCTGGCGGCCGGTTCGGTACCGCATCACATGGCACCGCCCTGCACGCACAGCTCTTCTGCCTGCTCCTCGCACTGCAGCGCCTTGCGCGCCTGCTGCCCCCACAAGCCCACCGGCAGGTAGAGGTGCGGGCTCTCCCACTCGGCCAACTCCAGGGAGATGACCGCGTGCTGGCTGGCGCAGGTCGCCAGCTGGGCCCCGCCCGGGTGGACGTACATACCGGTGATGGCGGAGAGGGAGTCCAACTCGACGCGGGACTGCTCGATCGCGAGTGCCTGCCAAAGGCGCAGGCGTTGAGGCGCGTTGCGCGCGCAGTTCTCACTCGGCCAGCTCACTCGGCGCAGCGCGTCGAAAGTGCGCAAGGGAAGAACGTCGCTGGGCGACAGGACTTCCGGCAGCAGAACACCTCGGTCACGCGCTTCGTAGGCCACCTTGTGGCCGACCCCTGCCAAGTTGGCGAGCTTCAGGAGGGTCCATCTCTGAGCCCGTCGACGCATACGCCGGCTTCCTTTCCGGTCTGTTACCTGTCAGCACCATAGCGCGAAAAACAGACCACGTTTCACCTGTCAGGAATTTCACCTCTCACCGGTGATCACCGTCGAACTACGGCCGCGTTTCGACGAATTCAGGCGCTCACGGGCACCGGCGCGCACGCTTTCAGTCGAACCCACGGTGCAACAGTCATTCGAACTTTCCGGAATTCGCCTGTTCTGTCAGTCGGACAGACTGCGTCCGCGTCACTCGTACGTGAACTCATCGGTGCGCCCACGCACTCAGCCACGCACGCATCCGTGCGTTCAGCCGCCCGTACAGCCACGCACACAGCCGTACGTACAGCCGTGCGCGCAGACGTGCATGCAGACGTACATGCAGCCGTGCAGCCGTGCGGCGCGGCGTTCAGCTCGCCGTGCAACCGGCAGTTCAGCCTGCCCTGCATGCGGTTCTGCGGCACT
This sequence comes from uncultured Streptantibioticus sp., assembly GCA_964398515.1. Lineage (GTDB taxonomy): Bacteria > Actinomycetota > Actinomycetes > Streptomycetales > Streptomycetaceae > CAYNNX01. The sequence goes on along the minus strand of CAYNNX010000339.1, from coordinate 5,163 downwards.
TTGTCGCAACCACACGGTCGGCGTAGCCGCCCGGGGGGTCAGCGCACTCTGCGGAAGGCCTCCGGGCGCGGCAGCGGCCCTTCGAGGTCCAAGGCGTCCATCAGCCGTTCAACGGCCGCGGAAAAGAGGAAAATGACCAGCCCGCGTTTGGAGGCGGCCGTGAGCTCTATATCCAGATCCCGCGCCATCTGCCATACCCTCCGGCTGACGCGGTAATTCGACTGCTTGCCCGGAGCGGTATAGCCACCGCGGTCCGTGAGAAATCTGCGGACCATCTGCAGCTGGTCGTGGACGCAATCAGGAAGATGGAGCATCGCGGCGTTGATGTAATGCCCCTGCGCGAGCCGCCGGTTGTCCGCCGACCGTTTGTCATCGGCAAGCCGGGCCACCAGACGCGTTTTGACGTCCGGTACCAGGCGGAAACCCCAGGTGTCCCACTGCTCGGAGTTGATGCGGGCGTCGAGGAAGCTGTCCTGCAGCGCCGCGTGCGCCCACGGCGACGTGCCGGGTCCGTACTGCGTCGCGGGCCCTCGCGAGGTGGCGGACCGCGTGCCGGGCGCGTGCGGCACCCGCGTCTCGTCGACCGCCTCACGTGCTTCGGGGACGCGCGCGCCCGAGGCGTCGGCGGCCGCGCGGCGGGGCCTGCCTTCCGCCGCCTCCGGTCCGTCACGGTGCGCCCTGCTGGGAGGGGTGGGTTGGTCAGCCATCATGCGTCCATTTGCTCAGCCCGTTCGACGACCTCCCACGCAAGGTTCCGGTAAGCCACGCTCGGGGGCTCCAGCGGATGGCTTGCGCACACCGGTCTGCCGAGATCAAGCGCCCTCTTGATCCGTTCGTCGTCAGGAATCTGCGTGGCGAACGTTCTCAAGCCCAGCTGCCTGAACCGTGCTTCGACGGAGACGTCCTGCAGCGTCCGTTCCCGGGACGCGCGCACCTTGTTCAGCACCGTGCCGAGGAACCTGGGGCAACTGCGGCTTGCGGTGCGCTCGGTGGTGACTTCGGTGTGCGCCTTGATCATCGCCGCGCCCGGCAGCGACGCGTGCGACGGCGTGGCGACCGCGATGACGAAGTCGGCGGCGGCCAGCGCGACGGCCGACAGCGCGCTGGTGCTGGGCGGTGTGTCGACCACGATGACGTGGTAGCCGCCTCGCACGGCGCGCAGCAGGTCGCGCAGGATGACCGTGCCCTCGAAGTCGGCGGCGGCGATCGCCCTTTCGGCCTTGTGCAGGGCACCCGGAACCGCGGCGAACACGTCCAGCTTCCCCGCGTTCGCGCAGGCCGCGAGCAGTTCGTCGCGCGGGTGGAACATCCGGCTGAGCACCGACGGCACGCCGTCCAGTCGTGCCTGCAGCGCGAAACCGACCGAACGCGGCTCCTGCGGGACCACCCCCAGCGCCGCGCCCACTCGCGCCCGGGGGTCGAGGTCCACCACCAGGATGTCCATCCCGCTTGCCGCGAGCGCACCGGCGAGGTTCACCGTCGTGGTGGTCTTGCCCGGTTCTCCCCGCTGGCCGGCCAGAGCCAGCACCATTGTCAAAGCCACCCTCCACGAAAGAAACGTCGGCCAAGCCGCTCACACACCGGGCATCACCTGCCCGGGCGACTTTTTCGAGTGCCAGTGGCATATTTTGACACAAGCGAAAGGCACGAATTTCTCGCGCATCGCGCTTCGACCGGCAAGCCATCGGATGATGCAACCGAATAGCGGAATATCCGTCCGGCGCAGCAGCACCGAAATTACGGCGCGGGCGGAGCCCATTTCACACCGGACCGGTGCGCCATAACCCGGAAGGCGACGGACCGCAAATCACCCACACCAGAGAGCACTCTCTCTCCTTAAGCCTCCTCAGGATACCGGAAGCAATTTCGTGAAACCTTAAATAGTTTTCCAGCGCCGAGCAGCCTTTGACAGCGCGCTGGCGCCCGCTTGCGCATCATGCCACGTCGGACCCCGCATGATATGGCCATAGAGCCGAGACAGCGCAACCCCCGGACGCACGGCGGGGTGCACTCGGTGAGCGCCGCCCGTGCTGATGCACGTGCAGAGGCGCAAGCGGCGGTAAGAACTCGGCACCCGCCGACGCCATCCCATTACCGCGCGGCATACCGCACCACAGCCCGCCGTGCAGGCCGCCGTCACACAGGCTGTGAACTTGTGAATTCCCGCGAATCGCGCTCCTTCAGCCACTACGGGCGCGAGCCGGGAGAGCGCACGAGAAAGGAGAAAATACGCCCCCGCGCTCCTGGCGCCGGTAGTACCGGATCGCGGCGACACCGCCCAGAACAGTGCGATCATATTGCGAGTTGCCATCACCCGTTCGGCTCACATCCGGGTACTTCCGGGGGGCGTTTGTGAGGTATGACATCGGCATATCCACGCCCCCCGCGCGGAGCATCGGGACGGTGATCCCGGCACCGCCCGGCCTGGTGACCGCAGCCAGCCCGCATGCCCTGACGTGCGGACCGAGCAGGCCCGCGCCTCGCACGCCGGCCGGCAATCCGAACTCCGCCGCGCCTGCGCACCGGCGGCGCCCCGCACGCGCGCGCACCGCATACAAGCACGGCGCACACACGCGCCGCGCACACTCGCGGGACACCCCGCCGGAGCCGCCCGCCTGCGGGGTACTGCCACCGGACAGCCGCAGCCGCCCGGCTCGCGACGCGGGGGACGCACACGTGCCACCCGCCACCACACGCGCCCGAGACGCCGCTATCCTCGCGCGCCGGGCACGCTCGGCGTACTCCCTGGCGCGCGGCTGCAGCGCACCTCATCTCCGTACACCTCCCCGGTTGAACCCGGCCGGTTCACCATGAGCGCACCGACCCGATCGTCCGTCACGGCACCGGGACCAGCGGGCGCGTGGGCCGGGTACGGCGGAGTGCGTCCGGCCGATTCCGCCGACGCGCTCACGCGGGTCCCCGACGCCGAAGCCGGCCCCGATGCCGCCCGGGCTGCGGACGAGGCTGCCGACCCGGCTTCGCGACCACAACGAGCGGGCTTCCCGCACCCGGACCAGCGGTCCACCGCTCACACGGCGGGAGCGCCGACCGCCGGGCGGCCTCCCGCCGACCACCGGCGCCCCCGATCGCGCCCGCTCACGGCACCGTCCGCCACCCTGCTGTTCGTCGGGCTCAGCGCCGTCGTCACCGCGGTCAGCGTGCTGGCGGCGGTCGTCTCCTACGGGCCCCTGCGCAACCTGGTGCGCGAGGCGTGCCCCACATGCGGCCGACTCGCGCCGGTGTGGCCCCTGTTGGTCTACGGCCCCTGGTCGCTGGCCTCGTTGTCCGTCCTGCAGTGCGCCGTGTACCGCCGCCGAGCCGCCCCTTCCTGGGCCGCATCGGTGCTCATCGCGCTGATCGCCGCGCTGCTGTGCGTGGCGGGGGCGCCCAGGACCTGGCCCGCCGCGGCCGTCTCCGGACTGCCCCCGGTCACCGCGCTGCTCTGCTTCCACCAGCTGATCGAGCAGATCGCGCTGACCAGGACGGCTCCGCGCCGCCTTGCGCAGCGCCGGGGGTCCCGGCGACGGGCGTGAACCCCCGATCCCGCGAGGGGGCTCGGCGGGCGGCCGGGTGCTCACCGCCAGGCTGCCGCCGACCGTCGCTGCACTCGTGCGACGCGCGTGCGCCGTTTCCGCGCGCCCGGGGGCGCGCCACCCTGGCAAGACGCCACCGATCACGCTCTGTTGCAAATCATGGAGTTTTCGTAACCTTCTGTTGTCCAACGCGAGAAGAGAGGGCCGAATGAGCCACGTGCAACCCGTCCAACACGACTTCGCAACCGGACCGCAGGCCTTGGCCTCCGACGCCGCCATGGCAGTGCCGGCCCTGCGCGTCGGCACGGTGGTATGGGATTCGGCCCGCAAACGCCTGGGTGTGGTGGTGGCGATAGGGCAGTGCTGGGTGGACGTCGAAGCCGCCGGGGGCGGCGGCCGTTGGACGGCGATGGCCTCGGACGTACAAGACGTCGCGCCCGACGGCGGTGTGCATGCCTGACGACGCGAGCGCTCCAGCCGCGCGGACCCTCCGCGGGGCACGGGACGTGCTCCCCGCCCACCCGGATCGACGACGCTCACCGCGCGCCACTGCGATACCCGCGACATAGCCGGGGACGCGGGCGCGAGGGCAGGGAGTTGAGGCGGCGCACAAGACGTGTCGGGTAAGCGGTGTGAGCGGGGACGACGCAGCCCGCCCACACCCATGGCCCATGGCACGCCACCGGCCTCCGCCTGCCGGGTCGGCCCCGCGCCGCAAGCCCCGGGACCCAACGCAGCACAGGAGCCGAACCGTTGCCCTCCGCACCCGGCCCACTCGCGGAGGCACCGGCCACCTCGCCCCTGTCGCCCTCCGATGACGGCTCCGGGAACTCATGCGGCCCATCCCCGGCACCACGTCGGCGTTCGCCGCCTGCGCAATCTCGTTCTAAAGCCGCGGAGTTGGCGGTTGCCGGCAGTCACCGGGTGAGACGAGTCCGGTCTCGTAGGCGAGGACGACGGCCTGGGCACGGTCGCGCAGGGCCAGTTTGGCGAAGATGCGGGCTACATGGGTCTTCACCGTGGCCTCGCTGAGCGTCAGCTCGTGTGCCAGTTCGGTGTTGGACAGGCCCCGGCCCATCAGCGTCAGCACCTCGCGCTCGCGGGGCGTCAGCACGGCGAGGTCGCGGTGGACGGCTGGGGTCCGGGCGTTCGGGGCGGGCCCGGCGGCGCCGGAGGCGAAGCGTTCGACCAGGCGGCGGGTGATCGAGGGGGCGAGCAGTGCGTCGCCGGTGTCGACCAGGCGTACTGCGGCGGCCAGATGTGCCGGGGTGACGTCCTTGAGCAGGAAGCCGCTGGCGCCGATGGAGAGGGCGGCGTAGACGTAGTGGTCGAGGTCGAAGGTGGTCAGCATGATCACCCGGCAGTCCGGGGCCTGCGTGAGGATGCGTCGGGCGGCTTCCAGACCGTCCATGACGGGCATCCGGATGTCCAGCAGGGCCACGTCGGGCCACAGTCGGCGCACCGCCGCCACGGCCTCGGCTCCGTCGGCGGCCTCGCCGACCACGTCGATGCCGCGGGCGGTCAGGATCAGGCGGAAGCCGGTGCGGACCAGTTCCTGGTCGTCGGCGATCAGGACGCGGGGGGAGGGTTCGGCAGGTGCCGTCATGGCCGGTCCAGGGGGATCCGGGCG
>CAYNNX010000338.1:0-7688 GCA_964398515.1 uncultured Streptantibioticus sp. | reverse complement strand
CGCGTCCACCGCCGGCGGGCGGCCGACGTTCACCAGCGGTGCGCGGAGAAGTCGACCGGTTGGGGGCGCATCAGCTGTACGCGCGCGGTGAGATCGGCCAGCCGGCGTGCCATCTCCTCGGCGGGCAGCCGCTTGCGGTCTCCGTGGCCCGGCAGCAGCCATTCGAAGCGGAGCCGGTCCGCGGTACGGGCCAAGGACGCGGCCAACTCCTCGATGGAGTACCAGGTGACGAACTCGGCCACCGCCATATCGCTCGTCGTGCGCGACCAGTAGAGGCTGTCGCCACTGAAGCAGTAGCGCTCGTCGGCGATGTAGAGCACGCTGCCCTCGGTGTGCCCGGGAAGGGGGTGCGCCACGACGCCCGGGGCGATCTCGCGCGGATCGAGCCCGCGCAGCACCTCGTCGGCGTCGGGCGCCGCGTCCAGATCGCCCTCGTGGATCCACAGCCGCGCCCCGAACCGGTCGGCGTAGCGGCGGGCGTGCGCGACGTGGTCCCGGTGGGTGAGCAGGACGTCGGTCACCGGCCCGAGCGCCTCGTACCGCGCGGCCAGCGCCTCGCTGTAGCGCGGAGTGTCGATCATCATGCTTCCCGACGCGCGGCGCAGCAGGTAGGAATTGGCCGCCGCGGTGCGCCGGGAGTTGTGGCCGCAGAAGAAGACGTCGTCGTCCAGTCGCATCGGATAGGGGTCCAGCGCCGGATCGAGCCGTCGGCCGGGCGGGTGAATGGAGCGCGTGTGGCAGGCGTATGCGGCGGCGTGCAGCTGCCGCACCTCCGCCTCGTCGCGCGGCTGCCGCAGCACCACCGAACGCCCGTCGGCCTCACCGATCAGCTCCGGGGCCAACTGCCGGGCCACGTCGCAGTTGGTGCAGCGGGAATCCACGAACCATTCGGTGCCGTTACCGGTCACTTCATCCATACGTCATGCATAACGCGCGGCGGAGGAATAAAAGAAGAGCACCCGGCCTTGTGTCCCCGGCTCCGGGCGTCCTACGCCTCGGGCGATTCCGGCCTCGGCGAGGCAGCACGCTGAGCTCGGCCCGGGCGCATCCGGGGGGGTGCTACCGCGCCCGGACCGAGTGCCGCCAATCTACTACATGCGTGTAGACGGAAGAGAAGGGGTGGTCCGGCCCCGGGGGCCCGGCGCACACCCCGGCACGTCGAGAGCTTCGGCCGCGGCCGGCCGGCGCGCTAACGTCCCGGGCATGGACAGCGATGTGATCGTTCTCGGCGGCGGCGTCATCGGCCTGACCTCGGCGATACGGCTCGCCGAGGCGGGGGCGCGGGTACGGGTGTGGAGCCGCGATCCGGTGGGGCGCACCACCTCGGCGGTGGCCGGCGGGCTGTGGGAGCCGTACCGCATCGAGCCGCGCGACCGGGTCGCCGCATGGGCGCGGGAGTCGTTCGGGGTGCTGGCCGGGCTCGCGGCGGATCCGGAGAACACCGGTGTGCGCATGGTGGCCGGTGTCCAGGCGCTCGAAGGCGCGGCGGCCGACGGCCGGCTCGAACTGCCCTACTGGGCGCGGGACGTGCCCGGCGTGCGCCAGGCCGGAGCCGACGAGCTGCCGCCCGGCTGCACCGCAGGCTTCCGCGCTACGGTGCCGCTGGTCGACATGCCCGCCCACCTCGACCACCTGGTACGGCGCCTGGCGGCGGCGGGCGGCCGACTGGAGCAGCGCACCGCGGCCTCGATCGGCGAAGCGGCCCGGCACGCCCGATGCGTCGTCAACTGCACCGGGCTCGCCGCCCGCGACCTCGTCCCCGACCCGCGCGTGCGCCCGGTGCGCGGCCAGATCGTGATCGTGGAGAACCCCGGACTGCGGGAGTGGTTCGTCGCGGTGAGCTCAGAGGGTGCCGAGGGCGCCGAGGCCACCTACCTCTTCCCCCAGCCCTACGGGCTCCTCCTGGGCGGCACCGCCGACGACGACGCCTGGGACACCACCCCCGACCCCGCGGTCGCCGCAGCCGTCGTCGCCCGCTGCGCCCGCGTCGAACCGCGCGTCGCCACCGCGCGTGTCCTCGCCCACCGCTCCGGCCTGCGCCCGTGCCGCGACGCGGTGCGCCTGGAAGTCGAACACCTGCCGGGCGGCCGTATCTGCATCCACAACTACGGCCACGGCGGCGCCGGGGTCACGGTGTCCTGGGGCTGCGCCGCAGAGGTGGCGGCACTGGCGGCCTCGGCGGTGCGGTAGCCGTCGGTGCGGCGGGGGCCGTCATCGCCACGTCGCGTCGGGGGCGCTCCGGCGGAAGCGACGTTCCGGCGGAGAGGGCGGCCGGGCCGGCGGTCGGGGTTGAGGGTCAGGGCGCCGGGCGGCCGTCGGCGGTGCCGTGCGTGAGGGCCGCCACCAGCCGAGGCACGATCGCGGCGGGGTCCGGACCGCCGGGCCAACTCGTCATGCGCAGATGGTGAACGGTCCCCACGACCGCGAGGGCCAGCATGGCGGTGTCCGTCTCGGCCGCGACGCGCCCGAGTGCCTTCTCCGCGTCGAGGTAGGCGGCGACGGCGGCCTCGACCGACGCCATTCCGGGCGTGCCCGTCCGCCATGCCGTACGTACCCGTTCGGTGACCGTGGGCCGGGACAGGGCGAGGGCGGCGATGGCCGGGCCGTGCGAGCCGAGCAGGGAGAGCGCCACCTGTGTCAGATTGCCCGTCACCGTGCCCTCGCCCGCCCGGTCGGCGAGTCCCGCGGACCGCTCCGCCACCGTCCGCAGGCGGTCCAGGACCAGTTCGGCCAGGAAGGTGTCCAGATCGGCGAAGTGCGCGTGGAGCACCCCCTTGGCGCATCCCGCCTCCTCGGTGACGGCCCGGTTCGTCACCCCCGCGGGCCCCTCCCGGGCGAGTACGCGTTCCGCGGCGTCGAACAGCCGTCGGCGCACGTCGGTGATGGCCACACCGCGCGGGGACATGCCTCTCCTCGGTCGGTCTCGTCGCGGGGTCTTGCCGGTATGGGCAAGTGCCCATACCGTTGATGGGCGATCGCCCATTCTAGGGCCGTCGCCCTTCGGGGGGACAGGAGAAGACCGCGATGCCTCGAATCGCGAACACCGGCCATGCCGTCGGCACGGAATGCGCCATCAACGCGGGACGCGTCGTCAACGCCGCACAAGCCGTGGCGTGGAACGGTGACGAGGGCCTGCACTGGGCGGATCACCACGACCGCTGGAACGGGGTGAACGACGGCTTCAACGCCCCGCTCCTCGACGCCGCCGCCATCGCCGAAAGCGATCGGGTGCTCGACATCGGTTGCGGCGCGGGCCGCACGACACGGCTGGCCGCACGCCGCGCGCACTGCGGCCGGGCCATCGGAGTCGACTTGTCGACGCCGATGCTGGAGCGGGCCCGCGCCCTCGCGGCGGACGAGGGGCTCGCCGACGTCGCCTTCGAAAAGGGCGACGCCCAGGTCCACCCGTTCCCGGCGGGCGCGTTCGACGTGGCGATCAGCCGCTTCGGGATCATGTTCTTCGCCGATCCGGTCGCCGCGTTCGCCAACATCGGCCGCGCCCTGCGCCCGGGCGGCCGGCTCGCGTTCGTCTGCATGGCCCAACCCGACCGCAACGAGTGGACGTCGGCCCTGTCCGTCCTACGGGACGTGGTGCCCGCTGGGCCCGAGGGGCGGGCGCCGGCGGAGACCGGTGAGGGCCCCGGGATGTTCTCGCTGGCCGACCCCGACCACATCCGGCGCACCCTCACGGCCGCCGGCTTCGACGCGGTCGCCGCGACGCTCACCGAGGCCCCGACACGCTGGGGTGCCGACGCCGAGGACGCCGCCGCGTTCGCACTCGGCGCCGGGCCTGCCCGCTACCTGCTCGCCCAGGCCGACCGGGCCTCCGCGGCCAGGGCCCGCGACGCCCTCGTGGCCGCCTTCCGCCCCTACGAGCACGCCGACGGCGTCCGACTGCGCGGCGCCGCCTGGCTGGTCACCGCCCGACGCCCGTGACCGCCCGCGGGACTCGGCGGAGTGCGCCCGGGGCTGTTCATCCGGCTGGCCCTCTCGCCCTGCGGCGCACACGAGTTCCGCTGACACTGGTGCCGTTCTCCGTAGGACCGGCTCAGAAAGGCGTGATGCAGCATGCGAAAGATCGACAAGCGTGGCGCGTTCCTTGCCATAGCCATGACGGCCGTCGCCGCCGGACTGCTCGGCAGCGCTCCGGCCTTCGCCGCCTCACCCGCGCACCGGCCGTCCGACCAGCCCCCGGGAGTGCGGACTCGCGGCAGTCTGCTGGGTGATCTGCTGCGCGACCTGGTGGGCGACATGGAACGGGATTCGGGGTTGCCGCTACAGGAACGTGAGCAGGGAGAACAGGGACGCAAACAAGGCCAAGGCCACGTTCACAGCCACGGCCAGGGCCAGATCCAGAGCCGTGAACAAGAACAAGGGCGCGTTCAGGACAAGGAAGCGCAGTAGGAGACCGAACGTCCGTGACGCCACCCCCGTGACCGACCGTCGAACGGCCGGTCACGGGACCGCTTTGAGCGACGAAGCGGAGTGTCACGTCCGCGAAGCCCTGTCGTCCGGTGCGGGAAGGGACCGGGAACCGGGAGCGGGGTCGGAACCGGCACCGGAACCGCAACCGGAAGCAGAACCGGAACCGGAACCGGCACCGGAAGCGGCACCCGCACCGGCAACTGGGCTGGAGTCGGCGGCGGCCTGGCGGGCCGCGGGTGCGGTGGCCAGGACCGAGCCGGCCAGGATCAGGACGAACGAGGCGAGCACGGCGGCGCTGAGGGGCTCGCCCAGGAGGGCGACGCCGGCGGCGACCGCGACCGCCGGATTGACGTAGGTGAACACCAACGCCTTCGACGGCCCGACCTCCCGGATGAGCTCGAAGAACACGATGAACGCACCGGCGGTGCAGACGACGCCCAGGCCCCCCAGCGAGGCGAGGACACCGGTGGAAGGCAGCGCGTGCGGCCAGGAGGCGAGCGCGGCGGGGGCGTACACCAGAGCCGCCAGCGTCAGGCACGCGGCCGTCAACTGCAGACTCGGCACATCCCCCAATTTCCGGGCCGCGATGAGCGGAGCGGTCGCGTAGCCCAGGATCACCAGCAGCATTTCCGTGAGCGACCAGCCGTTGCCGCCGCCGAGTTGAGGCGCGGCCAGCACGACCACGCCCGCGAAGCCCACGGCGAGGCCGGTCCACCGCTTGGCGCTCAGCCGCTCGGCGCCGCCCGTGAGCCGGGCGATCACCACGCCGACGACCGGCGTGGCGGCTATCAGCAGCCCCGTGAGCGAACTGGGAAGTCTGCGTTCGGCGTTGGACAGCAGAAACCACGGGCCCATGATCTCGACGACGGCGAACGCCACGAGCGGCCGCCATCGGCTGCCCAGCACCCCGAGCCCGCCGCGCCGTGCCGCTGCCGGGAGCAGCACCATGGCGCCGATCGCCGTCCTGGCGAAGACCAGCACGGGGGTGGAGACACCGGTGACCGCAACCTTGATCATCAGATACGGGATGCCCCACACCACGCACATCGCCGCAAACAGAACCCACCCTCGCCTGCTCACCGCTCCCCGCTCCCCTTCATTTCGTACCCCTTCACCTTCGTCCGGTGCGACGACGATGGTCACAGCAGGCGGCGCACCCCGTCTTGAACGCTGTTGCGGTACGACGCGGGTGTGACGCCGACCACGCGGCGGAACCACCGCGTCAGATGGGCCTGATCGGCGAACCCCACGACGGCCGCCACGTCCGCGGCGCGCCCACCGGCCTCCAGCAGCACCCTGGCCCGGGCTACCCGGTGCTGCGCCAGCCAGGCGTAGGGCGGCATGCCCACCTCGCCGCGGAAGCAGCGCAGCACCTGGTAGCGCGACAGAGCGAGATCCGCCGCGATCTCCGCGAGCGACGGAGGCGACACCATCTGATCGCCGAGCCGGGCCATGACGGCACGGGCGACCGGCCCGGCACCGCGCGCGCCGCCGACCGTTCTCCCCGCAGGCGACCCGTGGCGGCCCACGATCGCCGCCAGCAGCCACGTCAACCGCGACTCGGCCTCCAGCGGATCCGTCCCCTCGCTCAGCACCGCGTGGACCACCAGAAGTTCGCGGGCGAGCTCGGCGTCCGGTATCACCGGATCCCGAAACCGCGGCTGCCGGCCCACCGCCCCCGCTCCCTGCGCCGCCTCCGCCAGCAGCCCCGGCCGCGGATACATGGCCCGGTAGGCGAACCCGGTAGCCACCGACGGGCCGCCGGTGTGCGGCTCACCCGGTTCCAGGACGACCAGGGTGCCGGGGGTCGAGTGGTGTTCACGCCCCCGGTAGCGGATCACCTCGGCGCCTTCGGTGCACACCCCGACGGCGAACTCCTCGTGCACGTGCGGCGCGTAGTGCTCCCGCCGTCTCCGCGCGTGCAGCAGGTCCAAGGTCCCCGACGCGATCCCGGCCACCCGCGTCCAAGCGGCCGGCTCCGGTACGTCCTCTCTCTCACGCACGGTCGTTCAGTCCAGGGTGAGCACGACCTCGTCGATCTCGCCACCGCGAGCGCGGGCGAAGCCCCTCTCCCGTCTCGTTTCGGCGAAACCGCACTTCTCCAACACGCGTATGGAGCCCGCGTTGTCAGCCGCCGCACGCGCGTGCAACGGCCGCGTCCCCACCAGCCCGACCAGCCCCCGCACCGCCGCCGTCCCGATCCCGCGCCCCCAGTGGTCCCGGCCGATCCAGTACGTGACCTCTCGCTCCCCGGCCGGCCCGAACACCGCCGCATGCCCTGCCACGACACCGTCCGCCAGCACCGTACGCACGACCACCTCGGGGTCGCGGCGCACCTTCGCCCAGTGCGCCTCGAAGCTCCCGCGGTCATAGTGGTACTCACCGGTGAACGCGGCCACGTGCCGGGCCTCCGGATCGCCGAACTGCTCGTAGAACACGGGCAGGTCGCCGTCGGCCACCTCCCGCAGGCAGACCATCACGATGCCGTCCCCCTCTCGCCTCGCAATCCCCTGTCCTGCTGCGCACAGTACAGGCCCCCACTGACAACCACCCGGGGGCGGCGCAGCGGTCCGGATGAAGGCGTGGAGAAGGACGGGATGGCCGGAACCGGCTGCGACGCGTGCCGCGTGCCGGTCACGGCCTCACCTGCCGGGCGATCTCCGTGAACTCGGTTTCGCCCGGAGACCGGACCATCCGCAGACGGTAGCCCCGGGTCGCACTGCCATGCCGGTACGGACGGTTGGGAAAGGCCGGCCAGGACGACGGGCCGGCCGCAGGGACGAGCGGCCGGCAGTCCCCTCAGAGGAATCTCCTTTCAGAGGCGGCCGGAATGGGCATCAGCCTGCCTGACTCGCCCGCCACTCCAGCGCCTGCGGCTCTTCCCGGAATTCGACGAGATGCTGTCCGGCATACCGCTGCCATGCGTCACGTACTTCTGCCGGCGTGACGCGGAAGAACTCCTTGCGGGTGCTGACGCGGTTGACTCTACGGTCCGCGAACTCCTGGTGGAGCTGTGACTCCAAGCCAACCGCGCCCTTGCTGAAGATCAAGGCGTGCACGTCGAACCGGAACGGTACGGCTGCGCCGCTCAGTTCGTCACTCCGACGACGACCGAAAAGACCGCTGCGACGGGCGGGCGGAACCAGCGCGTGCGCGGCTGCGACGGGCGCACCATCAACTGCGGGCCGGACGTATTCGGTGCCGACCTGCCCCGCGGAGGCATCGCCGGTGACCGGCCCGGCCCAGCTGGGGACCCTTGGAGC
>CAYNNX010000337.1:0-7698 GCA_964398515.1 uncultured Streptantibioticus sp. | reverse complement strand
GTCGGCGGCGAGCGCCGCGGCCAGGTTGACGGTCACCGACGACTTGCCCACGCCGCCCTTGCCGGAGGCGACCGCGTACACCCGGGTCAGCGAACCCGGCTTGGCGAACGGGATCTCCCGCTCGGCCTGGCCGCCGCGCAGCGACGCGGCGAGCGCGCGCCGCTGCTCGTCGCTCATCACGTCGAGCTCGACCTCGACACCGGTCACCCCCGGCACCTTCGAGACCGCCTCGCTCACCCGGCTGGTGATCGTGTCACGCAGCGGGCACCCCGACACGGTCAGGTACACCGCGACCCGGACCACGCCGTCTTCCGCGATGTCGACGGATTTGACCATGCCGAGGTCGGTGATGGGCTTGTGGATCTCGGGGTCGTTCACCGTCGCCAGCGCGGCGCGGACCGCGTCCGTGCCAGGCAAGGTGCTGTACGTGTCGGTAGCCATACGACCGATGGTACGGCGCCCGTGCCCGCCGTCGGCCGTCGGCTTCGTCACGCGGCTCGCGCCGTCACGCACGGCCCGCCGGGCCCTCGCACGGTAGCTTCATGGGTCCCAGTCGATCGGAGGGAGCCCGGGTGTTCGCCGCTCTGGTGAGGTCCGCAGCGCGGTCCACAGGTGTCGGGGTGGTGTGCGCCGGGGTGGCCGCCGCGGGGCTCACCGGGTGCGCCGGCGACCCCGACCAGGGGACCAACGGCGTCGGCCGGCTGCCCGCGCCCGCGATGGTCTCCCAGGCCCGCGCCGCCGCCGAACGCGCCGCCACCGTGCGGCTGACCGGCGAGGTGGTCAGCCGGGGCCGCACCTACCGTCTGGACATGCGGCTCGCCGGGGACGGCGGCGCCGGACAGGTCACGACCGACCGGAGGAGCTTCCAACTGCTGCGGATCGGCAGGGACCTGTATCTGCGGGCGGGCGCCGACTTCTACGGACACGGCGGCGGCGTCGGCGCGGGAGGCTCCGGACGGCCGTCGGCCGCCGCCGAACTGCGCGACAAATACGTGAAGGTGCCCGTCGGCGACCCCGCCTACCGGCAGCTGTCCGGCCTCACCGACAAGAAGGTGCTGCTCGACGGCTTGTTCTCACTCGGCGCGCACCCCAGCCGCGGCGGCCACCGGTCGGTGGACGGCACCCGCACGATCGCGGTCTCCGCGGGCACCGGCACGCTGGACGTCTCGCTCCAGGGCACCCCGTACCCGCTGCGGTACCAGCCGCGTTCCGGCCGGACGGGATCGCTCCAACTGGCCGACTGGGGGCAGGAGTTCACCCTGCGCGCGCCGAGAAGCGGGGACGTGGTCGACTACGGCAGGCAGATCACCGGGGGTTAGCGCGCCGCCGCAGCAGCAGCTTCGGCAGCCCGGCCGGGATCGGCCGCCGGGTGGTGGCGCCCGTCGGTACGGGGGCCGCGGCGCCGCCGTCGTCCGGCATCGCGCCCGGCGACTGCGTGACCGGCCCGGCGGGCTCCAGCCGCAGCAGCCGGCACTCACGCGCCCAACGCTCGGTCATCGTCTCGGCGTCGGGGGCGTTGAGCCGCTTGCCCTTGAGCTCCTCGACGGCGGCGGACCACGCCTCGCCGTGCGGCGGGATCTCGGCCACCTCGGCGGGGAAGGCGACGAGCCGTCCGCCCTTGTCCTTGCTGCGCAGGGTGACCGTCGCGGAGGCCCCGTCGGCCAGGCCGGGCAGCGGCTGCTCACCGGGGCCGCCGCCGATCACGTACACCGCGCCGTCGTGCCAGACGTGCCACAGCGCGACCGCGTGCGGGTGGTCGCCTCGCACCCACACCAGGCCTGACTTCTTGGCGGCCTCTTCGACCAGGGCCTGATCCAGCAGCGGTTCACTCATGCGGCCAGAGTATGGCCTGGCGCCAGGCGCCTACGCTGGGGACCATGTCTGCCGCCGCATCCCGCTCCACTTCCGACCGCCCGTCCGCACGGCAGGGGGTGCCCGCTTCACCCTCGGCGGGAGGCGGGCGACGGCTGGACCTGGCGCTGCTCGCGGTGGCGGTCTCCGGCGTCTCGCTGTCCGCCCCGCTGATCGCCGCGACCGCGGCCCCCGCGCAGGCCATCGCGTTCTGGCGCAACGCCATGGCCGTCGGCGTGCTCACCCCGTTCGCGCTGCTGCGCCACCGCGGCGAGCTGCGGCGGATGGGCCGCCGCGCACTGGCGCTGTCGGCGGCGGCCGGGGCGGTGCTCGCGCTGCACTTCGGGCTGTGGCTGCCGAGCCTGTCGATGACCTCGGTGGCCTCCTCCACCGCTCTGGTGACGACGACGCCGATCTGGACCACGCTGATCCTGCGGCTGCGCGGCCGGCGACAGCCCGCGCTGGTGTGGGTGGGCGGCGCGCTGGCCATCCTCGGCGTGGTCCTCGTCTCCGGCGTGGACCTGTCCACCTCACCCCGGGCGCTGGCCGGCGACGCGCTCGCCCTGGGCGGCGGCATCGCCGCGGCCGGGTACGTGCTGCTGGGCGCCGATGTCCGGCGCACGGTGAGCACGACCGCGTACACCTACGTCTGCTACACCACCACCGCGGCCGTGCTGCTCGTGGCGTGCCTGGTCTCGGGCACCTCGATGGGCGGCGGTTACGCGGGCGCGACGTGGCTGAAGCTGGCCGCGCTCACCGTGACCGCGCAACTGCTCGGGCACTCCCTGATCAACCGGGTGGTGCACGGCCTCGGGCCCTCCGTCACCTCCACCGCGATCCTGCTGGAGACTCCGGGCGCGGCCCTGATCGCGGCGCTGTGGCTCGGCCAGCGGCCCCCGGCGGCCGTCTACCCGGCGCTGCTGGTGATCGTCGCCGGGCTGGCGCTCGTCATCCTCTCCGATCGCCGCGCGTCCCCGGTGCGCACGCCCGAGCCCGGAGTCTGAGCCGGCGGCCCGGGACGGGGGCGGCCGCACCCCGCTCTATGCTCCCGGTATGGCTGACGTGGCGGATGTCCTGACGTTGACGGAGGCGCGGCTGCGCGCGGCGCTGGGGGAGCCGGACGCCCGGGCGGCGGTGACGTTCCTCGGCGCCGAGCGCATCGAGGTGCTGCGCTTCACCGACGGCGGCGTGGTGCGGTACGCCACGCTCGGCATGTCCGCCCAGCCGATGTCCGACCCGACGGCGGTCACCGCCGACCCGGTCCGCGGCCCGCGCGCCGAACTGGTGCTCTCGGTGCGGGCCGGACGCGCCGACACCGACAAGGCGCTGCGGCCGCTGGCGGTGCTGGCCGCCGCGCCGCAGGTCGAAGGGGTGGTCGTCACCGCCGGCGCCTCGCTCGACCTGGGCGAGCCGCTGTGGCCCGGGGCTCCCTTCTCCGCGGTGCTGGTCGCCGAGTCCGGCGGGCTCGTCGACGACCTGGTGCTCGACGAGCCGATGGAGCCGGTCCGCTTCTTCCCGCTGCTGCCCATGACGCCCAACGAGGCGGCCTGGAAACGCGTGCACGGCGCCGCCGCGTTGCAGGACCGCTGGCTTGCGGCCGGCACGGACCTGCGCGATCCGCTGCGCGGCCCGGTGGCGCTGGGCGACTGATCCGTTCCCGGCGATCGGGCCTGTCCGCGCCTTGGGACGACCCGCTACAGACGGGTGATCGTCCTTGACGCGGCCCCTCGGGGGGAGGACCGTGGGGCGCTATGAGGGGCGAACCCAGTTGCCCGAAGTGCGGTGGCCGGGTACGGGCGCCCGGCCTCTTCTCGGATTCCTGGCAGTGCGACGTGCACGGCACCGTGTATCCGTTGCAGCCGGTGGTCCCGCCGAGCGTCGAGGCGCTCGGCGTCGTCGTCCACAGGTCCCACGTGCCGGTGTGGATGCCGTGGCCGCTTCCGGTCGGCTGGCTGTTCACCGGGGTCGCCTCTGCCGGTGACGACCGCAGCGGCGGCCGGGCCACCGCCGTCGCCTGCTCCGGCCCCGGCCCGCTCGGCGGACCGGGCGAGCTGCTGCTGGTCGCCGAGGAACTGGGCGTGGGGCTCGGCGCACGCTACGCGGGCGTCAGCGGGCCGGACCCGGGCCCTTACATGTGCGTGGACAAGCCGCCGGACGCCAAGGTGATCGCCGCCGGGCGGCCCACCCCGCTGTGGCACGTCGACACCTCAGCCGCCGACCGCGCCGTCTTCGCGGGCGAGGCGTTCGGGCTGTGGCTGTGGGCGATCGTGTGGCCCGAGCGCTCGGGGCTGCTGGTCTACGACGAGCTGATACTGACCGATCTGCGCGACGCGGGCGCCGAGCTGGAAATCGTCCCGTGCGGCGCGCTCTCGCCGCGGCTGCTGGAGTGACCCGCAGCGGCCCGCGGCGGTCCCGTAGCGGCCCGGAGTAGCGCAGGCCACCCGTCCCGGGATTGCGGGGTTGCCAAGCCCGTTATCCTTGCATCCCGAAGGCGGCGTGCGCCGAGTGCACCGGCGGGCCGCAGCGGTGACCGTGATCGCGTTCGAGGCAGACGGGAGGGAACGACGTGCGCATCGACCTGCACACCCATTCCACCGTCTCCGACGGCACGGACACCCCGGCCGAGCTGATCCGCGGCGCGGCGGCCGCGGGGCTCGACGTCGTCGCGCTCACCGACCACGACACCGTCGCCGGACACGCCGAGGCCGCCGAGGCGCTGCGCACGCTCCACCGGCAGGACCGCACCGGCGGCCTGACGCTGGTCACCGGCGCCGAACTCTCCTGCCGCATCGGCGGGATCAGCATGCACATGCTGGCGTACCTCTTCGACCCGGACGAGCCCGAGCTGGCCCGGGAGCGCGAACTCGTGCGCGACGACCGGGTTCCGCGCGCCAAGGGCATGATCGCCAAGCTGAACGAGCTGGGCGTGCCGGTGACATGGGACCAGGTCACCCGGATCGCCGGTGACGCGGCCTCCGTCGGCCGCCCGCACATCGCCAGCGCCATGGTGGAGCTCGGCGTCGTGACCGACGTCTCGGCCGCCTTCACGGAGCAGTGGATCGCAGGCGGGGGCCGCGCCTACGTCGAGAAGCACGAGCTCGACCCGTTCGACGCCGTACGGCTGGTCAAGGGCGCCGGGGGCGTCACCGTCTTCGCCCACCCCGCCGCCGCCAAGCGCGGGCAGTGCGTGCCGGAGAGCGTGATCGCGGAACTCGCCGCGGCCGGCCTCGACGGCATCGAGGTCGACCACATGGACCACGACGAGGCCGCGCGCGAGCGGTTGCGCCGCCTCGCCGCCGAACTCGGGCTGCTCACCACGGGGTCCAGCGACTACCACGGCAGCCGCAAGCCCTGTCGCCTCGGCGAGTACACCACCGACCCCGAGGTCTACCGGGAGATCTCGCGCCGGGCCACCGGCGCCGTCCCGATCAGCGCCATCTAGCGCGCTCCCACGCACCCGGCGGCGCCCGAGCGCACACCGCGTCACGCCGTCACGCCCCACACCCGCCCGTGCGGCGCCACCCTGCCGAAAACCTGCCAAGACCTGCTGAAAACCGCAGAAATCCGGAAAGTCCCTCACTGAAATGTTCGACGTCACCCTGTTCGGGTCGGTCTTCGTCACGCTGTTCGTGATCATGGATCCGCCCGGGATCACCCCGATCTTCATCGCCCTCACCGGTGGCCGGGCCGCCAAGGTGCAGCGCCGGATGGCCTGGCAGGCGGTGCTGGTGGCCTTCGGCGTGATCACCGTCTTCGCGCTGTGCGGCCAGCAGATCCTCGACTACCTGCGCGTCTCCGTCCCGGCCCTGCGCGTCTCCGGCGGCCTGCTCCTGCTGCTCGTCGCGCTGGACCTGCTCACCGGCAAGGCGGACGAGCCGAGCCAGACCAAGGACGTCAACGTGGCCCTGGTGCCGCTGGGCATGCCCCTGCTCGCCGGGCCGGGCGCCATCGTCACCGTGATCCTCGCCGTGCAGCACGCGAACACGGCGAGCCAGCGGATATCGGTGTGGGCGGCGATCGTGGCGATGCACATCGTGCTGTGGCTCACCATGCGCTACTCGCTGGCGATCATCCGTCTGATCAAGGACGGCGGTGTGGTGCTGGTCACCCGGCTGTCGGGCATGCTGCTCTCCGCGATCGCGGTCCAGCAGGTCGCCA
Organism: uncultured Streptantibioticus sp.; assembly: GCA_964398515.1. Taxonomy (GTDB): domain Bacteria; phylum Actinomycetota; class Actinomycetes; order Streptomycetales; family Streptomycetaceae; genus CAYNNX01. The sequence continues at coordinate 1,689 of CAYNNX010000337.1, read as the reverse complement.
ACGGCGTGATGGGCTTCGTCCACGGAAACTGACACCTGGCTGACGAGGCATCAGATGGCCTCGGATGGCGTCGGACACGCGAAAGCGCCCCGTACCACGTTGTACGGGGCGCTCGTGGCTTCGCGGCTACTCCGCGGGCCGGATGTAGATGCGCTGACCGGTTGCCGCGGCCTGCTGCACGATCGTGTTGACGGAGGCGGCGTCCACAACGGTGGTGTCGACGGCGGTGCCGTCGATGTCGTCGAGTCGCATGATCTCGAAGCGCATGGGGCTTCTCCCTTCGTCCGTAGGACACTCCCTCATTGGAGAACGACACTGGGTCGCAGCTGTTGCTCGTCCGTTAAAAGCGGGTTGCGCGGTTTGTCGGGCTCGCGGGGCTCGGGGGAGGCACGCGAGACCGGCGTGCCGGGCTCTCGCAGTGTGCAACGAAGATAGCCGAGAAAATGTTCCCTACGCTAACGAAATTTTTTCCACACCTAACTACTCGCCGGTAGCGGCCGCGGGCCTCTCCCAGAACTCCAGCAGGGCGGCGGCCGTCTCCCGCGGTCGCTCCGCGTTCGGGGAGTGCTCGGCACCGGCGATCACCACCCGCCGGGCGCCCAGCCTTGCGGCCATGTCGTCGAGCCACGGCGTCGGCCAGGCGTAGTCCACCTCACCGGAGATCACCAGCTTCGGCAGAGACGAGCCGGCCAACTCGGCCACCCGGTCAGGCTCGGTCATCAACTGGCGCCCTGTGACGATCAGTTGCTCGGGAACGTTCGCCAGCCATCGCTGGTGGAGGAACTCGTCGATCCCCGGCGGCAGTTGCGCGGCGGGCGGCTCGTGCGCCGGATCCGCCGCCTGCCGGGCCGCGGCCTGTTGCGCGTCGAGCGCCCGCATCGTCTGCCAGATCGTCTCCAGATCGGCCTCCGCCAGCGCGTCCACCAGCATCTTCGTGCGGATCTGCTGGTCGGCGTCGATCGCGCCCGGCCCCGAGCTCATCAGCGTCAGCGACGCCCACGGCGCGTGGTCCGCCAACACCGCCGCCCGGGCCACCAGACCGCCCATCGAGTGCCCGACGAGATGCACCGGGCCGCCCAGCGCCTCGGCCTGCGCGATCAGGTCCGCCGCCAACTCGGGCTGCGCGTACGCCGCCTCCGCCCGTGGCCCGCCCGTCTCGTACTGCCCCCGCCCGTCCACCGCCACCGCGCGCAGCCCCGCCCGCGCCAGCGGCTCCAGCAGCGCGATGAAGTCCTCCTTGCTGCCGGTGAACCCGGGGACCAGCAACACCGTTCCGCGGCTCGCCTCTCCCGCGTGCAGGGTCGCGAACGATCCCCTCCGGGTCTCCAGCCGACGGGCGTGAACGGAGGGCGGCAGGGTGAGCATGGGCGGTCGACTCATGCGCAGAGGCTAACGGTTGGCCGACGCGGAACGGCCGACCGCCTCAGGGCGATCGGCCGTTCCGTGTGACCTACGACGCCGCGCAGGCCCGCGAGGCCTGCGCGGCGTTCCCGCGAGGCTCAGCCCTCCGCAGCGGCCTTGGCGGTGCGGCGGCGGGGTGCGGGTGCTGCCTCGGCTTCTGCCGTGTCGGCTTCCGGCTTGGTGGCGCGGGTGCGGCGCCGGGGTGCCGGGGCGGGCTCCTCGGCCGGGGCCGCGGGCGGCTCCGCCACCGGGGTCACCGTCGCCGCTTCCGCGAGCGCGGCATCGGGT
>CAYNNX010000336.1:0-7718 GCA_964398515.1 uncultured Streptantibioticus sp. | reverse complement strand
GTCTGCGTGAGTAGCCACCCCGTCAACTGCAGTAGCCTCCCACGGATTTGACGTCCCTCGGAAGCTGTCTCCACCAGGGCGTCAGCGTCTCGCAGAAGACCGGGCAGGACTGTGCTCAGTTCTGTGAACTGATCAGAGGAGAAGAGGGGTATAGCGGCGTCGATCGCTTGGCGCACGCCATGTGTGGTTGGCGGGTCGTCGGGGCCGGACGGTGTCGGGGTCAGGAGGGCGCGGCGCACTGGGCCCCAGTGGTCCATGGTCGTGGCGTCGGCGCCGTCTTCCTGGCGGTCTGCGATGAGTCGGCTTGTGGGTACGCGCAGGGCAACGGCGAGCTGCCGGGCGGTTTCCAGCCGTGTGTCGGCCCGCTCTCCTTGCTCCAGCTTGCGGATCAGGGAGAGTGACACCCCGGAGGCGGATGCGAGCCCCCGCTGTGTCAGTCCACGCCTCTTGCGTACTTCTCTGAGCCGTGCGCCGATGTACGATTCGGTGTCGTCGGGCATACTGGGCTCCGTTCTGACCTAGACACTCAGAACCGTACCCCGGTCGGCTCCAGGGGGCTGAATCCGCGGCAGCGGGACGAACACGAAGTCGTCCAGGCCGCCCGCGTCGAGCAGCGGACTGACGCCCGGAAAGACCGCCACAAGACCCGCGCCGGGGTCGAGGGCACCATCTCGCAAGGCGTCCAGCGCTGCGGCCTGCGGCGCTCCCGCTATCAGGGACTGGCGAAGACCAGCCTCCAGCACCAGCTCACCGGTGCCGCGATCAACCTCACCCGCATCGACGCCCCCACCGGCACACCACGAGCCCGCACCCGCACCAGCCACTTCGCAGCACTTCGCCCCGCCGACCAAACGATCGACGGGGCGAAGCAACGGGCCCGAATCAACCAACAGCGTCCAGGCCGCTCGCGGGCCCCATCGGGCGGTGGTCAGCCCTTGTTGATGGAGGCCGCCATCTGCGAGTCCATGTCGCTGATCTGCTGCTTGATGTCGGTGAACTGCTTCGCGAAGTCGTTGATCTTGTCGACGACCTGCTGCAACTGCGTGGTGAACTGCTCGTAGCTGTGCTGCATCGCGGGGCTGGTCTGCTGGAAGAACAGGCCGTCCTGCAGCAGGTTGTCCACCGACGACTTCAGCGTCAGCAACTGCGGGTTGATGTTCTGCACCGCGTCCTTGAGCTGCTGCGCCACGGTGTCGATCTGCTGGTACTCAAGCTTTACATTGCTGCTGGCCATGGGGACTCCTCAATAGGTCGTGGACAGGGTCGGGAGGCGCCGGGCCGGTCCCACCCGCGGGACGCCCCGGCCGAGGCGTCCGGCGGGTGGGACCGGCGCTGCCGCTCACGAGTCGTTCTTCGTCCAGTCGGGTTGGGCGGTGTTCAAGCCGGTGCCCGTGTAGGTCGTGGTGTCGGTGCTGCCGTCGGAGTTCACGGTGACGGTGGTACGCGTTCCGGAGCCGTCCGGACTGCCCACCACGGTGTCCGTGGTCTTCGAACCGTCCGCGTGGTTGATGACCGTCGTGTAACTCCCGTTGGCCCCGAAGTCCGTGTGCTCGTGATAGCTGAACCCGCCGCCGCCGTCGGTGACGGTGGTGTCGTTGGACTTCAGGTTGCCGTCGGAATCGTACGTGGACGTGGTGTCGTGCTTGCTGCCATCGGAGGCGGTGTAGTGGTATCCGTCCGGTGCGGCGCCGGGATCGGCCGGCGGCTTGTTGGGGTCCGCGAGCGGCACCATGATGTCGTACGGGTTGCCGTTCTCGTCGTAGCCGTGACTGGGCACGTACGTCTGCGACAGCTTCTTCCAGCCGTCGTAAGCCGACTTCTTCATCTCCCAGATGCTGCGGGAGAACCCGGCCGCCTGCTCGTTGGCCGTGGACGCGTAGCCCGCGTCCTGGTCGAACCACTGCTGGGCCACCTGCGTGTAGGTGTTGCTGAGCGACTCCAGCACGTCCCAGGCGTGGTTGAACGCCGAGGACCACGAGTCGTAGTAGTCCCCCAGGGCGTAGGAGACCTCCTCGGTGCCGACCTCGGCCACCGAGTAGTCGTGCTTGCCGGTCCTGGCATCGGAGATCTTGTGCTTGAGCGTGTCTGTCTGCTGCCCCAGCCGGTGCAGCAGCTCGTAGTCGATCACGATGTCGGGCACGTGCGATCCTCATCTCCCTTGGTCTGACCACTGGTCATGATCGCTTGTGGGCGGTCAACTTCAGTCACGCGTCGTAGTGTTCACTGGGTTCCCGTAAACGATCGCACATTCAGCCGTGATACAGATCACCGATGGCCTGGGAGAACTGTCCCCTCCCGGTGCCGCGTTGACTGTGTGGGACCGAATTCCGGCATGACAGGGTGGAGGAGACGCATGGCGCGACCCGGAGACTGGAGCGCGCTGGGCCTGGACGGCGACCCGGCCCCGGGCGATCCGGCCGCCCTGCAGGCGATCGTCAGCCAGTTCGAGGAACTGCAGACGCTCGCCCAGGAGGTCAACTCCGGCCTCGACGCGGTGCTCAACACCTCCGAGGGCAGCTTCGTCGGGAAGACCGCCGAGGCCGTCCGCTCGAAGATCGACGGGCATCTCAAGAAGTTCGTCTCGCATCTGAACGACTCGATGGGCCTGGCCGCGCCGTCGCTGCGCAGCTACATGAACGCGGTGACCGACGCCCAGGCCAAGGCCGACCAGGCGCTCGCCGGTGCCCAGGGGCTGGCCAAGGACGACCCGCAACTGAACACCCTCAAGGGGCACGCCGACGACGCAAAGAGCGCGCTGGAGTCCGCCGCGAGCAAGACCGCCAACGACCTGTACGACGCGGGCGGCATGGTCGCCGAGCCGATCAGCGGCTGGCAGCTGTTCCTGCAGGCCCTGGGCATCCTGGCGATCATCCTGTCGGTGCTGGGCGCGATCTTCGGCGGCGGCCTGGCGCTGCTCGCCCTGGCGCTCAACGCGGCGCTGCTGATCAAGACCGCCGTGGACTTCGCCGAAGGCAAGGCGAGCGCCCTGGAACTGGGCCTGGCCATTCTCGGCGTGCTCTTCCCGTCCACCAAGGGCATCAACCTGGCCTCGGTGGCCAAGGGCATCTTCAACGGCATGAAGGGCATCGGCAAGGCCGTCGCCGAGGGGATCAGCGGCGGCGCCCGCGGCCTGGGCAACCTGCTGCTCCACCCCGGCGCCCTGGGCAACAGCATCATGCACGGCGTCGTCTCGCTGCCCGGCGTCATCGCCCGTGGCGTGCTGGGGTTCGGCAGCCTGGCGGCGAACATCGGACGGGCCGGCTTCGGGATGCTCAAGGGCATCGGCTCGGCGTTCCGCAACGACTTCGCGCTGACCACCATGCACATCTCCAGCACCGTGGGGAAGCTGGGCTTCTACACGGCGAGCTTCGGTGGCCGCTTCCTGCTCACCGCCACCTTGCCCATGGACTTCTTCGAGATGGGCGCGAAGTTCGGCGGGATCGGCGTACGGCTCGGCGAGGCCGCCAAGATGGGCTTCGTCACCCGGCTGTTCAACCCCTCCGCACACCTGGCTCAGCCGGTCGTCGGCGGCGCCACGCACATCGGCGCGGCCCTCGGTGCCCACCTCGGCATGAGCGCCGCCGGGATCCCCTCGGGCATCACCCACACCTCGCTCGGCGGCATGCGCCAACTGAGCCTCGGCGACGTGCACCTGGCCGGCCTGAACGGCGCCAACCTGGGCGCGGGCCTGCACGGCATCGGCACGGGCACCGCCACCGGAGGCGTCCATCTCGGCGGCGGCCTGCGCGGCCTCGACGTGGGCACGTCGAACCTGGGCGCGGGCCTGCACGGGCTGACGACCGGCGGCGTCCACCTCGGCGGGGGAGTGACCCCGGCGTCCGTCAGCCACGCCATGGGCAACGTCGGCAGCGGGGCGAGCGCCGTGGACCACCTCACGGCCTTCGACCACGCCACCGGCTTCGACCGCACCGCCAGCGGGCTGCTGGAGCCCTCCACCACCCACCTGGGCTCGGTCGGCCTCACCGGCGCCAACGGCCTGGGCGTCTCCAGCCTCGGCGGGGTGCACCTGGGCGGCATGGGGTCGTTCGGCGACGCAACCGCGCACCTCGGCGGCGGCCTGAACTCGCTGGGCCACGTCGGCGGCGATTCCCTGAACTCCCTGGGCCACGCCGGCGGCACCGTCACAGGCCGCGTCGACCTCGTCGGGAACGGTTCCTCGGTCCACACCGCCCTCGGCGACGGCCTGAACGCCGCCCGCAACGCCACAGGACACGCCGCCGACTTCCACGAGCTGGGCTTCAACGAACTGAAGAGCATCGCCGAGGGCGACGTCAGCATCGCCAAGATGAGCCCCGACGGCCTGACCCTGCACGTCGGCCACGGCGGCCCCGACCCCACCGAGCTGCACCTGGACTTCCGCTCCATGTCGCTCACCGACAGCGCCGGACACCAGGTCACCGTCGCCCCCGAGGTGCGGGCGGCGGTCGACCCCGGCAGCACCCCGCACGTTGCCTCCGGCGGCCTGACCGACGGCAAGGTGCCCGGCGGCGGCCTGGCCGGCGACACCGGGCCGGGCAAGGGCCTGGCCGCCGATGTCCGTCCGAACGCCACGACCGACCTGCATCCCCACCCGACGACGGACGTACGCCCCGACGTGACCGGCGACATGCGCGCCGACGCCGTCGGGGAGTCGCACCCCTCCGTGTCCACGGACGTGCGCCCCGAGGCGTCCGCCGACGTCCGTCCGCTCTCCGCCACCCCGCACGGCACCGGCACGGCCACCGACCTCAAGCCGCCGGTCCGCACCGACCAGCCGGCACGGCCGACGGGCGACTCCACGTCCCTCGACGAGGTCGGTGCCGCCACCCAGCACGGCACCACCGCCGCCCCCGTCGAGCACGGCGGCGTCTCCGCCCACAACGACCTCGACCTGTCCGGCAGCCGCACCGGCACCGGCGACACCGCAGGGGTGTCCGCCGCCACCCGTCGCCCGGTGGCCGAGCCCGACGCGCTCGGCCACGGGGCGCCGCCCGAGCCCGTCGCGGTCCGTCCCACCACCGGCGTCAAGGCCCCGGCGACGCCCGCCCCCAAGACCCGTTTCGAGGCCATCACCGGCGGCGTCGGCGGGCGGATCGGCGCCGAACGCCTCAAGGCCTGGAACGACTACGAGCAGGCCTCCGCCGACTTCGCCAAGGCCGAACGCGACCTGTCCGCGCTCGGCCACGACATGGACCACCCCGCCCAGACCATCGACGAGGCCGCCGCCAAGCTGAGCGTGAACGAGGCCGGGCTCACCCTCGACGCGGCGCGGCAGGACCTCAAGCGGCTCGGCATGGATCCCAACCAGATCCGCGCCCGCCTCGACCAGGTGGGAAGCCACGGGCCGTCCGCCCTCGGCGTCGCCCCCCGGGCCCCGCACTCCGACCCGCTCGCCGACAGCGTGAAGGTGACGCTGGGGCCCAAGGGCCGCAACGTCGCCCTGGACAGGCAATTCGGCGCGCCGGTCGTCACGCACGACGGCGTCACCGTCGCCCCTGAGATCGAACTCCATGAGGGGGCGGAGAACGCGGGCGCCCAGATGGTGAAGGACGCGGCGTCCCGCGGGCACGTGGACGGCGTCGAGGTGCACGCGGGCCCGACCGAGACCCCTCCGGGCGGCTTCCACTTCGACTCCGGTGTCGAGTCCGCGTACTTCCTGGGCGGGGGCGTGCAGCGGACCCTGGAGGACCCCTACGTCCTCGTCCACGACGGCACGCTCACCTCGATACGCGACATGCTGCCGGTGCTCGAGCAGGTCGCCCATACCCAGCGACCGCTGCTGATCATCGCCGACCACATCGAGGGTGAGGCGCTGTCCACCCTGGTCGTGAACGACATGCGGGGCAGGCTCCCCGCGGTCGCGGTCAAGGCACCCGGATTCGGCGCCCGCCGCAGCGCGAATCTCGGAGACATGGCCGCGTTCACCGGCGCCACCGTGACCGGCAAGGACGGCGCTCTCAAGATCGGCGAGGCGGGCCTCGACCACCTGGGCACCGCCGGCCGTGTCCACCTGACCAAGGACGGCACGACCATCCTCGACGGCGGCGGCCACACCTCCGCGATCGACACCCGGATCGGCGAGATCCGCCAGGAGATCGACAACACCCGCTCCGACTACGACCGGGAGAAGCTCCAGGAACGGCTGGGCAGGCTGGGGGCCGCACCGCGCATGCCGCAACCGCACACCCCGCCCGGCCACACCGCGACCGTGGACGTGGGCCACGTCCCCGAGCCCTCGGCGGAGTGGAAGACGGCCCGGGAGGGAGCACCGGTCACCACCCGGTCCCACAGCTGGGTGGACCCGGTCTCCCGCCCCGAGGGCCCGGGCGGGCTGGTGGGCGACGCCCGCTACGTGGTCCACTCCTCGTTCGACGTGCGACGCTTCGCCCACGACGGCGACCCGGTCACCGACCTGACCGTGCGGGTGCATCTGCGGGACTCCGGCTCGGTCACGCCCGGGCAGCTCGACGACCTGTGGGACCGCACCAAGGCGGGCGTGGAGCGGCTGTTCAACGCTCCCGGCCACCGGCTGCCGGGCGGTGACCGGCTGCACGTCACGCTGGAGCGTTCCTCCGAGCAGCCGCACCTGGCGGTCGACGTCACCGGCGACCGCCAGGCGCGGATGGACCAGCGCACCTGGCAGGTGGGCGCGAGCGAACAGGACCTGGCGCACGAGATCGGGCACCAGCTGGGATTGCGCGACGAGTCGCGGGATCCGACCGCGCCACACCGCCCGGACATCCCCGGCAGCCTGATGGGCGACTACCACCGCCCGGCGCCGTTCGGCCTGCCGCAGGGCGGTCTGCGCGACCGGCACCTGCAACTGCTGCACGCGCTGATCGGCGACGTCGACCACCCGGTCGTTCCGCACGCCCCCGTCCACGGCGCCGACGCCCCCGTGGCGGCGCCCCGGATGCCGCCACCCCCGGGCTCGCCGGCCGCCGACCGCGCCGTCATCGACAACTGGACCGAGCTGTCGGCCATGCCGATGGCGCGACGGTCCGATGCCCTGGGGCGGATCGACGACGCGGTGCGCGACTGGCGCAACGGCAGCAGGGACCTGCCCGGCGACCACGCCCGCAACCAGACCGAACTCCAGGCGATCCTCGACGCGGTCGACGCCTGGAAGGCCGGCAAGAGCGGCAACAGCGGCCGGATGGCCGCCGTCGACCGCCTCACCGCCCACGTCCAGGCCCACCTGGACGACCTGAACCTGCGCATCGCCGAGCGGGCCCGCCAGGCCGGGCTGGCCACCGACTACGCCCGGATCGACACCCACCTCGGCGCCTTCGCCGGCCGCCGGATCCCCGACCGGATCGACCCGGCCGGCAACGTCGTGCACGGCATGTTCACCGGCGCGCGCACCCCGCACGGCACCCTCACCCCGCAGGCGCTGAACACCGCCGACGACCTGTCGCGCGCCCAGCTCACCGCCAAGCGGGACCTGGCGGCCGGCGCCGGGGTCACCGTCCACCCGGGGGTGTCCGACCAGCGGGTCAGGGAGCTGATGGACGAGGAGCTCAACACCCTCACGCACTCCACGGTCCACCCCGAGCTGAACTCGTACCTCCACCGGGCCGATCCGGCCAGGACGACCGACTCCGGAACCCACCTGGGATCGCTGCCCACCACGGTCGAGGACATCCGGGGCACCCGCGTCACCGTTCACACCGACCCCACCGACAGCCTCGCCGCGGAGCGGATCGCCAACTTCCGGC
>CAYNNX010000335.1:0-7753 GCA_964398515.1 uncultured Streptantibioticus sp. | reverse complement strand
GGCGCATGGTGAAGGCGTCGAGCAGGGCCTGGGTGGGGTGCTCGTGGGTGCCGTCGCCGGCGTTGACCACCGAGCCGCCGATCCAGCCGGAGGTGGCCAGGCGGTGCGGGGCGCCGGAGGCGTGGTGCCGGATGACGACGGCGTCGGCGCCCATGGCCTCCAGGGTGAGCGCGGTGTCCTTGAGCGATTCGCCCTTGGAGACCGACGAGCCCTTGGCGGAGAAGTTGATGACGTCCGCCGAGAGCCGTTTGGCGGCGGCCTCGAAGGAGATCCGGGTCCTGGTCGAGTCCTCGAAGAAGAGGTTCACGACGGTACGGCCGCGGAGCGTGGGCAGCTTCTTGATCGGCCGGTCGGCGAGGCGGGCCAGCTCCTCTGCGGTGTCGAGGACCAGCAGCGCGTCGTCGCGGGTGAGGTCCGCGGCCGAGATGAGGTGACGCTTCATCGGGGTTCACTCCGGGAGTGCGAGGCGAGGTGCGGGGGGCGGGCAGGCGGCGTGCGGCGGCTGCCGGGCACGGTGGCGCGGCGGTCGTCCGGTGGCGGATCCGCGGGTATGCGGTACGCGGGGTGCCGCTCTACTCGTCCCTCAGGCCGAGGAGCACGGCGTCGCGGCCGTCGTTCTCGGCGAGCTGGACCTTGACGGTCTCGCGCAGCGACGTGGGGATGTTCTTGCCGACGTAGTCGGCGCGGATGGGCAGCTCCCGGTGGCCGCGGTCGACGAGCACGGCGAGCTGGACCGCGCGGGGGCGGCCGATGTCGCCGAGGGCGTCGAGGGCGGCACGGATGGTGCGGCCGGAGAAGAGCACGTCGTCGACGAGGATCACCAGGCGGCCGTCGACTCCGTCACCGGGGATCTCGGTGCGGGCGAGCGTGCGGGCGGGGCCCAGGCGCAGGTCGTCGCGGTACATGGTGATGTCGAGCGCGCCGACCGGGGTCTTGCGGCCGGTGATCTCGGCCAGCTTGGCGGCGAGCCGCTGGGCGAGGAAGACCCCGCGGGTGGGGATGCCGAGCAGCACCACGTCGTCGGCGCCCTTGGCGCGCTCCACGATCTCGTGGGCGATGCGGGTGAGGGCCCGCGCGATGTCCGGCGCCTCCAGAACGGAGCGGGCCGGCACTGAACGGTCTTCGACCATGGGTCGGTGACCTCCTTCCCCGCCTCACGGGACGGGCTTTAAAGGATGTCCGGGTAACGCCTCAACCGTATCAGGTCGCGGGGATGTCCCTGTTCAGGAGGTGGTCTCCACCATTCGGCTTGACGAAGCAGAATTACGCTGCGTAACCTCACAGTGAGTTACCACCTTGTCCATCCGGGGAGCCTTATGTCCAGCGATTACGCCAAACAGCTCGGAGCGAAACTCCGGGCCATCCGCACGCAGCAGGGTCTCTCCCTCCATGGCGTCGAGGAGAAGTCCCAGGGGCGTTGGAAGGCCGTCGTCGTCGGCTCCTACGAGCGTGGCGACCGTGCGGTGACCGTGCAGCGCCTTGCCGAGCTGGCGGACTTCTACGGCGTCCCCGTGCAGGAGCTGCTGCCGGGTACGGCGCCCGGTGGTGCCGCCGAGCCTCCGCCGAAGCTCGTCCTGGACCTGGAGAGGCTCGCCCAGGTGCCCTCCGAGAAGGCCGGTCCGCTGCAGCGGTACGCCGCGACGATCCAGAGCCAGCGCGGTGACTACAACGGCAAGGTGCTCTCGATCCGCCAGGACGACCTGCGCACCCTCGCCGTCATCTACGACCAGTCCCCCTCGGTCCTGACCGAGCAGCTGATCGGCTGGGGTGTGCTGGACGCGGACGCCCGGCGCGCCGTGCAGCAGCACGAAGAGGCCTGACAGCCACACCGAAATATCGCAGAAACGTCCCGCCCGTGGGTGGCGTCCGGGAGACCGGCGCCGCCCACGGGCGTTTTCACAACCTTCGAGGGCGCTTGGTGCCTGCCGTCGCGGGTGCGGACACGGCTCGGGCCCGGAACGCGCATGCGTCCCGGGCCCGGATGTCTGCTGCGATGCGGCCGGCTAGTCGCGCCGCAGCGTCGGCTTGAGCTCCTTGAGCCGGGCCAGCAGACCGTTGACGAAGGCCGGCGACTCGTCGGTGGAGAACTCCTTGGCGAGCTGTACCGCCTCGTCGAGCACGACGGCGTCCGGGATCTCGTCCTCCCAGACCAGCTCGTAGGCGCCCAGCCGCAGCACGTTGCGGTCCACGACCGGCATGCGGTCCATGGTCCAGCCGACGGCGTAGGCGGAGATCAGCTCGTCGATGCGGGCGGCGTTGGCCTCGTAGCCCTCGACGAGCCGCATCGTGTACTCGGTCACCGGCGGCTGCCGGTCGTCGGTCCTCGCGAGCCGGATCCAGTCCGCCATGACGGTCACCGGCTTGGCACCGCGCTGGTCCGCCTCGAAGAGGATCTGGAACGCGCGCTTGCGGGCCTTGGTGCGGGCAGCCACGGTTAGCTGTTCACCCGGCCGAGGTACTCACCCGAACGGGTGTCGACCTTGATCTTCTCACCCGTGGTGATGAAGAGCGGGACCTGGATCTCGTAGCCGGTCTCCAGCTTGGCCGGCTTGGTGCCACCGGTGGAGCGGTCGCCCTGGACGCCCGGCTCGGTGTGCTCGATGGTGAGCTCGACGGCGGCCGGGAGCTCGACGTAGAGCACCTCGCCCTCGTGCACCGCGACGACCGCCTCGAAGCCCTCGAGCAGGAAGTTGGCGGCGTCGCCGACGGCCTTGCGGTCGACGTGGAGCTGGTCGTAGGTGTCCATGTCCATGAAGACGAAGTACTCGCCGTCCATGTAGGAGAACTGCATGCCCCGCTTGTCGACGCTGGCCGTCTCGACCTTCACGCCGGCGTTGAACGTCTTGTCGACGACCTTGCCGGAGAGCACGTTCTTGAGCTTGGTGCGGACGAAGGCAGGGCCCTTGCCGGGCTTGACGTGCTGGAACTCGACGACGGACCAGAGCTGGCCGCCTTCGAGCTTGAGCACGATGCCGTTCTTGAGGTCGTTCGTGGTGGCCACGGTCGCGGAATCTCCTGAGAATGCTGCATCGGGACCGAAGGCAGAGCCCGCCGCGGCTCACAGGGCGAGCAGTTCCTTCGTCGTGATGGTGAGTAGCTCGGGCCCGCCGTCCGCCGGTGGGCGCACGACGAGTGTGTCGTCGATCCGGACACCGCCCCGGCCCGGGAAGTGGACCCCCGGCTCGACGGTGACCGGCACACAAGCGTCCAGTTTACCCATGGCCGACGGTGACAGCCGAGGGTCCTCGTCGATTTCGAGCCCGACACCGTGTCCGGTGCAGGTGCCGACGGCGTCCCCGTGCCCGGCCCGCTCCAGCACCTGACGCGCCGCGCGGTCGACCTCCCGGCAGGGAGCCCCGGGCGCCAGCGCCTCGCGGCCGGCCCGCTGCGCCTCGAAGACCAGGTCGTACAGCTCGATCTGCCAGCTCGCGGGGGCGGCCCCGATCACGAAGGTACGGCCGACCTCGCAGCGGTAACCGCGGTAGCAGGCGCCCAGGCACACCGTGAGGAAGTCGCCCTCCTCGACCCGCCGGTCGGTGGGCGCGTGGCGGGCGGCGCCCGAGTGGGGGCCGGTGCCGACGTAGGTGGGGAAGGCCGGGCCGTCGGCGCCGTGGTCGACCAGGCGGCGCTCGAGCTCCAGGGCGAGGTGGCGTTCGGTACGGCCGACCAGGATGGACTCCAGCAGCTCGCCGAGGGCCTGGTCGGTGATCTCGGCGGCGATCCGCAGGCAGGCGATCTCGTCCTCGTCCTTGACCAGCCGCAGATGCTCCACGCAGTGGCCGAGGTCGGCCAGCCGCAGCTCGGGGACGGCCAGCGCGATCGCCCGGTGCCGGGAGACGGTCAGATGGTGCTCCTCGACCGCGAGGCTCCGCACACCCAGGGCCGGGGCGAGATCGGCCGCCGCCACCGCCGGATCCCCGCCGGCCGCCCCGAGCTCCACCAGCCGTACGTCCTCCGGCGGCCGTCCCTCGCCGGGCTCGGTGAAGGTGCGCCGGGCGTGGACCAGGACGGCCGCGCCCGGCGCGAGCAGCAGCGCGGCGTCGGGCGGGGCCCAGCCGGTCAGATAGCGGATGTTGGCGGGGCTGGTGACCAGGGCCGCGGTGGTCCCGGCCGCCGCGCAGCGCTCGCGCAGCCGCACTCGTCGGGAAGCGTGCACCTCGGACATGCACCGAGCCTACGTGGAGCCGTGCGCGCCCACCTTTCGGCGCGTCCGGACGGGCGGTGCGCCGCCTAGTGGGCCTGGGAGCCGGCGATGCTGCGGGTCACCACCCGGTCGAGCGCTTCGGCGGCGGCGGCGACGTCGAGGCCGGAGTTGTCGATGATGGGCAGCCCGGAGCCGTACCAGCCGGCCATGCGGCCGTGGATGCGGGCGACCTCCTCGTCGGTCAGCCGCCGGTTGCCGCTGCGTTCGGCGTTACGGGCGAGGACGACCTCCAGCCCCGGCAGGAGCACGACGGGCAGCAGTCCGGGGCCCACGTGGCGCTTCCAGCCGCCGAGGCCGACGACCGGGCGGTCGGGGAAGACGGCGTCGTCGATGATGCAGGAGATGCCGTTGGCCAGGAAGTTGCGGGCGGAGAAGCCGCAGGTGCGGCGGGCCAGCCGGTACTGCGCCTCGGAGTGGTCGTTCCACCCGGACTGGGGGTCGGCGAAGCCCGCCCGCACCCATTCGCGGACGTCGTCGAGGCTGATGTGGGCGGTCGGGGCGTCGCGGTGATCGGCCCAGTACCGGGCGACGGTCGTCTTGCCCGCACCGGCCGGACCGATCAGCAGCACCGCGACGGGCGACCGGGGGACCAGGGCGGGCGGCGGGGCCGGTGAGGCGGGCGGCAGCGCAAAGGTGCCGGTGGCCGTCGGGGGTTGCGGGGGCTGCCAGCCGGGCGCCGCGGGCGGGGCCGGGAGCGGCGTACCCGGGGTCGGCGGCACGGGCCGCTCGTGTCCGCCGGGCTGCCCCTGCGGTGGTGGGACCCAGCCGTCGGCGCGCCCGTGCCCCGGGCCGTGCGGCGGTGGCAGCGGCACCCCCACAGCATGCTGCATGTCGGCCCACTCCGTCCCTTGCCGGTGGTTCTGTGTCCGGGCAGCCGCTTTCGAGACCGCTCGACATCGAACCGTACCGTCCCCGGCCGCCGTTGTGTGAACGGCCGGGGAGGGACCATGGTGCCCGATCTGCCTGCTCAGCGCGGGAGTTGCCGCTCCGGGGCGGGAACGGGTGTGCGCTAGGCGGAGACTTCGCCGTAGGCGGCGAGGAGGACGGCCGGGTCGGGGCTCTCCAGCACCGTGGGCTTGGCGAGGCCGTCGAGCACGATGAAGCGCAGCCGGTCGCCGCGGGACTTCTTGTCGACCTTCATGGCCTCCAGCAGCCTCGGCCACTGGTCGCCGCGGTAGGTCAGGGGCAACCCCACGGATTCCAGCACCCTGCGGTGGCGTTCGGCCGTGGCGTCGTCCAACCGGCCCGCCAGGCGGCCGAGTTCGGCGGCGAAGACCATGCCGACCGAGACGGCCGCGCCGTGCCGCCAGGTGTAGCGCTCGTTCTTCTCGATCGCGTGGCCCAGCGTGTGGCCGTAGTTGAGGATCTCGCGCAGCCCCGACTCCTTCAGGTCCTGCGAGACCACCTCGGCCTTGACCCGGATCGCGCGCTCGATCAGCTCGGTGGTGTGCGGGCCCCCCGGGGTGCGGGCGGCC
The DNA here is from genome assembly GCA_964398515.1 of uncultured Streptantibioticus sp. GTDB lineage: Bacteria > Actinomycetota > Actinomycetes > Streptomycetales > Streptomycetaceae > CAYNNX01. Next base: position 2,074 of record CAYNNX010000335.1, on the reverse strand, counting down.
TGCGGGTCGGCCTCGATCAGGTCGAGGATGACGGGGTCGGCGATGAACCCGGCCTTGATGACCTCGGCGAGCCCGCTGACGTAGTCGTGGACCGGCAGCGACTCCAGGCTGGCCAGGTCGCACAGGACTCCGGCGGGCGGGTGGAAGGCGCCGACGAGGTTCTTGCCCTCGGCCGTGTTGATGCCCGTCTTGCCGCCGACGGCCGCGTCGACCATGGCCAGCACCGTGGTGGGCACCGCGATCCAGCGCACTCCGCGCAGCCACGTCGCGGCGACGAAGCCGGCCACGTCGGTGGTGGCGCCGCCGCCGATGCCGACGATGACGTCGGTGCGGGTGAAACCGGTCTGCCCGAGCACGCTCCAGCAGTACGCGGCGACCTCGGCCGACTTCGCCTCCTCGGCGTTGGGCAGTTGGACGGCGATCGCCTCGTACCCCTGGGCGGCGAGGTCCTCGCGCACCGCCTCGCCGGTGGCGGCGAGCGCCTCCGGGTGCAGGACCGCGACTCGCTTGGCGTCGGGGCCGATCAACCCCGGCAGTTCGCCGAGGAGTTGCCGGCCGACGAGCACCTCGTAGGGGGCGGTGCCCGCGGTGCCGCCGACCCGGATGCGGACGGTGTCGCTGCTCATTGCTGCTGCCTCGTTGTGTGTCGGCTCGTGCTGCGGGGTGCGGGGATCGCGCTGCCGGGGCGGCTGAAGTGCGTCCAGGACGGCTTCGGCCACCTCCTCCGGTGTGCGCCCGTCGGTGGGCACCACGGCCCGGGCCACCTCGGTGTAGAGCGGGCGGCGCTGCTCCATCAGCTCCCGCCAGCGTGCCCGGGGGTTGACCGCGAGCAGCGGGCGGGGCGTGTCGAGGCCGACGCGGCGCACGGCGTCGGCCAGACCGACGTCGAGGAAGACCACCGGCCGGCCGGCCAGCGCCCGCCGGGTCCCCTCGTCCAGCACCGAACCGCCGCCGAGGGAGAGCACGCCTGCGTGACCGGAGAGCGCGGCGCGGACCGCTTCCCGCTCCAGCGCCCGGAAGTGCGCCTCGCCGTCCTCGATGAAGATGTCCGGAATGGGACGGCCCTGGGCCGCCTCGATGTCGGCGTCCGTGTCGCGGTAGCTCGTCCCGAGCCGCTGCGCGAGGACGCGGCCGACGGTGGACTTGCCGGCGCCGGGCGGCCCGACGAGGACGACGACGGGCCCGGCGGCCTCACCGGCGGCGCTCACCGGATCGCCAGGTTCTCGAGGTAGCCGGTGACGTTGCGGCGCGTCTCGGCCACGCTGTCGCCGCCGAACTTCTCGGCCACGGCGTCCGCCAGGACGAGGGCGACCATGGCCTCGGCGACGATGCCGGCGGCCGGGACCGCGCAGACGTCGGAGCGCTGGTGGTGGGCCTGGGCGGGCTCGCCCGTGGCGACGTCGACCGTGGCCAGCGCCTTGGGCACGGTGGCGATGGGCTTCATCGCCGCCCGGACCCGCAGCAGCTCGCCGGTGGTCAGGCCGCCCTCGGTGCCGCCGGAGCGTCCCGAGGCGCGCCTGATGCCCTCGCCGGTGCCCACGATCTCGTCGTGCGCCTTCGAGCCGGGCACCCGGGCCAGTTCGAAGCCGTCGCCGACCTCGACGCCCTTGATCGCCTGGATGCCCATGAGCGCGGCGGCGAGCCGGGCGTCCAGGCGCCGGTCCCAGTGGACGTGCGAGCCGAGGCCGACGGGGACGTTGTAGGCCAGCACCTCGACGACACCGCCGAGGGTGTCGCCGTCCTTGTGGGCCTGGTCGATCTCGGCGACCATCGCCTTGCTCGCCGCCTCGTCCAGGCAGCGCACCGGGTCCGCGTCGAGCCGCGCGACGTCCGCCGGGGTCGGGTAGACGCCGTAGGGCGCCTTGGCGGAGGCGAGCTCCACGACGTGGCTGACGATCTCGATGCCGGTGGTCTCGTTCAGGTAGTAGCGGGCCACCGTGCCGAGGGCCACGCGCGCCGCGGTCTCGCGGGCGGAGGCGCGCTCCAGGACCGGGCGGGCCTCGTCGAAGCCGTACTGCTGCATCACGGCGAGGTCGGCGTGGCCGGGCCGGGGCCGGGGGAGCGGGGCGTTGCG
>CAYNNX010000334.1:0-7837 GCA_964398515.1 uncultured Streptantibioticus sp. | reverse complement strand
GTGCGGGCGGCGAGGTCTTTGACGAACGCCCAGCCGGTGAGGGGCTGGGTGTCGGACCACCACCGCGGCCGGCTCGGGGGCCAGGCGGCGGGCCGTACGCAGGCAGGCGGCCTCGGTCAGGCACCGCTGACCAGCGTGACCTGGTGCGGGAAGCGCCGCAGCCCGGTCGGCCACCGACGGGAGGCGAACACCCGCAGCCCGGCCGCCGACACCGTGCTCGCCAGCCGCGCCGCCGCCGGCAGCACCGCCGCTGCTGGCCCGGCCGGGGTGCTCGCCGAACCAGGGACTTTCTTGAAGGTCCGCCCGGCTCGGGCTGGCGGCATGGTGGCCGATGGGAGCACGGTAGAAGCAGTGGGCTCGGTGGGCCGCCCGGGGATGCCGGAGGCATTGGTGACTGAGAGCTATGATGGGAAGACGCTGCGCGATGTCGACGTGGCGCTCCTCAACGCCCTGTTGATGGAATCGCCGGTGGGGCTGCACGTGCTGGACACCGACTTGCGCGTCGTCCGGATCAACATCGCCACACCCGCCATGCGTGACAGGCGGCCCGAGGAGTTCATCGGTCGCCGTTTCCCCGAAGGCTACGACCTGGTCGACCCCGAAACGACCGAGACCCTGCTGCGCACGGTGCTCCACAGCGGCACGCCGCTGCTGAACCACCTGGTATGCAGGCATACCGACTACCCGCCGCGAGAACGCTCCTACTCGCTCTCCGCCTTTCGACTGGAGGACCGCCAGGAGACCGTGCTCGGGCTGGCGCTCGTGGCCGTCGACATCACCGAGCGGGAGAAAGCACGCACCCGGATCCGCGTGCTGAACGCGGTGCGCGACCGGGTCGGGCGAACCCTCGACGTGGTGGCCACCTGCCAGGAATTCGCCGACACGCTGGTACCCGGGTTCGCCGACATCGCGGTGGTGGACGTCATCGACGCGGTCATCCGCGGCGAGAACGCCCCGACCGCACCGTTCGTCCAAGGCTTCCCGCTGCGCCGCACCGCCATCAGCAACCCCACCGGTTCCGAGCCACCGGAGGTACTACCCATCGGTGACCTGCACCGGATCCCAGCACCGACCCCGCACTCCCAAGCGCTGACGGATCTGCGTCCACGCACGGTCACCCTGCGACCCGCCCCGTCTTGGCTGGCCGCCCACCCGGCCCGCGCGCAAGCGATCCACACCTGCGGTGCGCACTCGATGCTGGTCACCCCACTCGCCCTGCGCAGCACCGTGCTCGGACTGGCCTGCCTCTACCGCACCGCGCAACCGGACCCGTTCGACGAGGACGATGTCTCCCTGGTGCGCGAACTTGCCGACCACGCCGCCGTGCACCTCGACAACGCCCGCCACTTCACCCGAGAGCACACCATCGCGGCGGTTCTGGAGCGCCATCTGCTCCCCCACGACCAGGACACGCACACCGCGCTGGAGACCGCTTTCGCACCCGTCCTGCCCACCGGAGGCGGCGGCTGGTACGACACCATCAACCTGTCCAGCGCCCGCACCGCACTGGCCGTCGGCGACGTCACCGGACGGGGCATCCACGCCGCCGCCACCATGGGACAACTGCGCACCGCCGCCCGCTCCCTGGCCGCCTTCGACCTCGCACCCGACGAACTCCTCGCCCACCTCGACCACACCGTCCAAGCGCTGGCCACCGAACGGGCCGCCCGACCCACGACAGACCCTCACCACGGCGAGTCCCTGACCGCCGACTGCCTCTACGCCACCTACGACCCACTCACCCGCCGATGCACTCTCGCCCGGGCCGGTTCCTCCCCACTCGTCCTTCTCGCACACCCCGACGGCACCGTCGACCTGCCCGAGCTGCCCGCCGCCCCCCAGCTGGGCGCCGCCGACAGCGCCCCGTTCGCCGCCACCGAACTGGACGTCCCCGAAGGCAGTGTGCTGGTCCTCGTCATCACCACGGACGCGGTATCCGGGGCGAGCAGCGACCCGCGGCCACTACGCCGAGCACTGACCGACATCGACCGTCCGCTCCAGAAGCTGCGCGACGACATCGCATACGCCCTGGCCGGCGAAACCTCCCGGGACTTCACGGTGCTGCTGGCCCGCACCCGCCCCTTCCCGCCCGACCGGGTGGCGACCTGGCCCATCGACAACGACCCCGCCGCTGTCTCGCGCACCCGCCATCACGTCAGCACCCAACTCGCTACCTGGGCCGTAGACGACGAGACAGCCTTCACCACCGAACTCATCGCCAGCGAACTGGTCACCAACGCGATCCGCTACGGCCGTCCCCCGCTGCAACTGCGTCTGGTCCACGACCGCACACTCACATGCGAAGTCCGCGACAGCGCCAACACGGCACCGCGACTGCGCCACGCCCGCACCGTCGACGAGGGCGGGCGCGGGCTGTTCATCATCTCCCGGCTCGCCGAGGCATGGGGCACCCGCTATGACGCCGACGGCAAAACCCTCTGGACCGAACAACTGCTTCCACACATGAACGAATATCCGTGATACCCGGGGGTGTCCGCCCAGCAGGCCATCGGCCCCCTTCGCCACCCGGCGCAGCTCGTCCCCGGTCATCGGGGGAAGGGGCGGCGGATGCGGGAGGTCTTCGGGGCCGGCTACGGCAGGGCGGCGGCGATGGTCTCCACGGCCTCGGCTTTCAGCCGGTCGAACCAACCGGTGACGTCCCGGCTCACAGCCGCCTCCGGCCTTGGGCCCCTGTCCGGGAACTTCGGGACGCGTGAGGTCTCACAGGCCGGACGCGCGTGGACGTACGAGTGGCGCACGCCTGTCCGGGAGATGGCACCGACGAACCACCTCCCGGACGCGCGCGGCTCGAACGCCAGTGTCAAACGTTTCGACCGAAACGTTTGTGGCCCGATGCCCTCGCCGCCGGCGACACCCTGGTGGTGCCCGCCCTCGACCGCTACGGCCGCTCGTTGCAAGACCTGATCACCATGGTCGGCGAACTGCGCAAGAGCGAGATCGGGTTCACCTCGCTGCACGAGCGCCTGGACACCACCACGCCCGGCGGTCGGCTGGTGTTCCACGTCTTCGCCGCGCTGGCGGAGTTCATCCGGGAGCTGATCGTCTCCGGCACCCGCGAGGGCCTGGCCGCCGCTCGCGCCCGCGGCAAGGTCGGCGGCCGGCCCACCGTGGTCAACGCAGACATCATCCGGGCCGCCCGCGACATGCGGGCACAGCGGGCGCTCGAGGCGGCCCGTGAGCTGGGTGTCGAGTACACCGAGCAGGTTCAGCAGAGCGGGCAGGACGCCTGGGCGAGGATCCGCGCCCACCAGGGCGGCGCCGCCGCATGAGCTTGACGGCCGTCTTGGACCACACTGCTTTGGCCGCCCTGTACCGGGCGGATCCGTTCTTCACGGGTCTGTACATCGAGGCCTCGCGCGGTACCGGCCGGATCTTGATCCCATCGCTGTCCGTGCTTGCCGCCGAGCGCCAGGTCGCCGGCGCGGGCAGACACGCTGCGGCCTTGCGGTTCGCGGAAGGCGTTCCCTTCAGCACTTCGCACGCCCTGGACGCGCTGGACTGGCCAGGCGTGGACTGGCCCGTGGCTCACCCGGCGGCCGTCGCCTGGCAGTCGGTCAAGGCGGGCGAACCGGTCACGGTTTTGTCGCTGGAGCCCGAGCTCTATGCGGGGACCGGCATCACCCCGCTGAAGCCAACCTGATCACGCCACCCGGGGACGGGGTCGCGCGACCAGCGGGCCGTTTCGGCTGGAAGGGCCCGCTGATTCGGCAGGCGGGATAGCGGCGGGGAGGACTACGGAGCCAGACCGCCGATCGTCTTGTGGCGCGCCGGCCGCTGGTACCGCAGGCACGACACGCGTCGTCCACGGATGAGGGCGCATCTGGTGGTCTGGGGGAGAAGCCGGAGCCGAGCCGTCGGGGATGCGAGCGGCCGGGCCCTGGCAGTGACGCGCGCCGAGCCGGCAGCGGTCCGCAGCAGGTGAGGCGCGCCGTCCATGCCGCGGTTAGCGTGATGTCGGCAGACCGAGGTCGGCGGCCTTCACGAAGTCGAGTATCTTCCGGTTGGTCAGCTCCGCATGGTCGATCTGCGGTCCATGGCCGGTCCGGGAGATGATCTCGGCCCTTGCGCCGGGGATCAGCCGGGGCACGCGTTCGACCTGCCGGTCGGGGTGGACCAGGAGGCTGCGCCTGCCGAGCACCAGGTACAACGGCGTGCGGATGGCCCCCAGTTCGGCGTCGGTGAGGGGTTGCGGCACGGGTCGGCGGATGCGGTAGGCGCGGACGCCGGTGCGGATCATGGTGCGTAGTTCCGGGACGACGAGGACGGGTTGTTCCAGCCAGGACGCGAGCCGTGGCCGCAGCGCCTTGGGGGCGAAGGTGGCGAACAGACTAGCGAAGATCCACACGAAGAAGCGCAGTCCCACCTTCTCCAGGCCCCCGGGGTCGAGCAGCGTGACCGAGGCGAGGCGTTCCGGCGCGCGGTACGCCTGGTTCAGGACGAGCCAGCCGCCGTACGACGAGCCGAGGAGGTGCACACGGTCGAGCCCGAGGCCGGCGAGTGTCTCGTCCAGCCACTGCGCGGCGCGCTCGGGCTCGTGGATGGGCGCGCGGTGCACGCTGCGGCCCGGGTCGCCCGGGGTGTCGATGGCGTAGACGGGCCGCTCGGCGCTGAGGGCGGGAGTGTTCGGGTACCACATGGCGGAGCAGGAGCCGGCTCCGTGGACGAGGACGAGGGGGGTGCGCTCGCGGGCGGCCGGGTCCTCGGGGTCGTAGCGGTAGACGTGCGTGGTCCCGAAGGAGGTCTCCACGTCCTCCTCCCAGGACACGGGCGTGCCCAGCGCGTAGACCGCGTCGCAGGCCGCGAAGTAGCGCGCGCGCCAGGCGTCGCTGACGAAGCGGCCGACATCGGGCTGGGGACGGGCTGTTGTGGGCTCGGGCACGGCCACCTCCTGGGCAGTCGGTCTTTGTGATACGAACGTACCACAAACGTGGTACGGCTGTATCATCAAAAATCGGAGACACGATCCGAGGAGCGGAGAGTCGAGCCATGCCCAAGCGCGTGGATCACGCAGAGCGGCGCACCGAGATCGCGCAGGGCCTCGTCCGGGCCGCCGGACGACAAGGGCTGCACGCTGTGGGTATGCGGGACGTGGCGGCCGAGGCGGGCGTCTCACTGCGGCTGGTGCAGTACTACTTCGAGTCCAAGGAGAAGCTGCTCCTCTTCGGACTGCGGCATCTGGCCGACAGGTTCGGGGAACGGGTGACCGCCCAGGTCCGCGCCGCCGGTGACACCCCCGGGCCACGGGCGGTGATCGAGGCACTGCTGACGGCGGCCCTACCAGTCGACGAGGAGAGTCGCCTGTTCCATCACCTCTACACCTCGTACGCCGTGCTGTCGGTCACCGACGAGGCCCTCGCAGCCCAGCCCTTCATCAAGGATCCCGACACCGCCGAGACCACTCTCACCGGGCTGCTGCAACAGGCGGCGGACGCCGGACTGCTCCGCGCCGGCACGGACGCCCATGCCGAAGCAGTCGGCTTGCTGGCCATGTCCGCGGGGCTCGGCACCAGCATCCTGGTGGGCCAGCGCGACGCCGAGTCCGCCACGGCCGTCCTCCACTACCACCTGGACCGGATCTTCCGGCCCTGAAGCACGGACGCCGCCGCCCCGGGGCCAGGACACCCGCGAGGAATTCTCGCCTTTCCGGCCGTCCCATCCCGAGCCTCTGCTACGCCCACGAGACGTTGGCGGACGATGCCTGTGAAGTGGCTGCATCTGTGAGTTGCGAGGAGTCCGGGGCGCCGTGCTTTGCAGACCCTGGTCTTATGGAAGCGGGCACTGCGCTTCGACTTTGCAGTCACGCGACCCGTCGGACAGACCCTAGTTGACTTCCGCCTCCAGGGCCGCGGCGAGCATCCGCCGGGCGCCCTCGCGTCGCGGAAGCGCGGGGCGAAGCGGAAGCCGAGCATCTTGTACAGGCGGAAACGCCATGTCGGAGTACGAGGCGTTGTCGGTCGCGCCCATCTCCCGGTTTCACTCCGCCATCGAGGTTCAGCAGGGTGTCCAGCGTGTACAGGCTGTCGCGCGGGGTGCAACGCACGACCATCGCGCCGATCCCCGCGACCTGGTCGTTGACTGCGTTCAGCCAGGTCACGCCGCGTTTGTAGCCGTAGTAGAGGGAGCAGCCGCAGCGCCTGAGCTTCACACAATGAGCACAGATTCCCCGGTTTTTCTCCATCTGCCTCTTGTCATGTGACGGATGCCGATGCCAGGCTTTCCCCGCGCCCGGAGCCGCAAGGTGTATCAGATCGTCCGTGGCGTGGCGTGAACATCCCACGGTGGTTGCCGTCATCACCGGCAGCCCGGCGTACTGGACGTATTCGCAGCTCCGTGCCTCCCCGTCGCCTGCCATGGCGCCGTGGCATCTTCCCATGTGAAGGGAGCAACACATCTTGCGAAACACCGCACGTTCCTTATCCGCAGGCCTGAGTATCGCCCGCGTCGCCGTCGCAGCGCTCGTCCTCGCCGTGGTTGGGCTGGCTGTCCTGCCGTCAGCTCCGGCCTACGCGGACACCAGCGTCACGGCGATCAGCACACCCGTGCTCATCACCAACGGGCTCTGGCCCGACCGTATGCTCTGCGCCAGCCAGTGGGACGACAGCGTCTGGCTTCAGCAGAACAACGGCGGCAACCCTTACTGCCAGTGGGAGCAGATCGGCGACGCGGGGAAGTTCGCCCTCTACAACCCCCAAAAGCGCAAGGTCATGGCCTACGAGGGCGGTAACGGCGGACCTGTCGTCATGGAGAATCTGACGTATCCCACCCCGAACCAGCAGTACTTCTCCTGGGGCGGCCGGGAGGGCTGGGGCGCCTACGCACTGCAGTCCTACCTGGACAGCGGCCAGAACATCGACGCCAAGGACCCCAACAGTGACAACCCCCGCACCGATGCGGTGCACACCCGGGGCTGGCGGCACGGACACCAGATGGAACTGACCTGGAACACCGTCCCGGTCTCAGCCGGTACCAGCCTGAGCCAGGCAGCAGCCGAACTGCAGTCTTACGACGCCTACCTGGCCGCCGACCTCGGCACCGCAGCCCCCAGCGAAACCGACTGCGTTACCGTCACCACTTCTATCCGCTCTGCCGCCAGTGGACAGTACGTCTCGGCGGAACTCGGCTATGGCGGTGACCAGTACGGCATGCTCCGCGCCCGCGCCGGCGCCATCGGCCCCTGGGAACAGTTCAACCTCTGCCGCAACAGCGCCACCAGCACCTATGCCATCCGCTCGGCCGCGAGCGGTCAGTACGTCTCGGCGGAACTCGGCTATGGCGGTGACCAGTACGGCATGCTTCGCGCCCGCGCCGGCGCCATCGGCCCCTGGGAACAGTTCACCTTCGAGCCCGCCGGGAACGGCTACGCCATCCGCTCGGCTGCGAGCGGCCTGTACGTCTCGGCCGAACTCGGCTATGGCGGTGACCAGTACGGCATGCTCCGCGCCCGCGCCGGCGCCATCGGCCCCTGGGAACAATTTCAGTAGCCAAGGCGGCACCACGCACGCGAAAGTCTCCGGATAAGGACAGCACGCCCGCCTGGAGGAGCCCGGCCCGCGTTGCGGATACTGTTGGTCAACGCGGGCTCGACGTCACGTCGGCTTCCGAGACCCGGTTGTGGTCTTGGGAGCCGACGTTGTTGTAAGAGAGGGTTCGGGGAGTTCCTGCGAGCGTCGTCGCCGGGCCGCAGCGGGCCCAGGTCACGGCGCATCCGTGCCTGGTCGGCGATAATGGAGGCGTCGCGAACGCGATGTCCACACGGTCATCACTCGTCGCCGTGCTGCTCTGCTGAATCCGGCCGCCGGGTCTGTCCGTTCGCGCC